>CAUWLJ010000035.1:0-32683 GCA_963559585.1 uncultured Eisenbergiella sp. | reverse complement strand
TGCAGAATAAGGAAATTTTTGTTTCGATATGCTTGAGGAAGTGGCAAACTCGGGACTGCTGCGGCTGGCAGACGTAACGGTTCAGCCCGCGCCCATTCGCAAAACTCACCATGAAATCTCCCTCAAAATATGTTATGATAAGAAAACTCAAACCACATTTCCCAAAAGGGGCCGCGCAGGAACGGAAGCGTGTCTGAACATTCCTTCCCGGCATCTGCTTTCCTGCCTGTGCCCCAGCAAGGAGGAAAATATGAACCACCTTCTTCTCATAGAGGACGACCGCACCCTGGCGCAGGGAATCCGGCTGGCTCTGGTAAGCGAAGCTCTGTCGGTGACCGTCTCCCATTCTCTGGAAGAGGCCAGGGCTGCGCTTTCGGAGCGGGAATTCCAGCTTCTGCTTCTGGACATCAATCTGCCGGACGGAAACGGCCTGGATTTCCTCACCGGGCTGCGCCGTACCAGCAGTGTGCCCGTGATCCTGCTCACCGCCAACGATATGGAGACGGACATCGTAACCGGTCTGGAATCCGGCGCGGACGATTATATCACCAAGCCTTTTTCTCTGGCCGTGCTGCGCGCCAGGGTGAATGCCAGGCTGCGTAAGGCAGCGCCGGATGCGTCCTCCGGCAGCGTATTCCGCGCCGGGCCGTTCTGTTTTGATTTTGACCGCATGGAATTTACCAAGGATGGGCAGGAGATCCTTCTGAGCCGGACGGAGCAGAAGCTTCTGCACATTCTGGCAGAAAATCAGGGGATCACCCTGAGCCGGGCCGTTCTGGTTGACAGGATCTGGACGGACGGTGCGGAATATGTGGATGAAAACGCGCTCTCCGTCACGGTAAAGCGTCTGAGAAACAAGCTGGAGGACATTCCCTCCAGGCCTCAGTACCTGAAAACCGTATACGGGATCGGGTATGTTTTCATGGAAAAAACAGACCGGCGCAGGCCGTAAGGCGCCTGGCAGGAGCCGAATTGGCTTTTATGAGCCAGCGCGGCGCAGGCCGCCCGCCGCACCACACCGGCTTTTATAAAAAACGGCATAAGGCAGGTTCCGGCCAGGAAGCCTGCTCCTTACAGAAAGGCAGAAAACAGCTATGGAACTTCTTTTTCTTCTTGCAGCCGCTTGTTCAGCGGTTTGCGCTGCCGCAGCCTGTTTCTTCCGGTACAGGGAAGCGCGGACGCTGAGGCGGCTGGATTGTATGCTGTCCGCTGCGGCGGACGGAAGCTTCCGGGAGACAGATTTTGACGAGAGTATGCTGTCCGCAGTGGAGAGCAGGCTCTACCACTATCTTTCCGCCTCCGCCGTCTCCGCCCGGAACCTGACGGAGGAAAAGGATAAGATCAAGACCCTGATCTCGGATATTTCCCATCAGACCAAAACGCCCCTTGCCAACGTACTGCTCTACGCGGAGCTGCTTGGGGAGCAGGAGCTTTCTTCCCGGAGCCGGGCTTATGTGGAGGCTCTGGATGCCCAGGCGAAAAAGCTGCAGTTCCTGATCGCCGCGCTGGTGAAAACCTCCCGCCTGGAGACCGGCATTCTGGCTTTTCATCCCGGACAGGGCGAGACGGCGCCCATGCTGGAGCATGCGGTGTCTGCCTTTGTGCCGCAGGCGGAGGAAAAGGGGATCTGTCTGCGCCTGATGCCCGGGGAGGCCTCCGCTTTCTTCGATCCCAAATGGACGGAGGAGGCGGTATGCAACCTGATCGACAATGCGGTGAAGTATACGCCTCCCGGCGGAAGCGTCACCGTCAGTCTCCTATCCTACCCCCTGTTCTGCCGCATCGACGTGGCCGACACAGGGCCGGGGATCGGGGAGGATATGCAGGCCAGGATCTTCGGCCGTTTTTACCGGTGTGAGGAAGCCGCCGACCAGGAGGGCTTGGGCATCGGCCTCTACCTCGTCCGGCAGATCGCCGCAGGGCAGGGGGGCTATGTGAAGGTGTCCGGCAGGCCCGGCGGAGGAAGCGTTTTTTCCCTTTTTCTCCCCAGATACAGCGGCAAAAGCAGCGGGCGGAAAGCGGTTCATCCCTGAAGCGTGTTTGAAGCTTCGTTTCCGCCATCTGCGCGCCCCGGACGGCGTGCGCCTGCAAATCTGTCACAACTGTAAGATTTCAGAAAGACTCTGGAAAGATTCCTGTGGTAAAGTCGGTATTACAGACACGTAATGCCGGCTTTTTTCAAGGCAGCGGCCTGTATAGCTTACTTTCAATGTAACAGTTTTGTGCCGAAGCCAAAACGCTCCGGCAGGGAGGTAAATATGACGATTTTAGAGACAAAGGGGCTGCGGAAGGTGTACGGCTCCGGTGAGACTGAGGTGCGCGCGCTGGACGGGGTGGATCTGTCCGTGGAGAAGGGGGAGTTTGCAGCTATTGTGGGAACCTCCGGTTCCGGCAAATCCACCCTGCTCCATATGCTGGGCGGGCTTGACCGTCCCACGGAAGGGACGGTGACGGTGGACGGGCATGAGCTTTCCAGGCTTAAGGAGGAGGAGCTGACCATCTTCCGGCGCAGGAAGATCGGGTTCGTTTTTCAGAATTATAATCTGGTGCCTGTGCTGAGTGTGTATGAAAATATCGTGCTTCCCATTCAGCTGGACGGCAGCCGGCCGGATCAGGCCTATGTAAACCAGATTATCCAGACGCTGGGGCTTACGCAGAAGCTTTCCAGTCTGCCTGGGCAGCTTTCCGGCGGACAGCAGCAGAGGGTGGCAATCGCCAGGGCGCTGGCCGCCAAGCCCGCCATCATTCTGGCGGATGAGCCTACGGGCAATCTGGACAGCCGCACCGGCCAGGATGTGATGGGGCTTCTGAAGGTGACCAGCCAGCGTTTTACCCAGACCATCGTGATGATCACCCACAATGAGGAGATCGCTCAGCTGGCCGGCCGTATCATCCGCATTGAGGACGGCCGCATTGCGGTAAGGGGGTGATGGCATGATCCGGGTATCCAATCAGAAATGTATCCGCCTGCTGGCGCGAAAGAGCCTTGCGGCTTCCAGGACCAGGAATCTGGTGGCGGTTTCAGCCATCGCCCTGACCACCATCCTGTTCACTGCCCTTTTTACCATCGCCATGTCCATCAACACGGCCTTTCAGGAGGCGAATTTCCGCCAGGTGGGCAGCTTCTCCCATGGCAGCTTCAAATATATGACCCGGGAGCAGTTCGAGGAGCTGAAAACCGACTCCCGCATCCGGGAATACGGCCTGCGCCGTTTTCTGGGAATGCCCACAGGCGCTCCTTTTCAGAAGAATCAGGTGGAGATCAGCTACTGCGATTCCAACTCGGCTCACTGGATGTACTGCGATCCTGTTAAGGGGCGTCTGCCCCGGGAAGGGACGGATGAGGCGGCCACCGATCTGGAGGTATTAAAGCTTCTGGGCGTTACGCCCAGGCTTGGAGAGCAGTTCACCCTCACCTTTCCGGTGGACGAGGTAGAGACCACCCAGACCTTTACCCTGTGCGGCTGGTGGGAGAAGGATGAGATCGTGGTGGCCAATCACGTTCTGATTCCGGAGAGCCGGGTGGACGCCGTTCTTTCAGAGCTCTCCATCCCCACGCCTGCCTCAGACGGCATAACCGGTCTCTACAATATGAATGTAATGTTCGCAGGCTCCGGCCAGATCGAAAAAAACATGAACGCTGTTCTGGCCGATCACGGCTATCAATCGGAGCGCAGGGATGCCGGTCTTCCCTACATTTCCGCCGGCGTCAACTGGGGCTATACCGGGGCGCAGTTTGCCGGTTCCCTGGACCTTCCCACCGTTTTGTCCATCAGCGCGGTGCTGCTTCTGATCATTTTCACCGGATACCTGATCATTTACAATGTGTTCCAGATTTCCGTGGTCAGCGATATTCGTTTTTACGGCCTGTTGAAAACCATCGGAACCACCGGGCGGCAGATCAGGAGGCTCATACGGACACAGGCCGCTCTCCTGAGCCTGGCAGGCATTCCCCTGGGGCTGTTCCTGGGATGGCTCATCGGGGCCAGGCTCACTCCTATTGTGCTGAGCAGGCTGAACGGAGTGATGGTGGATGTGGTTTCGGTGCATCCCTTCCTCTTCCTTTTTTCCATCCTGTTTGCCCTGGTTACCGTTCTTCTGTCCACCGGCAGGCCGGGCCGTCTGGCGGCACGTATCTCCCCGGTGGAGGCGGTGCGCTATACGGAGGGCGGTAAGATGCGGAGAGCCGCCGGCCTGCGGATGGAGAGCGCCTCCGCTGACCGCCGCAGCCATGGAGTTCTGTCCGGCAGACACAGAAACGAATCAGGCCATAGAACGGCTCCCGCTGCCAAAAAGGGCTTCCTGTTCCGCATGGCGGCCGCCAACATGGGACGCAGCCGGAGCAAAACCGCGGTCACCATCCTGTCCCTCTCCCTGGCCATCGTCCTGCTCAATACCACCGTCATGTTCACAGGCGGCTTTGACATGGACAAATACCTGGCCGCCAATTCGGTGAGCGACTTTATCGCGGCGGACGCAGCCTATTTCCAGCCCGGCATGCTCAGCTTCTTTTCGGAGGAAAACGCCATGTCCCCCGAATACCTGAAAGCGGTACGGGCACAGGAGGGGATCACGGAGGGCGGCCTGGTCTACGGCCAGACCGGAAGCGTGCTGGAGTATATCACGGAGGACTATTTCCGGCATGTGCAGGGAGCATGGAGCGACGCCAAAACCGTGGACCGGCTGACTGAGAACGCCCACCGTAATGAGGCCGGACTGATCCAGGACAATGCCCAGCTTCTGGGAATGGAGGCCTACGCCCTGGACCGGCTGAATGTCCTGGAGGGCGACCTTTCACGGCTGTACGAGCCGGGCAGCCATGCCATCGCCGCCGTCTATCTCTCGGACGATTACGGCGTGCCGGACATGGATTCCCACTGGGCGAAGGCAGGGGACAGGATCACCCTGCGCCATGTGGAGGAATGGGAGTATTATGATCCAGAGACCGGAAAAGTCTACCCGGATAAGGAAGCCGCCGAAGGCCAGCTCTACGATACACGTCCCCTGAAATACACAGATGTGGAGTATGAGGTTGTGGCGCTGGTGGATGTTCCCTATGCTCTTGGCTACCGCTATTTCGGAACGGATCAGTTTGTCATAAACGACCAGACGTTTATCCGGGATACGGGAACCCGGAATGTGATGCTCTATGCCTTCGACACCACAGAGGAAGCCAATGCCGCTATGGAGGCCTTTCTGTCCGGCTATACCACCGACACGGATCCCGGCTGCAATTATGAAAGCAAATCCACCTACCAGGCGGAATTTGAAAGCCTGCGCGGCATGTTCCTCCTGCTGGGCGGGGCGCTCAGCTTCATCGTGGGGCTGATCGGGATTCTGAACTTTTTCAATGCCATCCTCACCGGGATCATCACCAGGAAAAGGGAGTTTGCCATGCTCCAGTCCATCGGCATGACGGGAAAGCAACTGAAGCGGATGCTGGTCTATGAGGGCCTGCTCTATTCACTGGGCTCCGTGGCCTGCTCCCTCCTGCTGACCCTGCTCACCGGGCCGCTTTCTTCCAAAGCCTTAAGCAGTATGTTCTGGTTCTTCACCTACCGCCTGACGGTCTGGCCCATCCTTCTGACCGCTCCCATCTTCGCCCTTCTGGGCTTCTGTGTGCCGCTGGCGGTCTATCGGTCGGTATCCAGGCAGACCATCGTGGAGAGGCTGCGGGAGGCGGAAGGATGAGAGGCTTTTCCTTCTCATAAGCTGATGCGCTCAAAAGGGCCGCCGCAGCTGTGACTGTTCAGATCACAGCTGCGGCGGCCCTTTGCTCCTATATGAGGTTCCTCCCCACCGTCCGGGGCGGCGTCCTTCCATGGAATCCTTCCTTTCATGGGTTCGTCCGCTGCATGCTTTCTGCAGCCCCGGCCGTTTACTTGTAGACTGCATCCACCTGAGCCTGAAGCTCTGCAAGAACCTCCTCAAATCCGGCGTTCTTCAAAGCCTCTCTGTACTCAGCCACGATTTCTTCAGCGGTTCCGGGATACTTGCCATAGGAGATCTGCTTGGTATAGTTGTTATGGATTTCATTGATGTTATTGATCTGAGACTGGATATTCGTCAGATCAGCAACCAGCTTGCCATAAGGATATTCGATCGCTGCCTTATCATACTGCCCGCAGAGTTCTCCATAGCTTACCTGGTCACGCTTGGAATCCACCAGCTCCAGATCGTCGTTCCGTCCCCACCAGTAGTTGAAGGCGATTGCATACTCCTGGTCGTTATAGCCCTCCGGGCGTTTCCAGGTTCCGGCTTCCTCATCCACGATCTCATACTGCACGCCTTCACGTCCGTATACCAGCAGGCGGTAAATCTCAGGATCGTTCCTCATCAGGTCAGCCACCATCAGCGCTCTCTCAGGATTCTCGGAGGCTGCCGAAATCGCCATCGCCCCATGAGTAATATTCAGTCGTACCAGATTGCCGGCTTCTTCGCCAAACCAGAACCAGCCGCAGTCAGAACCCGGCTGCCGGTCCTCCATCGCCGGCCTTACCGTACCATACCAGGTCTCCGTGTGATGCTGATCCGCCGCAGTCTGTCCCAGATACATTTCTTCTCTGTTATCCACACCCGCATTGTTCAGAACATCGGTTTTCCACACACCGATGGTATCCCATTCCTTCATCAGCTTCGCAAACTCGATCAGTTCATCCCCCTCATAGAATGGCGACCATATGGTATAGGGATCTTCCTTATGTCCGCCATACAAAGCTCCTGCACAGATTCCGTCGATAGAAATGAAATCCGTCTTGGAGGCCAGATACCCTCCTGCCAGATTCGTATTATGGGTTCCGTCAGAGTCCCAGGGAATCACGTCGGGATGCTTCTCCTTTACACTCTTAAAATAGGCAGTCATATCCTCCCAGCTGTGCACACCGTTCTCCAGTCCGGCTTCCCTCGCCCAGTCGCCCCGGTACATGAAGCCGTGGTTCGTCCACTGGGTGTAGTTATCCTCTGGCAGGAAGTAGATATCCCCGTTGTACTTACATTTCTCCCAGTTCTCAGCGGGAACCTGGGCATAGGTCTGAGGGGCACAGGTCTTGATCATATCCTCGGACATCTCCAGGAACGCGCCGGACTGTGCATTTGGCCATGCGTCCAGCCAGTCGGTTCCGGTTCCCACCAGATCCACGGTTCCGTCCATCTGGGCCAGCGTCAGATTGTAGTTGGACAGGTAATCTGTCCAGCCGATGTTGTATACCTCCAGCGTAGCGTTTGCCTTCTCGTTCAGGATCTTGTTGATCTCCTCCAGAGCCTTCTCCTGCTCCCCGTTGGTATTGGCGTCCCCCACGGTCATATAGGTGACGGTAACAGGCTCTGAAATATCCACCCCCGCATATGGATTGCCGGAATCCGCTCCCGCTTCCGCGCTCTCCCCCCCGCTTTCAGTGGAAGCCGCCGTATCCTCCGACGAAGCCGCCCCTTCCTCCGACGAGGCTGCGCTGTCGGAAGCAGCAGGCTTGTCTGCGCCGCATGCCGCCAAAGCTGCGGTCATCATACCGGCAAGCAGTACTGCGATCAGTTTCTTTCCAGGTTTACTCATATCAGTTCCTCCCTTAAAATATTGAATTGGTAGTATGTGAATTCCCTCTGCGGGAACAGTCACCCTGTCTGTCCGGCGGCCACAGTCAGCCCTTTACCGCTCCCACGGTGATGCCGCCGATGAAATATTTCTGTACAAAAGGATACAGGAAGATGATCGGGCCGCAGGAAACCATGGCGGTTGCCATCTTCAGCGTTTCCGTAGGCATATCGGTGAGGGTTACGAAGGAGCCTGCCACGTTGTTTTTCAAAGACTGTACCTTATTCACCACCTCATACAGGTTGTACTGCAGAGGCTTGTAGATCACCTTGGAGCTTAAGAACAGTGAGGACTGGTACCACTCGTTCCAGTAGCCCAGAGCCAGGAACAGGCCGATGGTGGCCAGTGCGGGCTTGAGCATGGGCAGGATCAGAGACACGAAGATCCTCATATCACCCGCGCCGTCGATATGGCCGGATTCCGTGATCTCGTGAGGAATGTCCTTCACGAAGTTTTTCATCAGAATGATCAGCCAGGGGGACATCAGCAGCGGCAGAAATACCGCCAGGTAGCTGTCCTTCAGGTGATAGGTCTGGGTCATGGTCAGATAGTAGGGAGCCAGTCCTGCCGAGAACAGGCTCGTAAAATAAATATAGAAGGAAATGTAGTTCCTGTAAGGGAAATCCTTTCTCTGCAGGGCATAACCCGTCATGGAGATGATCGCCAGCCCGGTAAAGGTTCCGCATACGGTCATCAGGATCGTTACGATATAGGAACCTCCGATGGTGCCGCCCTTTAAGATCAGCCCGTAGGCATAGGTGGTGAATTCCTTGGGAATCAACTGTACGCCCTCCACCCTTACCACCGCCTCCGAGGTAAAGGAGGTTGCCAGGATGATCAGGAAGGGAAGCACGCAGGCCACTGCATACAGGGCGGTCAGCCCATAGCCCAATGTACGGATGATCTTATCCGTTGTATCAAGTTTTACTTTCACTCCGCTCATGGAGTCCGTCTTTCTCTTATCCACTTCTATCTCCTCCTGTTAAAATAAGGAATAATCAGGCTCAATCTTTTTTACGATAAAGTTACAGGTCATCACAATAATAAAGCCGATGATCGACTGATAGAAGCCCACAGCGGACGCCGTGGAGAAGTTGAAGTCGGTTACCGTAGCGCGGTATACGTAGGTTTCAATAATGTCGGTGGTCGGATACAGAATGGAGTTCTGCCCGATAATGTTGTAGAACAGGCCGAAGTTACCTCTCACGATGCCGCCCAGCGCAAACAGGAGCAGGATAACGATGGTGGGCTTTAAACTGGGAAGGATGATGTAGCGGATCTTCTGGAAGCAGTTGGCTCCGTCCACCCTTGCCGCTTCAATGATCTCAGCGTCGATTCCCATGATTGCCGCAAAGTACACAACCGAATTGTATCCGGTGTTCTGCCACAGGTACACCACTATAAGGATGATGGGCCACACGCCTGCGTCGGAATAGGGGCCCCATTTCTCCAGTCCCAGGGAGGTGAGCACGTTGTTCACAAAGCCGTAGTCGTAGTTGAGCATGTTGTAAACCAGCAGTCCCACCAGAACCTGCGAGATAAAGTAGGGCAGGAACATCATGGTCTGGGATACCTTCTTGAACCACTTGGACTTGATCTCGTTGAGCAGGATCGCAAGGAATACTGCGAACAGGTTGCCCAGGACAATAAAGGCCAGATTATAAAGCACCGTATTCTTCGTCAGCTCCAGAAGCTTGCCCGACTGGGCCAGGAACTCAAAATTCTTCATTCCCACAAAGGGGCTTCCGAAGATTCCGCCGCGGTAGTTGAAATTAACGAATGCCACGTAGATGCCCGGCAGCGGCACATAGTTAAAGAAAAAGAAAAAAAGGATGGCCGGCAGGCACATCAGGATCAGCACCCTGTACCGGATCACATTCTGGATCAATGTTCTTTTCTTTCCCATGATAGTTTCCCCCTTCTCCTCATCCGTCCACCTCTTTGATCAGCAGGCAGGTGTTGGGATGAAGCGTAAACCGAAGCCGGCAGGTCTGATCGATCTTCTCCCCGCTGTGCTCTTCATCCAGAAGATATACCTCGTACTCTCCCTCTCTGCCAAAATCAAGCTGCACTTCTTTATCCTCCGCCCCGTCCGTATCCGTGTAGTAGGTGACAGCCGTAAGCGTCCTGCCGTTATGATCCACTCCGCAGAGCGTATAGATATGATCCGCCTCCGCCCCGCATCTGATTTCGGCCTCCCTGTCATAGAACATACCGTACCACAGGAACGGCCAGTATCCTTTCAGCGGCCTGTAGGTGTAGTAATCGAATACGCCGCAGAACGCCGAGGGCCTGGTATCGTAGTACATGAGCATGTCTATGGAGGACTGCTGTGACGCAATCATGCAGGCCATCGTGAAGGCGGCCCCCTTCATTCCGATAATGGTCTCAATGGAGCTGACGAACTGATCCTCCCAGTTTTTGATGTAGTTCCATTCGTTTAAAATGCTTTCCGTATCCGTATAACCATTGGCGTCCAGCATGCTTCTGATCCGCTCCGCCCTGTCCGTCACTTCCCGCGGCTCTGTCCCGTAAATATGCCAGGAAAAGAAGTCGATAGGCGTATTCCTTTTCCTCATTTCCCGCAGGAACTCCTCCGCCCACTCCAGATTTCCCGCCAGGGCCGGGCCTCCGATCCTAAGCTTCGGAAAGCAGCCCTTCAGGTGCTTCGCCGCCGTCTCATAGAAATCAAAAAACTCCGCCCGGCTTCCGCCCCAGGTACGCTTGTTGGCGCTGTCCTCAGGATCCAGATCCGGCTCGTTCCAGATCTCCCAGTATTTCATATTCAGCTCCAGACCGTCCGCCCAGCCGTAATTGTAATGCCGGATAATATGCTCGCATATCACCGCCCACTTTTTAAAATCCCTGGGAGGTATGGTTCCGTGCTTTCTGATCTGATGCTCGATCGCCTGGCCCAGCCGGAAAAAGGTCTCCGTCCCCGCGTCCAGCGTGGTCAGGATCGCTTCATCCGTACAATCAAAATCATAGGATGCAGGATCATAAGGATCCGCGTCAAAATCCGGGAAAATGGCCGTAATATCATGAGCATAGGGCCCACCGTATACGGAACCGCACAGAATGGAATCATGATTTCTGGAATAAGGGATCCGTGCCGCCTTGTATTCCTCAAAATTGCTTCTCCACTGATCATTGGTATACCTCCTGTGCCAGGGCCCCCCGTTCACAGCATTCATCGGCTTGAAGCTTCCGCCCCTCTTGCTCAGGTCAAACGTTAATCGTTCCATTTTTAAATCCTCCCCTTTCTTTTTTCTCAATAAATGTCTTTGTGACAGACTATCTTTGATCTACCGGATGCGCACCGCTTCGGCATCCCTAAAACGCTTTTATGATGACAAGGGACAGGATCCCCAGTCCGATCCCCAAAAGGCTTCGCGGCGTCAGCCTTTCCTTAAAGAAAACGGCCGCCACAATGGCCCCTATGATGGTGCTTCCCCCATTTATAAAGGTAAAAAGGATGACCGGTGGAACCGTGGCCGCCGCAAGAGTTGCCAGCTGATTGATGATAAACACCACCACCGACAGAACCGCCCCCAGAAACAGAAGCTCAGGAGTCAGCGCCGCCCTGCCGTCCCCTTCCTCCTTCCTTTTCCAGGTAAAGAGCGCCATCACAAGCATCAAAGCCCCTGCCGTGCCGAAGGACAGAAAGGAAAACACGGATACATCCCCGTCCGGCACACATAGCGCAAACAGCTGCTGGGAAAGCATGGTAAAGCCCTCCGACAGCATGACGCCAAGCAGCAGGCCGAACGTTTTCACTGAAAAGCCCTGATAAATCCGTGAAGAGCTGGAGATCAGGAACCACGCCGCCACGAAGAACAGCAGCATACCGATCCACTGTCCGGCGGATATGGGCGTCCCGAAGAGCAGGGCCCCCGCGATGCAGGGAACAAGGATCCCTCCCGTCCCAAACAGGGACGTCAAAGCAACCGTCCCTCCCTTCAGAGCCGCCAGGCTAAAGCCCGTGGAGGCGGCAAGCATCGTGCCGGACAGGATCGAAACCGCCAGGGACGGAGGATCGCATGAGAACCCGTTTCCTGCCAGCAGGATCAGAGCCAGCCCCAGCAGGCCGCTTAGCATATGGCGGAAGGCTCCGTATCGGAAAAAGCGGGATACGCTGTCGATCCGGCAGCTGGAACGTTTGGTGCACAGATGCTGCACGACCCGGCAAAACAAAATAATCGTTATAAAAACTGCCCCCATTTTTACTGTCCTTCCCCTTCCGTCCTGGCCCTGCCTGTGGACTTTCTTTTCACCAGCTCATGCTTGACCGTGATGTGCTGGATCACCTCCGAACGGCCAAAAATTTTATCGTAGAGCAGATTGACGGCGATCTCCCCCTGATTTTCCTGAAAGACCCTGACCGTTGTGAGCGGAACCTGGGAATACGCTGCCATCGGTATGTCGTTGATCCCGACGACGCTGATCTGCTCCGGCACGCGGATCCCTTTTTCGGTAAGGCTGTGGATCAGAGCCATGGCGATTTCGTCATAGGCACAGATCACGGCTGTGGGAAGACTGCTTCTTCCCATGATCTCCTTTGCCGCCTGATAGCCGATGGCCTCAAAGCGTTCCTCTATTATGTACACGCTGTCCTCCCCACAGGGCAGGCCGCACTTCTCCATACTTTTCCGAAAAGCCTCCAGCTTGGATACCGTGTTGGTCTCCCCCACAAACACGATCTCCCTGTGCCCCAGCTCCTTCAGGTAAGACACCACGTCCAGAAAGTAAGCGCCCACATCACTGTGTATGGTGTCATAATCCATGTCGTACGAGCAGATCCCCACGATGGGAATGGAATGGCCCGTGGAAAAAGGGCCGGGCGGAAACATGATGATCCCGTCCGCACAGTTCCTGACCGTAATCGTCTCGATGATCCGGTTCAGCTGCTCCCTGTCAAAATCATATACATAAATGGAAGCCAGGCCCCCTCTTTCCTCAATGGCCTCCTTGACAGCGGTGATCTCCCCGGCATATGCTATGCTGATGATCTCCGGGCAGACGATGGCAGCCGTGATGGCCCCGTTCTTGGCATATTCGATCTTCCGTCTCCCTTTTTCTGCAAAATATCCCTGCTCAATGGCAATCCTGATGATCTCCTCTCTCAGATCCTCACGTATTTCCTTACTGCCGGACAGCGCCTTGGAAACCGTTGACAGAGATACATTGGCCAGCTGCGCGATCTTCCTGTACGTCATTTTAATCTCCATTCCGAAGCGTGCGCGACGGGGCGAAGAGCTATTTGTGACGCTCCGGCACAAATAGCTGTGTAAAAAATAAGCTATCAGGCTTATTTTTCACACTCCCCTCCCACCTGCCGGAACGCTTTCCCCCGAATGCTTCCGGTTCTTTCTTACACCCCTATTCTAAGCCAGAATGCACGGAAAATCCATGCGGCGGGCCACGAAACATTTTCGGGTTTTGGATGACCTGAAATTTCTGTCCGCACATCCATGTCGGACTATAAAAAAGAAGAATGGTTCGTTAATCTGCCGCTGTATGCAATAGACCAGCTCACTCATATATAGGCGGAGGCCGTGTTACGTTTGGCTGACAATATTACAGCCCGCTGCATACCTACAGCGGGCTGTAACTCATCTTCACTTCAATATCCTGATTATAATTTCCAAAGCTCTTTCCAAAAATGGTCAGGCCCCCGGCGCGCCCGCCCTCCTCGTCCACGGCCAGGCGGAGACGGATCTGGCTGCGGTAGTCCAGGTTCAGCTCATCCACCGTCACGTCAGAGATCTGCGTCCCGTCGATAAACGTTCCCTTATGATTGACGGTCAGCATTTTCAGAAGCCCATACTGATTCAGCCCCGCATACCACCAGTCCGGCGTGAGAAGCCCGCGCACATCGCCGAAATCCCCCGGAGCCGTCCATTTTCCCAGCAGCCGTCCGTTCAGGTAAAAACTGATGTCCGATGGCCACTCGCTGTTCACCCCCGGAGCCTCGCTTCCCAGCTCCGCCGAAATAGTGATCTGATCGATCCGCTGACGGGTGGGGATAAAGTTGGGCACGGCATACTCCACGTACCCCCTGGTAAACCAGAGAATATCCGCATCGAAGCGGTCGGGGTGGGCAAAATATCTCACATCGTCCACCTCTCCGATCAGCTCCTCCCGGCTGGCCAGCCCGCAGGTGGGCCAGACCTGGCAGTCCGTAAAATGTCCCACCTTGATGGATACCTCGTAAATCTGATCCGCCTTCTCCTCACCGTCCAGCTCGATCAGGATCTTATCCAGGGCAACGGAGCACTTTTTCAGATTCCCGTGCCCGGCAGATTCGCTGAAGATCCTCAGAATGCCGCATTCCTCCAGCCGCCTCACATGCGCCGTGAGCGCCCCGTTGGTGATATTCAGCCGCCCGGCCAGCTCGTTCATGCTCATCTCAGGGCTCTCCTGCAGGATCCTGATGATCTCGATCCGGACCTCCGACCCCAGCGCCTTAAAAAGAGGAAGCCCCTCCTCCAGTGATTTGATATGCCGCATCCCGATCCCCCCTTTCTTCAGCACAAAATATCGATGTTCTTAGGCGGCGTCCCCGGCTGTCTGCAGCCTGCAGCCTTAGAGCGTGTTTTTGTGCGGCTGCCAGTGTTCATAGGGACACCCGTTCACCGCAATGGCCGCCCGCAGCTCCACAAAGCAGCCGCAGGCACGGCACATGCCCTCCGCCAGAAGGTCACAGCGGCGGCAGATCTCCAGACGTTCTTCATATACGCTCTCTTCTGCCCTTATTTCCTCGTCCAGGCCGTCTATGTATTCGTACAGGTTTTTAAAATAGGCGTCCTTGTCCAGCTCCCTCAGCAGGCACTTCACGCAGGGCTTCCGGTTCTGAGTCCGATCCGTCATTATGCAATGCGCAGCAGAACCACGCTGCAGGCGGGAATGGTGAATTTCAGTCCGTTCTCTGTAATCTCATAGGCAGTGAAGGCTTCCTCCTTCACCTTTTCAGGCTCCTCGAAGGTATTGCAGGCGTTCATCTTCTGAGTCAGGATGGAGCCCTCCACCTTTCCGGGATGAAGCTCGGTAAACGCAACCTCCACTTCCCTGCTCTCGGATACGGACAGGTTGTTCAGGGTCAGGTTCACGGTTCCGTCCTCGGATACGGATACGGACTCCTGGAGATCGCGCACCTGGAATTCATCCTCTCCAACGGTCTGAACGCCCTCGATGAAGCTGTCCACCAGCTCCGCGCCCTGGTGATGCTTGTACATATGGAATACATGGTAGGTGGGGGTCTTGATCATCTTAGGCCCTTCCGTCAGGATTACGGACTGCAGCACGTTCACCATCTGGGCGATGCAGGCCATTTTCACCCTGTCGCAGTGCTTGTTGAAGATATTCAGGGTGATTCCGGCAATCAGAGCATCCCTCATGGTGTTCTGCTGATACAAAAAGCCTGGATTGGTGCCGGGCTCCACGTCGAACCAGCCGCCCCACTCGTCCACGATCAGGCCGATCTTCTTCTCAGGATCGTACTGATCCATGATCGCACCATGGCGCTCCACCAGCTCCTCCATATACAGAGCGCGCTCCAGGGTGTTGTACCATTCTTTTTCATTGAACTGGGTGGCGCTTCCCTTGTTGTCCCATCCGCCCGGATGCACATAATAATGCAGGGACAGGCCGTTCATGAAACGGGAGGGTTCGGGAGAGCAGATATCCAGCACCTTGGTCGTCCAGTCATAGTCCGCCACATTGGGGCCGCCGCATACCTTATAGATGGGCGCGTCCTTGTGGTACTGGCGCACATAGGTCTGATACCTTCTGTACAGGTCTGCGTAGTATTCCGGCCTCATGTTGCCGCCGCAGCCCCAGTTCTCATTGCCTACTCCAAAATAATCGATCTTCCAGGGCTCCTCGTGGCCGTTTGCCTTTCTCAGGTCTGCCATGGGGGATACGCCTTCAAAGGTGATGTACTCCACCCACTCGCTCATCTCCTGCACGGTTCCGCTTCCCACGTTGCCGTTCACATAGGTCTTACAGCCAAGCTGTCTGCACAGCTCAAAAAACTCGTGGGTTCCGAAGCTGTTGTCCTCCACCACGCCGCCCCAGTGGGTATTGATCATCTTCTTTCTGGTTTCCTTGGGGCCGATGCCGTCCTTCCAGTGGTACTCGTCCGCAAAGCAGCCGCCCGGCCAGCGCAGAACCGGAATCTGCATTTCCCGCAGAGCCTCCACCACGTCGGTTCTCATTCCGTTTTCATTGGGAATATCGGAATTTTCCCCCACATACAGCCCCTCATAGATACATCTTCCCAGATGCTCGCTGAAATGACCGTAGATCTCAGGATTGATCCTGCCTTTTTTGTTCTTTTCGTTAATAAAAATCTTTGCCATCTTTCTCCTCCTTTTTGGCTCTTTGTCTGAGACTGTTAAGAACAACCGCACGGCCTGAATCCGTGCTTTTTATTCGTAATCAAAAACCGGCCTGCCGTCCTGATCCCATTTCACCCTCATCAGCATGGCGTGGCGGTTGGGATTGTACAGCGGATTCCCCTCGATCACCGCCTCCTGACGGGCGTGGTAGACGCAGATCGGGTTTCCTTCCTCATCCACTGTAAAGGAATTGTGCCCCGGCCCGTAGATCCCCCTGGAAGCATCGGAAGCCAGCACCGGATAACGGTCCTTTTTCCAGGATGCCGGGTCCAGCAGATCCGCATTCTCGTCTGCCGTGAGCATTCCCATGCAGTAGCAGGCCCCCGTCTCGCTGGCGGAAAAGGTCAGGTAGATTTTGCCCTCATGCTTTAAAACCGCAGGCCCCTCGTTCACCCAGAAGCCCACTCTCTCCCAGTCGTAGTCCGGCGTGGTGAGAAGCACCTGCACCGTGGCAAGCTTACAGGGGGATGCCATGCGGGCAATGTACAGATTGGAGATCATCTTTCCCACGCCCACCTTCTCCGCCCATACATAATAATGCTCGCCCTTGTTCTCAAAAACGGTGGCATCCAGGGAGAAGGCGCGGAAGGAAAATTCATCCTCATCGGCGCAGCCCATCTTCCCCTTCTCCGTCCAGGCTCCCGTCAGCGGATCGGCATCGGCGCACTCCAGCACGTAGGGCCGGATCGCCCAGATGTCCTCCGCCTCTCCTGCCGCAAAATAGACGTACCATTTCCCGTCCAGATAATGCAGCTCCGGCGCCCAGATATGCTCTCCCATGATCCCGCTGGCGTGCTTCTTCCATACGGTCACTTCCTCCGCCTCCGCCAGGCCCGCCAGCGTGGCGCTGCGCCTCAGCACAATCCGGTCATAGGCCGGAACCGATGCGGTAAAATAGTACATCCCATCGGTATGGCGGTACACGTAGGGATCCGCACGCTGCAGGATCCAGGGTCTGTTGTATTGCAGTTTTTCATCCATTGGTGTTCTCCTCCCGGCCTTACCAGTATCCCTCATGGGTCCAGTCGAAGGCCTTCATCCGCTCGTACTCCTCCATGGTGATGGTCAGGATCGTGCCGTGCTTGAAGCCATAGGGGAAATGGAACGCCTCATCGGCGCGGACAAAACGCCCTTCCTTCAGAGAATCCGCCACAAAAGGCACATAGCCCTGGCCCGCCCCCTTCACACCGTAATAATCCAGGAACAGGCACCATCTTCCGTCCTCCAGGCGCACGGCGGTGGGCGCCTCGTACAGCCCGGCCGCCACATCCTTCATGCTCTCGTCAAAAGCCTCCATACGCCGGTAGGGCCCGTCCGCATGCTCCGCCCGAAGCAGAATGATCTTCGCCGGATTATCCTCGCTCTTTACGAACATATAGTACAGCCCGTCCTCCTCGTACACCGCCGAGTCGATCACGCCGCTGTCCTCCTTGCGGTACAGAACGGCAGGAGCCGTGAAGCTCTGAAAATCCTGCGTCCTGCTGTAATAAATGGCCTTGGGTCCGTAATCGTTCAGGCGGTGGGAGGAAGACCAGTGAAGCAGATAATCCCCCCTCTCCCTGTCCTGTATAATGTCCGGCGCCCACAGGCAGCCGAAATCCTCATCCCCGATCTTCACCAGACGCTGCTCCGTCCAGTCGGTAAGGTTCTCCGATTCCCATACGGAAAAGCATTTGCTTCCGTTCCTGCCGATCTCGTCCCAGGAATGATGGTATTGGTTCCTCATCCCCAGAGAAAGACTTAAATCCGTGGCAAAAATATAAAATTTTCCTGTCTGTGCACAGCGGGTGATGGTGAAATCCCTCACGCCCCGGTCTCCATAATAGGCCCAGAGCACCGGCCTGCCGCCGTTTACCTCCTCCCAGTGAAAACCGTCCCGGCTCAGGCCAAAGTAGACCTGCTCTCCGTCGGGCGTGGTTTTCTCCCGGAAATGCACGAATAAGTACGCCTGCATTCCTTCTCTCCCTCCTTGGGTATTATATTTTAGTTTTTTCTAAAATATTTTATGTATAGTTAAATTATATAAAAAAAGCGGTGCTTTTGCAACCGCTAAATTAAAAACCACGCTGCTGTCTGTAACAGTTCAAACCGATATGGTTGAATTGTTACGCCGTCTATCCAATCTCCACGCAGATTCCGTGCCTCCCGGTCAGCTTCTGCAGCCATCCGTAGAACAGATCCACCACTGGTCCAAGCCCCAGTGTGCACACAATCGTCCCAACTCCGATTTCGCCGCCCAGAAGGAAAGCTATCGCCACGCAGACCACGTCCAGCCCGATCTTTGCCACACCGATGCGCACGCCCCTCTCCTTCAGGGCCGCCACCAGATCGTCCGTGGGGTTGGAGGGGAACACACACAGAATATAAGCGGCAACCGCAAACGCGATGATCACAAGCCCCGCCAGAAACAGTATGGCAGAATCCACCATTCCCTTTCCCTCTATTCCCGCCAGGCAGCCCTTCCAGAAGTCTGTAAACACTCCCAGGAAGAAAGAGGACACAAATGTGGTAAGCCTCAGCATCCTCCTGCGTACAGCCGCCGCCAGCGCCACCGCCAGAAAGGCAGTTATATAGATCGCCAGGGAGGTAGGGATCCCCAGCTGCTCTCCCAGCGCAAAATTCAATGCATCATATCCGCCCGCTCCCAAATGGGAATTGACCGTCAGCACCACCCCCAGCGGCATCAGTACAATCCCCGCCAGATACAACAGCAGGTTCACCGCCCAGTCTCTTTTTTTCATTTTCTCATTGGCTGTTCTCCACCAGTTCATCCTTTCCTCCCACCTTCATCGGTACGGTCTGCCTGCGGCCTCCGGCTTATATGGTTCCTGTCCGGCTTTCCATTCCTGCATGTGCGGATTCCCTCCGCCGTTTCTGTCCCTTCCCTCTGCATTCCTTTGCAGCAGCTCCAGCACTCCCATTTTCTCCAGCTCCAGTTCCAGACGCCCGGGAATGCTTTCCTTCAACTTCTCCCACGGCATCAGGCAGCCTTCTTCTATTTCAGCCCGTATGAATTCCATGGACGGCTCAAAGGCATATTTCTTTCGTATGTAGCTGCATATCCTTTCCTGAACTGCCTCATCCGGCCTGGGTATCCGGCCCCGGAACGCCTCCGGTACCGCCAGCCCGTCTGCTCCCGCATGGACAGAGCAGCTCTCCCTCCATTCAGGCACGAGCCTGACCAGAGATGGGTCGGGAAGAACTGCATGCTTTCCCGGCTGCATCCACACCGTGATACGCCCCTCTGCATCCAGTGCAGGCGCTCCATCTGCAAGCCTTACCTGATTCAGGTATTTCCCATGAAAGCTCCCCTCCGCCCACACGGCTTCCCCTCTGTGATCCACATAGACCCACACATGCTCCAGCTCATAAAGGTGCTGAATGTCATAATCAAACCATACGGCATATTCAATCACATACCTGATCTTATCCCAGTCCGTCCTTATGATCCGCCCAGGGAAGGAATCGCTTCTTTTTGTCTCTCGAAATACGGTATAGCCCACCGCTCCAATGGAAAACGGCTCCCTTCGATCCAGCATCAGTCCGGGCAGATATTTTGCTGCCAATACCTTGTCTGTCTCCATCCTTTTCCCTTCTTCATGTACAGCGGGCCGCCCGGCTTCTTGCTCCGGACGACCCGCTGAAATCCTTTTACAGGCTTCTTTCTGTTATACAGCTCTTCTGGCCGTATTCTTAATTTTCAAGGCTGTCATAATAGGCGGCTCTTGCATCCAGAATCTTCTGTAGCCCGGCATTTACCAGTTCACTGTAGCCGCTTTCGTAGGTGGCCTCAAACTGATCCGCAGGACAGCAGATCACGGTATAAACGAACTCGATCATTCTGCTTTTCACATCCGCCCCATAGGTCTGCTCATCCGGCGAAATGTAGCCGTAGGAAGGGAATACGAATTTATTTTCTCTGCTCATATGATAGAAGTTGGAAAACCATTCCAGAGATTCCCATTCCGTCTCCTGGTTGTCAAAATCCGTCTTTGCCAAAACATCCAGATCGTTCACCCATTCAAAATTCAGATTCATAATACACAGGTCGTCACAGGTTCCAGGATAGCCCTTTTCATCCTTCACCGCCTGTGCAGGCTCAATTGCCACGCCTGCATCCGTTTCTGTATAGTCAGGAGTAAAACGAACCTGCTTCGCATTTTCAGGATCTGCAAGCCAGTTTAAGTACATCATGCACGCATCCAGCTTTTCCCCCTCCGTTGTGGACGGAACCATTACAAACATAGCGTGCCTGTACTCAAAGGGGTTTCTGTAAGAACCATCCGCCAGCTCAAAGCACTGGATCGGAACAAAGCTGGTATGTCCAAGCTCGCTGTTCAGCACCTTAAAGGAATCCCAGGGCTGTGTCAGGTCTGCCAGAATAAAGCCGGTGCGGCCGTTGGCAATATCAGCCAGCATCATATCCTCCGTGGTATCCGTAGGGAAATCCTTCGTCAAAAGCCCTTCATTATACCACTCATTCAGCTGCTTCAGGCCATCCTTGGAACCGGGCGCGACTGCCATGTAGCCTTCATTATAAATATAAGCGTCTCTCTCATTCTCAAGGGTCACATAGGAGCCTACAAAGTTCAGATAACCCTTCTCTGTATCTGCCCTGCCGCTCATGGCCCAGGGAACCGTGTTTTCTCCGCCCAGCTTCTTCTCCTTCACTGCCTTCAGGTATTCGCCCAGCTCCGCCTTTGTCCTGGGCATTTCCATGCCAAGCTCATCCAGCCAGTCCTGACGGATATATGCCATGTGCCGCGGCTGCTCGGTGCCTCTCTGCTTCATCACCGCATATCTGGTTCCATCGATCTCTCCGATCCCCTGTGCCTCCTGACAGTATTTTGCAATGTTGGAACCATACCTGCCATATACCTCTGTCAGATCCGCCAGCGCTCCGCTGGACGCGTAATTGTAAAAGAGCGCCTGATCATATGTAAAAACAATATCCGGAGCCGTTCCGCCCGCCATCATAATGTTTAAGCTGTCATCCGAGCTGGATCTGGGAACCGCCACATATTCCACATTGATGTTGTAGTTTTCCTTCATCTGCTGCTGAAGCCACTGGGTCAGAGCATTGTCCTCTGTGGTTGTTCCAGGAGCGGCATTTCCCCGATCCCACAGCATCACGCGGATCGTCACCTCATCCTCAAATTTCTGTGCGTCTCCCGTCTCTGCGTCTGCTGCCGCCGTGTCCGTCGTATCCCCAGCCGCTTCAGAACCGGCAGGGGATATGCTTTCATTTTTACTCCCCGCCTCAGAGCCGCCGCAGCCGGCGGTCAGCGTCATGGCTGCCGCAAGACAGAGCGCCGCCGTTTTCTTCCATAGTCCTTTTTTTCTCATGATCTACCTCCTGTGTGTTATTGTTATTTATGTGGTACCGTCTGCCGGCAGACTGGCGGTCAGTACCATTTACGTTTCCTTCTGACGACGGCCGTCCGTCAGCCCTTGACCGCGCCAATCATGATTCCCTTTGTGAAGAATTTCTGTACGAAGGGATACACCAGAAGCATGGGCAGCATAGAAATCACAATACTTGCCGACTTCACATTTTCCGCCACCAGATTGGAACGGATTCCCTCCTCCGCCGCGATCTTGACGGACTCCACAAACTGCTTTAATACCATCTGAACCGTAAACAGAGAGGAGTCGTTGATATAGTACATCACGTCACTGATGCCATTCCAGCGTCCCACCGCATAAAACAGGCCAAGCGTTGCAATCGTCGGGTATACCAGCGGAAGAGACACCCGCATAAGCGTCATAAACTCGCTGCAGCCATCGATCTTTGCCGCATCATAGATCGCCGAATCGATTCCCTTAAATGCGTTGCACATGATAATCATGTTGTATGCGCTCAGTGCTCCCGGAATGATCAGGGACCACACGGTATTAATCATTTTGAAATCCTTGACATTCAGGTATTCCGGAATCACACCGGGATTCAGATACATCGTCAGAACGAACAGTGTCATGATCAGGCTGCCGCCCACCAGATTTTTCTTGGAAAGCGGATATGCGGCAAGCACCGTCATCACAAGGCTGATCGCCGTTGAGCCAAACATCAGCAGAATGGAATAGCCAAACGCGTGCACAAAGCTGCCGCTGCTGATCGCCTTCGCATACGCCTCCGTATTGAAGCCAATCGGAAAGATCAGCACTCTTCCCGCCGTAATCGCATCCTTGGAGCTGAAGGATACCGCAATCACCCGGAGAATCGGAATCATGGCAATACATGTGATGAGGATAAAAAATGCGCTCCAGAACCACTGGAAAAATTTTTCCTGTCTGCTGTTAATCGAACTGTTCATCACACAATTCCCTCCTGTCCCATTTTCTTAATGGCCGCGTTTGCCGCCAGAACAAGAACCACACCCACAACCGTCTGGAACAGTCCCACCGCAGTTGCGAAGTCAAACCGCCCTGCCGCAAGGCCTACGGAATATACATAGGTGCTGATTACGTCGGATGCGCTTTTTACCAGCGTATTTCCCATCATATACGGACGGTCGAAGCTGATCGTTACAAGCTTTCCCACCTGCATAATCAGAAGCACCGTAATGGTAGAGGAAATCTGGGGAAGGGTCACATGCCAGATCCTCTGCAGCCTGGTTGCACCGTCTATGTACGCCGCCTCTCCCAGAGACGCATCCGTTGCCATCAGGGCCGCCAGATACACGATCAGGGAATATCCCGCTCCCTGCCACACACCAAAGAACCAGTAAATGAATCTCCATAAGAAGGTATTGCTCAGGAAGGAAACCGATTCAAAGCCAAGAGCATTGATTACATTGTTCACCAGGCCGGTTGTGGAAAACAGCTGGGTCACAATACCGGAGATGATGACCCAGGAAAGGAAGTTGGGCAGATACAAAAGCGTCTGCGTCGTCTTCCGGATCCTGCTGCTTCTCAGCTCATTCAGAAATACCGCCAGAAAAATAGGGATCGGAAATCCTATGATCAGATCACCGATATTCAGGATCAGCGTATTCTTCAGGGCATTCCAGAAATCTGCCGAGCCAAATGCCTCCTGAAAGTTTGCCAGGCCCACCCATGGGCTGTCCCAGATTCCCTGGAAAATGTTAAACTTCTTAAAGGCAACAACCACACCCAGCATCGGCTTATACTTGAACAAAATCATGTAGATCACAGGGATCAGCAGCATCGCGTAAAGCTGCCAGTTATTTTTCATATAGCCTTTTACTTTTGAAGCGGATATTTTCTTATTCTTCATCTCACCATCCCGTTTCTTCCTTTCCTGACATTCCTTGTCAACTTTCCTGAACGCAGATTTATTGTATGATAATACAGCCTGCACAACTACTTGCATTTTGCTTTTCAAACCCGAAAATGTTGCATTTTTTGCTTTCCTGATCCTTCCTCTGTTTCAGAAGGAGATACAGCATCTTGGCGCAGCAGAAAACGCACCGTTTTAATCTCAAACGCCCGAAACTCCAGTATTATTCCTTCCCGTGCTTCCTCCTCAGGTATCTTTGTTTCTTTCCGTCTCTCCAGGATATCGGTCTCCTCCGCTCCCAGGATGGGGATACGGGAAGAAAGCTTCACGCGCTGCGGCACTCCGGCCGCCTCGTACAGACGCACCACCAGATCGCCCTTTCCATCCTCGGAAAGCTTTACCGATTCCACGGCTACATGGCATCCTTCTGCTTCTTTTGAAACGCTGCCCGCCCTGTCCGCCGTTCCCAGCTCAAGCAGTCCGAATTCCTTCTCAAGCCGCTCTGCCCGTTCTCTCATCCCTCTGTCCAGATGAGAATTTTTATTAAACCCGGCGGCCGCCTGGATGATTCCCGCATTGCCAAAGCTACCTTCATAGGGGCGGCAGGCATATGCAAATTCCTGGATTCCCTGATCCGCGTTCTGATCCGGCATCAGGGGAGCCCTCAGAAGCGTCAGGCTGATACAGTTTTCCCGGGCGCTCCAGCCGTATTTGCAGTCGTTCAGCACCGCCATTCCCTCACGTCCGTTTTCCATGGCACTGTAACGCTGGCTGCATACCTCATAGCGGTCCTTCTCCCACTGCATGGAACGGCGGGCCGGCCTTCTCTGTGCGCCGAATGCCGTTTCTCCGATCACTTCGCCGGAATGCACGACGGACGGGAAATCCACCTTCAGCATCCTGTGCCTCTCCTGCCAGTCCATTCTGGTATGAAATTCCAGGCCTTTTCCGTCGCCGCTCATACAGATCCACTGTGAAAAAACGGAATCTCCTATCCTTCCGTCCAGCCTCCATGCCGGACGGCCTTCGCAGCCATCCTGGGTAAGGCGCCATCCGCTTCTGTGGATGGCTTCCTCCTCCTGCTCATACATCCTTCCGATTTCCCACGCATCATAATAAGAATTCACATTCCGGTACAGACGGAACTCATTCATCGGCTCTGTTTCTGAACCAAACTGTTTTCCCATTTTTCCGTCCTGCATCAGAGCCAGCCTGCGTACACGTCCTGCACGGTCGAGCTGTGCATACAGGTAGCCGCTTTCCAGATAAACGTCATCATTCTGTGTACAGCTTCCCAAACGCACCGGTTCCTCCTGAAGCCTATTTTTTTCAGGGAGCTCTGAGGCAAGCTCCTCCAGGCGGCTCAGACATTCTTCCAGTCCTGCTCTTCCCTGGGCCGCAAGCTCCCCCAGCTCCTTTTCCGCTTCTTCATGCACCCGCGCAATCCCTGTTCCGGTCAGAATATCATGGAATTCCTGGAACAGAAGACGCTTCCACAGCTTCCTCAGCCGTTCTGCCCGCTCCACACGATCCCCGTCCTTGATTCCCCTGCAGATCTGCCATGCCGTCAGCACACTGTTCCAGTATTCCGCTTCCTTCAGGACGCATTCCGCGCGGCGCACTCCCAGCTTCGTCCTTGCCTGCGCCGTGTAGGTTCCTCTGTGCCAGGCAAGATACAGCTCTCCTGCAAAAACATTTTCGCTTCCCGCTTCCTCCAGCCTTTGAAAATACTGCTCCGGGCTCTCATAACGGACTCTGGGCGCACCCTCCAGATCTGTACATCTGCGGGCGTATTCCAATGTTTCACAGATTGGCCCGCCTCCTCCATCGCCGTAGCCGAAGGGATACAGCATGGAATCGATCCCTTCCTCCTGTACCCTGTCCTTTTCCCAGCGCTCCATCAGCTTTGCCGGAGCGGTTTCCGCATTATTTTCCTTATAGGTATGCGCCAGCACACGGCTTCCGTCGATCCCCTGCCACCAGAACACATTATAAGGAAACGGTTCGCACTCCGGATCCTGCCGGATCAGCTTCTGCGTGGCAAAATACTCCACCCCGCACTGCTTCATGATCTGCGGAAGTGCCCCGGTATACCCAAAGGTATCCGGCATCCATGCCACCTTGGAATCCACACCGAACTCCTCCCGGAACCATTCCTTCCCATACAAAAACTGCCGGGCAAGGCTCTCGCCGCAGGGCATGTTCATATCGCCCTCCACATACACCGCGCCGTCTGCAAAGATCTGCCCTTCCTTTACCTTCTGCTTCACCCTCTCCCATACGCAGGGATAAGATTCCTTCAAATATTCCAAAATGGGCGGCTCACAAAGCAGGAATCGGTACTCCGGATATTCCTCCATCAGAGCCAGCTGATTTCCATATGTACGCGCCGCCTTCCTGCGCGTTTCCTCCTGTGTCCACAGCCACGCCAGATCCAGGTGGGACTGGCCGAACACGGAAAAATCCGGGGCCGTCGATCCATTCACACAGGCAAGAAGGGGTTTCAGCTCCTGGCCCGCATCCGAGAGCATCTCCAGAAGCCGGTCCTCCGGCGCTTCCAGATCCGCCTTCACAATAAAGCGCTTCAGTCCCTCCAGAACCTTCATGGCACGCAGTGACCGTTCCGGAAGCCAGGTCAGCAGGGAATACAGGGTAAGGAAATCCATTCCTGTCTGAAAAATTTCTTCCTTCCAGACTGCGGCAAAGGACGGAGCAATGATCTGCTGCGGCCCGTCTGTCTGGGAGAAGGCCTCTTCCCCTTTTCTCACCATGCAGCCTCCTTCCATCCTCGGACCGTGCCCTGCGTAGCATTCCATCACGATCTGAAAATGTTCTCCCGCCTTCACTGCCTGCGACAGCGTTACATAGCCATGCTTTTTATCCACAGCGCCGCTCTCTCTGCCGTTGATCCAGATAAGCATTTCTTCTCCCACACCGGGCACAAAAATGATCCTCTGCCCCTCCAGCTCCTCCGGTGCAGTCCACTCCGCCAGGAACCAGCCATATTCCCAGAAACACCCCCATTTCTCTCCTTCTTTCACAGAACGGGCCTTCTTTTTCAGGCTTTGGAGAGCGCTGTCAAAGGGCAGGCACTCCTTCGTCACAAACGCCTTTACAGAAATCTCTTCCTTTTTTTCATACCAGTGGGCCGGAAACCATCTTGACCACAAATCCAGCCGTTCTCTCCACTGCCTTCCAGAATACTTACTGTCTGCCCCAGCCATTTTTTACCTCCACCAAAAACAAAATTGCCAGCGCCTGTCCATAAGGCATGGGCCGAATGGGAATCTCCTTATAAAAATCCCTGCTTTCCCTTCCCATGGGCGTTCCATAGGAAACCTGTCCAAGAATTCCCTCCTCTGAAATCAGCCTCAGGATCGGCTCCAGCGCCTTTTCTGCCACCGGAAGCCATTTGGGATCCAATACCCCTGTATGGATGCCTCTCAGAATCCCATAAGCAAACCCGCACGTTCCGCTGGCTTCCTCATAGGAAGCGGGATCATCCAGAAGGGTATGCCACATTCCGCTCTCCGCCTGTACGCGCGCCAGCGCACTCACCTGATTTTCCAACGCCCCCTTCAGAATCCGTTTCACAGCCTCTGTGCATTCCATCATCGACAAAAGCTCGGGGATCGCCACGGTAAGCCAGCAGTTCCCACGGGCCCAGAACGCTCCCGCAAAGTGATTCCTTTGAAGAAACGTCCAGCCATGATACCAGAAGCCCGTCTCATTGTCCTGCAGATATTTCATGTGCAGCAGGAACTGGTACTCCGCCTCCTCCCGGTAATCCCTCCGGTTCAGAATCCGCCCCATGTTCGCCAGGAACAGCACCGTCATAAACAGGGTGTCATCCCACAGCTCCTGGTCATTTTCATCGTCGGAGGTCTGATGCTGGATTCCTCCCTCCTGTGTTCTGGGCATTTCCTCCATAATCCAGCGGGCCGCCTCTCTGCAGGGCTGCATATAGTCCTCCCGATGCAGATATTCCGCCAGATTGGACATGGCAAGATAGGGCGCCATGGTATTGACATTCAGAGGCGGAAAGCCTGCCTTCATCTGATTCTCATAATAACGGATGAGCAGCTCCAGATACTCCTCCTCTTTCGTGGCTTCAAACAGCTTCCACAGGCCGTACAGCCCCACTCCCTGCGTCCATTCCCAGTGGGCATACTTCTGCAGTTCTTCCTCCGAAATATGCTTTTTCTTACGCATATTTTCCATAAAAATATCGTCGTTCTCGTAGAGGATCGGCGTAAAAGACCGGATAAGGCGCTCCAGCTTCTGTTCTATTTCCTCACTGCCCATATTCTTTCTCTCCTGACTGTGTCCTTCTTCCCCCAGCTGCCTGTCCAGCCGCTCCAGCAGAGCAGGCAGCTCGGACGGGTGGTGCACGATATAATCCGGCTTCCAGTCCGGCTCCCTGTACTCATGAAAATACCGGGGCGACCAGTCCAGCCAGATCGATGTAATTCCAAACCGATTGGCTCCTGCCACGTCCTTGGCCAGATTGTTGCCGATCATCACGATCCTTTTTTTGTCCTCCTCCGCCAGCCCCAGCTGGGTCATGGCATCCTGAAACATGGCTGCATCCGGCTTCTCAACGCCCACCGTCTCCGACACCGTCCATCCCTCGAAGCAGCCCCTGAGCCCTTTTTTTTCATATACGTTCTGAAAGGAGGCCTCCAGGCCGTCCGCTACAAGCGCAATCCGGTATCCCTCCTCCTGCAGCTGCCTGAGCACCTCCCCCGCATCTTCTATCAAATCCGCGTCTGTCACCACATCGCCGGCGGCAAACCGCTGGGCTGCCTCATCCACGATCGTATCTCCGCTGTCCGTGAAAATGATCAGATTTTTTTTCTGTTCCATTCCAACCTTCCCTTCCTATCTTGTTTTTTTGGCTGTTTCCGTTATACTTATCTAAAACCTGAAGGAGAGGCCTTACACATGATACAACCCATCCACTACAAAGATAAGCATTTTATCATTGTCAATGACATCCCCAACTATGTATTCTATTTTTTTGACTACGACAGCCGTTCCTATCAAAAAAACATGGAATTCGAGCACTTTCATTCCTACTACGAAATCCATGTTCTGTTAAGCCCGGACGCGATCCACTTCATCAAGGGGATTCCCTATCACATCCAGGCGGGCGATTTTGTCCTGCTGCCGCCGTCCCTGCTCCACAAAACCTGTTATCCGGAAGGGGAGCCCTCCAGGCGGCTCATCATTACCTTCATGTACCGTGAGGACTGCTATGGTTTTCCCGATGCGTATGCAGAAATGCTCTCGCCCTTTCAAAGCCCGCTTCCCATTTACCGCTTTCCAAAGCAGGAGCAGAACCGCTTAAACGGTCTTATCAACCGGATCATGGAGCTTTCCCAGGATGCGGGCGCGCAGGAGCTGACCGGAACTCATGAGCTGATCCTGCATAGCATTTTTACGGAATTTCTGTACACCCTGAGCCGTTTCCAGAAGGCTAACCTGTATGAGCGTGAGCACACGGAGGATCCTGCTGCGGAACGGATCTATGCCGTCTCCAACTTCATTCATACCCACTACGCCCAGTGCCTGACGCTGGAGGAGCTGGCCCGTGAGAACTTTATGAGCCCTTACTATCTCTCCCACCAGTTCAAGCGCGTCACCGGCTACACGCTCACCCACTACATCCATCTGGTGCGCGTGCGCAACTGCCAGTATCTGCTCACCAACACCCGCCAGAGGATCACGGATATTGCCGCCGACTGCGGCTTTTCCAGCTTCTCCCAGTTCAACCGGATCTTCCGGCGGCTCTGCGGCGAGGCTCCCTCCGAATATCGGAAAAATCATCAATTTATGCTGTGACATTCCGAATGGTGAAGGTATGCTCCCACTCCGTATAATCCGTGTAGTAGAGGGTAAAGCAGTTGGGATCGCAGGGCTCGCTGCCGAACAGCCCGTCCATATAAGAGTGGGCGCCAAATCCCGGCCCCACCTCCACTGCATGGTCTTTGTCCGTAAACAGGGTCATGCCGTCCTTTGACAGAAGCCGCTTTCCCTTCAGATCCCGGATACAGAAATGCTCATTGTCCGCCTTCTGTGCGCCCAGCACGGACACCTCCACCCGGAACGGCGCATATTCCACACCTGTGATCCGGGAGGATACCTGAATGCCGTCCGGGATCTGGCGCACCTGCACCTGGATCGTCAGATCCGGCCCCAGCTTCTTTTCCCGCTTCGTATGATCCATCCGCCACCAGTCACTGGTCTCCGGCTTCTCCTGAAAAGGGAGATAATACCAGCCCCTCATCGTCTGGGTCAGCAGGAAGCCGTACTCCGTCTCCTCCAGAGTGTCCGGTTTGAATACCCTGTGCTCGCAGAATGCCCCTGCGATTTTTACCGCCACATCGATGGAGGCATTGCTGAAATACAGAAAATTGCTCTTTCCCTTCATCAGCGTACAGGTGGTATCGCCCCTGCCAATCCTGACGATCCCGGAATCCCTGTAATATTTTCTGTAATCCTTTTTGCAGAAGACCTCATCATGCTCTTCCCCGATCAGCTCAGGCCGGTTCATAAAATGCACCAGAATGTCCGGATAAGACAGCCCGTTTTCCTCCGTCAGCTCAAACAGGTAGTTGGCAAAGCCCAGAAATTCCGGGATATTCCTGTCACGCCCCAGCAGCAGATAGTCCCAGTAATAGTTCTTGGGGATGATCCGCTTCCCATTGTCCTGTCTGGTGGAATTGGCCGTAAAAACCGTGCCGTCCGGCTCCATATAGGTCAGCATCATATAGAGATTGCGTACTGCGCAGTCCTCGTAGGAGGGCTCATGGGTGTATCTGGCAATCGTGAGCATGGCTTCATTGTTGATCCGGTTATAGCCGCCGGCAGACCGCTCCGCATATTCGCCGTCCTCATTACAGTCGATCCCCTCTCTCAGGTATATGCCGGCCGCCTCCGTCAGCTGCTCCTCTCCGAAGAAATCCGCGCATTCCAGAAGATTGGAGGCAATCGCCCAGCGGTGATTAGGCGTATGGAACCCGCCCTGCAAAAGCCCTTCCGCCGCCTTTTTCCCAATGCGGTACAATTTCTGATAAATCCGTTCCTGATTTCCGTCCCGCTCATGATCATGCAGATAATGCAGGCAGGGAAGCATTCTCTTTACAATAAAGGCCGTATCCGGCGCGGAATGGAAATTGCAGACCGTGAAATCGAACAGGCCGTCCTCATTCTGCACCCTTTCCACATAGTCCAGCCCCAGAAGGATTCTTTCAGCCACCTTCCCGTCCTTGTAATAGGCACAGTCCTCATTGCTGTAGGCTGCGATCATCGTTGTCAGCCGGTAAACCGTATATTTTGCCTGTAAAAGATCCGTCTCGTCAGGAAAGCCTCCGTAGAACGGGCTTTTTTCATCCATGATCTGGGTGCGCAGGCATTTTTTTACCCGCTTATCCGTTCCCTGTACGATCTTCTCATAATGTTGTCTCATCCTCTTTCCTCCTCGCTTCCATGAGCTGCTCCAGTCCGGCATAAGCCTTGGTTTTCGATTGCAGTATAGCGGAATTTTCCTTTACAGGCTATGTGTGAATTGTCTTATGCAGGATGAAAAGGTTGCACTTTTTGCTTTTTTGGAAGAAACGTGAGCCGCCTGGCGCATAAAAAACAGACAGTGTACATTTTACCTTTTGTGCACTGCCCGCTTTCTGTTTCGTATCACTTTTGAAATTCAGCCATTGTAAGAATCTCCGGAATATCCGGATCCAGGCTCAAGGCTTATCTGCCATCACAAAAAACGGCTTCCATCAATTCTTTTCATCCGTTTCCCCGCACATCTCACGTCTCAGCCTTCCCATCCTCGCCAGATAGCTGCCCACCAGAATCACATCCGCCCCCAGCCAGGCCAGAATCTCCGCATAGAAAATCCCTTCCTCCCCCATCAGCACAGGCAGAAGCACCGCCGCGCCGGTACGCATCACAAACTCCGCAATACCGGACGCCATAGGCAGAATGGTGTCTCCCATGCCCTGCAGGGCGGAGCGTGTCACATGAAGCACATACAGGACGGGCAGAAATACACTCATAATAGCCAGGTAATGGTAGGCAATGGACAGGGCCATCTCCGCCTCCTGGGGCGTACCGGAGATGAACCAGCCCAGGATCACCTTACCGAAGATCAGCATGGCCGCCGCGATAATGGCAGAGGTGACCATAGCCACGATCAGGGCGCTTTTCATGCCAAGGCTGATTCTTTTTATCTTCTTCGCCCCTAGGTTCTGGCCCACATAGGTCACCATGGCGTAGCCGTAGGAGGTGGCCGCCACCTCCAGGATGCCGTAAAGCTTGTTGGTGGCGGTAAAGCCCGCAATGAACAGCACGCCGAAGCCGTTCACCACAAACTGCACGATCATACCGCCCACCGCGATGATGGCATTCTGAAAAGCCATGGGAAGGCCAAGCTTCATCAGAAACAGGCACAGCCCTGCTTCCATTCGGAAGTCCTCCCTGGTAAGGGACAGCACCTCCACCCTCAGAAGAGCCCGCAGACAGTAGAGGCCGGAGCACACCTGGGCAATCACCGTGGCTGCCGCCGCGCCCTCGATTCCCCAGTGGAAAACGAGCACAAACAGAAGATCCAGCCCCACATTGATCAGCGCCGCCACCACCATGGCATACAGAGGCGTTTTGCCGTCACCCATGGCCCGCAGGATGGAGGCCAGAATATTGTAGGCCATCACCACCGGAATCCCCGCAAACATGATTCTCAGATAGGCGAGGGAATCCCCGATAATAGCGTCCGGCGTCTGCAGAAGCTCCAGAATCGGCCTGGCCGCCAGCTGGCTGGCTGCCAGAAGCCCGATGGAGGTAAACAGAGCCAAAAGCAGGGAATTGCCCACCGTCCTGCACAGCTTTCTATAATCTCCGGCCCCAAATTCATGGGCCATTTTAATGGAAAAGCCCTGGGCAAAGCCCTGGATCGTCCCCAGTATCATCCAGTTCAGCCAGTCCGCCGCCCCCAGGGCCGCCAGCGCGCCCACTCCCAGAGCCTGTCCCACCACCATCGTATCCACCACGGTGTAAAGCTGCTGAAACACGTTTCCCATCATCAGGGGCAGAGAAAAAGCCAGAATCAGCCTCAGCGGTTTTCCCTCTGTCATATTCTGAATCCGTGCCGCCATTTGAAAATTCCTCCCTCATCCTATGCCTGTTGTTTCTTTTCTCATTCTGCTGTACCTGCCTTTCCTTTTACAGGACACAGTGATAACACTATACCAGAAATCGAACCGTTTGGGAAGCTGTTCCTTAGAGCGTGTTTGAAAATTGCTTTCTGCCAGATGTGCGTCCCAATTTGTGGGAGATTTGCCCCAAATGAGTGCGGCGTAGTGGGCTACGTCAAACGAATTTGGGGCAAATATACCGCGAAGTGGGGCGTGCAGATGGCGGGAATGAATTTTCAAACACACTCTAGAGCGTGTT
>CAUWLJ010000034.1:0-32887 GCA_963559585.1 uncultured Eisenbergiella sp. | reverse complement strand
TGTTTTCTCACCGCGGCCGGAGCAAAAAGCGCTCCGGCATGGAGGTAAAAATGAATTTCAGAGAAGACATCTTTGCGAAGATCGTGACCTACATTACAGTGGCAGTCCTTCTGGGCGCCATGCTTGTGGAAGCCTTCGTTATCTACAGGAGCAGAGCGGAGGAAGCCGCCCTTGCGGATCAGCTGGAGCAGGCGCAGGAGCATATCAGCAGCCTGACGCAGTCGAATCAGGCGCTGACCGGCCAGGTGGAGCAGCTGCAGGAGTTTAAGGATAACTGGAAGGAGCTGGTGATACTGGCCGACAATGAGCTATGCCAGACGCTCCGTGAGGATCTGTACGCCAGGCCCGACAGGATCCCTGAGGAGGCGGTAGAGATGGCCCTTCTGATTGAGGAGGCGGATTCCCTTGGACAAAAATCCTCACAGAAAGCGGCTCCTGCCAGCTTTTCCTTTCCCTCCCCCCAGGAAAAAGAATGGCTGCTGCCTCTGAATCTGGGGAACAGGCCCAGTGTGGAATACCTGTTTTACGCCAGGGCAGAGGATAACCGTAATGGGCAGGTGATCGATCTTCTTTATCAGATTCCTGTGAATTCCGGGGATGGCTCCATGCAGCTGGACGAGGATGGAAGGATTATCTGGAACTGTATGGCATACGATGCGGGGCTGGGATGGCAGCTCTGCGCCGATTGAAGAGACGATTCCCATTCCGAAGAAAGGACAAACACAGATGGATGAAATATACAGCGGCCTGAACAGGCTGATACAGGAACAGAAAATGGATCAGGTGGAAGAGTATCTTACCTCCTGCATGGAAAAGGCTCAGGCAGAGGAGGCCCATGGGGTCTATATCGCGGCGGGCAATGAGCTGCTCACCTTTTACCGGGAAACGCAGCAGTATGAGAAATCCTTTTCCCTGGCGGAAACCCTCCTGCTTTTAATGGAAGAATTTCAGCTGGACGGAACCCTCCATTTTGCCCTCCTTCTGATCAATGCCGCCTCCTCCTATGCAGACGCGGGCCGCCTGAACGAGGGTCTGAGCTTCTACGCCAAAGCCGTTCAGATCCTGAGAGGACTGTCCGGTCAGGAGGATCAGAGCCTCCTTCTTGCCGAAGCCCTGGTCAGGCAGGCCCTCCTTTACAACGCTCTGCAGGACTTTTCCAATGGAGAGAAGCTGCTGAAAGAGGCGCTTGCCATTTATGAGGCGTCCGGCCAGGAGAACTCTGACGAAGAGGAGCGTCAGCGCAGAAACGTATTCTATCTGACTGCGCTCACCGGACTTGGCGAGATCTGCTGCCGCCAGGGAAACAGGAAGGAGGCACTGCGCTTCTACGAGAGGGCCGCCAGGGAAAGTGACCGCTTCAATCCCTCCGGAGAGGGGAGCGCCCTGCTGTGGAATAACTGCCGTCTTCTGTCCAGAGAGATTGGCGAAGCAGAAGGTACTTGAAACATATGTTCGCACATGGTATAATAACAAAAACGGATCGAAAACTCCTCGCCGTCATTTTCCTTATCTCCGTCCTGTGTTTTCTCCTTGTCAGCCTCACAGGACGGCCCGGCAGATGGGTGGTGGTCCGTGTGAACGGGATCGAGACTGGCCGGTATCCTCTGGAGGATGACAGGGAGCTTCTTCTGACCTGCGCCGCCGGGGAGAATCTTCTGCTTATTCAGGACGGACAGGCCAGCATCATAAACGCCGACTGTCCGGACGGTCTGTGCACGAGACAGAGGCCCATAAGCAGGGCGGGAGAGAGCATCATCTGCCTGCCCCACAGGCTTGTGGTGTCCATAGACGGTTCCTCCGCTGAGGAATCCGGTGTGGATGCACTTGTGAAATAGGCTGCACATGCAAGACCTTTTCCCCGGCCTGGAAAGGAGAGATTTATGCGCAGAACGGCTTACTGCGGTATGCTGCTGGCTTTCGCCCTCATATTGGGCTATGTGGAGAGCCTGATACCGCTCCCCTTCGGCCTGCCCGGAATGAAGCTTGGCCTGCCAAACCTGGCTGTTGTGCTTGTGCTTTATCTGTTCGGCGAAAAAGAAGCGCTCTTCATCAATCTGGGAAGGGTGCTTCTTGCAGGTTTCCTGTTTGGAAATCTTTCCTCCCTTCTCTACAGCCTGTCCGGGGCTCTGCTCAGCTTCCTGGTCATGGCCGTCTGCCGCAGACAGGGAGGCCTGTCCATCGCCGGAGTCAGCTGCGCCGGAGGGCTTGCCCACAATATGGCTCAGGTAACAGCCGCAGTGCTGGTAACCGAAACCATGCAGGTATTCTACTATGTCCCGCCCCTTCTGGTCTGCGGCGCTCTCACCGGCCTGGTGCTGGGGATTCTGGCAGGAACGGTGCTGCGGCATCTGCCCCCTTCCTCCCTCCGGTAAACGGAGCTGACCGGAGCAAAAAGAAAATAAATGACAGGATGGTAAAGAAATGTACGCATATCTGATTGGCAGAATCGCCGATGTTACGGAAGATAACCTGATCCTTGAGGTTAACAATATCGGCTATAATGTGAAAATCCCCGCAAGCCTGATCCAGCTGCTGCCGGGTATTGGGGAGGAGGTAAAGCTTTATACTTATACCTGTGTGCGGGAGGACGCTTTTCTACTGTATGGTTTTTTAAGCAGGGATGATCTGGACATGTTCCGCAGGCTGATCACGGTCAACGGCATCGGCCCCAAGGGCGGCCTGGCCATCCTTTCTGTGATGAGTGCGGATGATCTGCGCATGGCAGTCATCAGTCAGGATGCCAAGGCGATCAGCCGTGCCCCCGGCATCGGGGCCAAAACAGCCCAGAGGATCATTCTGGATCTGAAGGATAAAGTATCGCTGGAAGAAACGCTGGTATCCAAAGAAAGCGTCTCCTGCGCTGCCGGCGGTTCTCTGGGCGCAGCCCGGGCAGAGGCAGTGGAGGCGTTGACCGCCCTGGGCTATTCCTCCACAGAAGCTCTCCGCGCTGTGAAGGCGGTGGAAAACGGAGCGGATATGGATGTGGAAGCCCTGCTGAAGGCGGCTCTCCGCCATCTGTTCTGATTATTGACCGACCGGGTCAATCTTAGCATCCGGCGGCGTTTCATAGAGGGAGTGAAGATAACAGTATGCCTAGAGTCATAGAAACCAATGTTACAGAGGAGGACGTCCGCACTGAGGGAAGCCTGCGGCCCCAGACTCTGGATGATTATATCGGCCAGGAGAAGGCAAAGGAAAATCTGAGGGTTTATATTGAGGCCGCCAAGCGCCGCCGGGACGCACTGGATCATGTGCTCCTGTACGGCCCGCCCGGCCTGGGTAAGACCACCCTGGCAGGCATCATCGCCAATGAGATGGGGGTTCACATGAAGGTAACCAGCGGCCCCGCTATTGAAAAGCCCGGAGAAATGGCGGCAATCCTGAACAATCTTCAGGAAGGGGATCTTCTTTTTGTGGACGAGATCCACCGTCTGAACCGCCAGGTGGAGGAGGTGCTTTACCCCGCCATGGAGGATTATGTGATCGATATTATGATCGGGAAGGGGGCCTCCGCCCGCTCCATCCGGCTGGAGCTTCCCCATTTTACTCTGGTGGGAGCCACCACCAGGGCAGGGCTGCTCACTGCCCCGCTACGGGACCGCTTCGGCGTAATCCACCGGCTGGAGCTGTATTCTGTGGAGGAGCTCTCCTCCATTATTTCCCAGTCCGCCCGGATCCTGGAAATCTCCATTGACGAGGGCGGGGCAGTGGAGCTTGCCAGAAGAAGCCGGGGTACCCCCCGCCTGGCCAACCGGCTTCTGAAACGGGTCAGGGATTTCGCCCAGGTGCGCTTCGACGGCGTAATCACCAGAGAAGTGGCCAACCGGGCCCTGGATCTTCTGGACGTGGACAGAATGGGGCTGGATCACGTGGACCGGAACATGCTGCATACCATGATCTTCAAATTTGCCGGCGGCCCTGTAGGCCTGGATACCCTGGCAGCGGCCATCGGAGAGGACGCCGGCACCATTGAGGACGTATATGAACCCTTCCTTTTAAAGAACGGTTTTATCATGCGCACCCCCCGGGGAAGGACGGTCACCGATCTGGCCTACCGCCATTTAGGGCTTGAAATTCCCGGCTAGTCTGCTATAATTGGTATATTCTGAAAGGATGCGGAGGGAGCGGCAATGGCTGTTAAAACAGATACGGAAGTCATCATCGGAGGAAAGGTTTTCACTCTGAGCGGATATGAAAGTGAGGAATACCTCCAGAGAGTAGCCTCCTATATCAATAACAAGATTACCGAATACAGCCGCCTGGACAGCTTCCGCCGGCAGCCCCAGGATCGTCAGAACGTTCTGCTCCAGCTGAATATGGCCGATGATTTTTTCAAAGCCAGGAAGCAGATTGCCCTGCTGGAGGAGGAGCTCCAGGCCAAGGAAAAGGAGCTGTATGATCTGAAGCACGAGCTGATCGCCGCCCAGATGAAGCTGGAGAACACGGAAAAGACCTTAAAGGGCGTCCGCGAGGAGCTGAATGAAAGCTCCAAAACGATTGTCCGCCTGGAAACAGAGGCGGCAGACCGCTGCGGTGACAGGAAACAGCAGTAAAGCGGCCCGCTTTTTCATGATGTAAACACAGGCTGTCTGTCAGAGACAGCTTTTTCTTTTTTGTGCACGTCTGAAAGACGCTGCCTTGGAATAGGAGAAGGGATTGGAGAAACAGCAGAAAACGCCGGCCGCCAGGCCGAATACGCAAAAAATAAAGCCGGAGCTTCTCGCGCCGGCCGGAGATTATTCCTGCTTTCAGGCGGCTCTGAAGGCGGGAGCCGATGCCGTTTATCTGGGGGGCGCCATGTACGGCGCACGCGCCTATGCAGGCAATTTCCAGACCCAGGAGATTCTCAGGGCGCTGGACGAGGCCCATTTTTATGGAAAAAGAATCTACCTTACCGTAAACACACTGATGAAGCAGCACGAGATTGATGGCCTTCCTGCTTTCATTGCTCCCTTTTACGAGGCAGGTCTTGACGGGGTAATCGTACAGGATGTGGGCGCCCTCTCGGTTCTTGGAAAGTCCTTTCCCGGCCTTCCGCTCCATGCCAGCACTCAAATGACGATCACAGACGCCCTGGGTGCAGAGGCGCTGAAGCCTCTCGGAATTACCCGCATCGTGCCTGCGCGTGAACTGTCCCTGAAAGAGGTACGCCTCCTGAAGCAGAAAAGCGGTCTGGAAATTGAGTGCTTTATCCATGGGGCCATGTGCTATTCCTACTCCGGCCAGTGCCTGTTCAGCAGTATGCTGGGGGGGCGCAGCGGCAACAGGGGACGGTGTGCCCAGTCCTGCCGCCAGCCCTACCGCATCCAGGGAGCCGGGGACGGCAGGGAGTGCTATCCGTTAAGCCTCAAGGACATGAGCACAGCCTGGTTCCTGCCCAGGCTGATTGCTGCGGGCATCGACTCCTTTAAAATAGAAGGGCGGATGAAGAAGCCGGAATATGTTGCCGGTGTGACGGATATTTACCGCCGCCTCATAGACGCCTGCTGCTCCGGCTCGGCCGGGCAGACCGGCGCCTCCGGAAATTGCCGTATTTCGGCAGAAGATCAGAAAACTCTGACGACCCTTTATATCCGAAGCGGGATCAGCGGCGGCTATTATGAAAAGCATAATGGAAAAGAAATGGTCACCTTGAGCCAGCCCGGCTATGCAGGCTGCAGGGAGGAAACCCTGGAACGGATCAGAGCCCGTGTTCTGTCCAGACAGCCTTCGGTTCCGGTTACGCTGAGGGTCAGGGCAAGAATAGGAGAACCTCTGCAGCTTTCCGCATCGGACGGTGTTCTGGAGACCACGCTTTCCGGCATGACGGTACAGCCTGCGCAGAAACGTCCCCTGCTGAGGGAGGAGCTGGAACGCCAGCTTGCCAAAGCCGGGGGAAGCGGCTTCTTTGTTTCCAAAATCGACATTGACATGCAGGAGGAGATCTTTCTGCCCATTAAGGCCGTCAACGAACTGCGCAGACAATGCCTGGAGGAGCTGCGCAGGCTGCGGGTGGAGAACAGCCGCCCCTATCAGCCTGTTCCCTCAGAGCCGGTCTGTCCAAAATCTCCGGCAGACCGGGCCGCGTCTGTGCCAGAGAGGCAGGCCCGCCCCTCGCTTCATGTGACCGTTTCCACCATGGAACAGCTCTCGGCGGCCATTGGCGGCCATGTCCACCGCATTTATCTCTCCCCGGCCCGTCTGAAGCTGACGCCCGCCCGGCTGAATGCTGAGATTGAAGCCCTGCTGGCACAGGGTGACAGAAAATCCGAATACCGGCCGGAATTTTTCCTTTCTTTTCCGGTGATTCAGAGGGAGGATGCGCCGGAGGTGATGGAACGAATGGCGGAATTTCTGGAAACAGGCCTCTTTGACGGCGTACAGCTTTCCTCCCTCTCCGGCCTGAAATGGCTGGAGCAGCATGGATGGAAGGGAAAAACTGCCTTTGACCACAGAATCTACATCTGGAATTGGCAGACCTGGGAATACTGGAAGGCCTCTTTTGATACCTGGTGCGCTCCGCTGGAGCTGAACCGCAGGGAGCTGTATGCGCTGCCCAATGAGAAGAAGGAACTTCTGGTATACGGCCGGATTCCCATGATGGTAACAGCCAACTGCATCCGAAAAACCTCCGGCTGCTGCCCCAGAGAGCGGAACCAGGCGGCAGCTTCCCCAGGCAAAGCTTCCTCATCCGGCCTGCCTTCCGACAGCCTGGCCCTTCTGGACCGGTATCAGGCCCGTTTCCCTGTTGTTACCGACTGTGGAAGCTGTCTGAACATCATTTATAATTCGGTTCCCCTGTCCCTGCATGATTACCTTGGCGAAATCGTGCAGGCGCACCCGTCGGCGGTGCGTCTGGATTTTCTCCTGGAGGATAGAAAGGAAACGGAGCAGCTTCTGAGGCTGTTTCAAAAAGGTATGGACGGGGAACGTACCGCTGTAGACTATGCCTTTACCACAGGGCATTTCAAAAAAGGAGCACAGTAGGAGAGCATGGAGCAATACATCATTGTCTATTCCAGATATGCAGTCACTCTGTTTATGCTGCTGTATGCCCTTCTTTCCCTTTACCGGGTATCCGCAGGAGGGCGTCCAGGCAGCCGGTATGTATACAGAAGCGGCGGGAGACGGGCCTGTGACAATCTGATGAGCGTGCTGATTTTCCTGATCCAGTTCATCGTCTTTCTCACCATCTGTGTTGAAAAGGGGACGGCGGATTATCTGTTTTTTTACTGCCTCTCCCAGATTGTGCTTTTCGCTTCCATGGCTCTGTTTTTGATGATCTATCCTGAAGCGGACCGTCTGCTTTTAAACAATATGAGCCTGCTTTTAGGCTGTGGCTTCATGATCCTCACACGGCTGGATCTGCATAAGGCGGTAAAGCAGCTTGTGATCGCCGCTCTTTCCATAGCGGTTTCCATGGCCGTTCCTCTGGTCATGAAGAACTGCGGCAGGAGCCTGAGGCGGATGAGCGCGCTGTATGCCGGAATCGGGATCACTGCTCTGGGAGCCGTCCTGGCGTTGGGACAGGTAACCCATGGTTCCCGGATCTCCTTACAAATACTGGGGTTCACCTTCCAGCCCTCCGAATTCGTCAAGCTGCTTTTCGTGCTGTGCATGGCTTCCCTGCTGTGGCGGGATACCTCCTTAAAAAGGCTCTCTCTGGCGGCCGTAATCGGAGCGGCGCACGTGCTGATCCTGGTGCTTTCCAGGGATCTGGGAAGTGCCCTGATTTTTTATACCGTCTTTGTTTTCCTTGTCTTTCTGGCCACGGGAAAATATCGCTATCTGTTATTCGGCACAGCGGGAGGCGCAGGAGCTGCCCTTGTGGCTTATCGGCTTTTTTCCCATGTCCAGGTCCGGGTCCAGGCCTGGAGAGATCCCTGGAGCGTAATCGACAGCCAGGGCTACCAGATTACCCAGTCCCTTTTCGCCATTTCCAGAGGAAGCTGGTTCGGCCTTGGGATCGGTCAGGGAACCCCTAAGGACATTCCCTTTGTGGAAACGGACTTTATCTTCGCGGCGGTAACGGAAGAAATGGGGATTCTGTTTGGCGTCTGCCTGCTTCTGGTCTGCATTTCCTGTTTTCTGGTCTGCATCCGCCGCGCGCTGGTGGAGGAGGATTTTTTCTACCGTCTGGTCTTTTGCGGTCTGGGCATTCTGTATCTGTTCCAGATCTTCCTCACCGTGGGGGGCGGCACCCGCTTCATTCCTCTCACCGGGGTCACGCTTCCCTTTGTCAGCTACGGGGGAAGCAGTGTCATGACATCGATTCTCCTGTTTGCCATGCTTCAGGGCTGTATCCTGCGGCAGGAGGAGCGGACGGCCCGGGCGGAATGGGAAGGAGCTTTTGATGAGGAGGATTTTGATGAGGAGGAATATGATCCCTCCTTCGGAGAATATGATTCTTCTTATGAGGAAGATGATCCCGTCTATGATGAATACGACCCTTCTTACAGGGAATACGCTCCTGCCTGCCAGGAGGAATACGATGACCGTTACTGGGACGAAGATCCCTGCCTCGAAGAGGAGGAATACGATAATGAACAGGAGGAGGACTGGCCCGGCTATGACAGAAAAAAGAGACGCTGACACTGGCAGACGCAGCCAGAGAATGAACCATAGACAGGCTTCCTCCCTGCGCCGCCCCCGCCTGGCATGCACGGAACGAAGGGAAAGGAGACAGCTGATTGGCTGTGCCGTCTTTTTCTGTTGCCTTTTTGCAGGGCTGACCGCCTATCTGTGCATCTATATTCCCACCCATTCCAGGGAGCTGTTCAACAACAGCTACAACAGCCGCCAGAGCGTGCTGGCCCAGAAGAATCTGCGGGGAACCATCTATTCGGCAGACGGACAGGTTCTGGCCCAATCCACAGAGCAGGAGGACGGCACACAGAAACGGGAATATCCCTATGAAAACATGTTCGCCCATGTGGTGGGATATTCCGATAAAGGAAAGACGGGGCTGGAAAGCCTGGCAGGCTACGATCTGATCAATACCTCCGCCTCCGTATCCGAGCAGGCCGCCAATCAGGCGGCAGGCAGGAAGAATCCGGGAAATAATCTGGTAACCACCCTGAACACCTCCATCCAGAAGGCAGCCTATGAGGCCATGGGCATATATAAAGGAGCCATCGTGGTGATGGAGCCTTCCACCGGAAAAGTGCTGGCTATGGTGTCCAAGCCGGATTTTGACCCCAATCAAATCTCTGCCATCTGGGAGGAGGTTACCGCTGATACAGAGAAAAACCGGGAAGAGTCTGTTCTCCTCAACCGGGCTTCCCAGGGGCTTTATCCCCCCGGCTCCACCTTTAAAATTGTGACCGCCCTGGAATATATCCGCGAAAATCCTGATACCTGGGAGGATTATACCTATCAGTGCAATGGAAGCTACAGCACGGGGCAGGACACCATCCGCTGTTTTCATGGAAGCGTCCATGGCCAGATCGGTTTTTCACGCTCCTTTGCCAAATCCTGCAACTCCTCCTTCGCCAACATGGGGATGAGCCTGGATCGAAAAGCCTTTTCTGCCACCATGGAGGAGCTTCTGATCAACCAGCCTCTCCCTGTGGATCTTCCCTATTCCAAAAGCCAGGTGCTTTTGAACGAAGACAGTCCGGATGCCGATCTGCTTCAAACGGTGATCGGACAGGGGGCCACCCGCATCAGTCCCTGGCAGATGTGCATGATTACTTCGGCCATTGCCAACGACGGCATACTGATGACCCCCTATGAGATGGATCATATCGAAACGCCCTCCGGAGAGATTACCAGGCAGTTCCTCCCTCAGGAATATGGACGTCTGATCACCTCTCAGGAGGCCGGAAAGCTGCGCGGCCTGATGACCGATGTGGTAGAGGAGGGCACGGCCTCCCAGCTTTCCGGCCTTTCCTACACGGCCGCAGGCAAAACCGGTTCCGCGGAATTTAATGGCAATAAAAAGGATTCCCATGCCTGGTTTACCGGCTTTGCTCCCGCGCAGTCCCCCAGATATGCCGTTACGGTCATCGTGGAGGAAATCGGCTCAGGAGGAGATTATGCCGTTCCCATTGCCCGGCGCGTCTTTGATGCCTGCTTCGCCTCAGAAGGGGATTGAACGTTCCTGTTGACAGCCGTCTGAAACGCCCGCCGTTGATGAAACAAAAATAGCTTGCCTTGCCTGCCTTTTTGGGATATACTTTAACCAGATGAAACGCCTGTGCATCCGTTCACGGAAGAATATACTTTTCCGGAGAAAGCATGCGCAGGCGCGAGACACACCAAACAGGAGGGATTGCAATGATAGAAGCAACAAGCTGTGGCGGTGTGGTTATTTTCCGGGGTAAAATCCTTCTTCTGTACAAGAATTTCAAGAACAAGTACGAGGGCTGGGTGTTGCCCAAGGGAACGGTAGAAGCAGGAGAGGAGTACAAGGATACGGCGCTCAGAGAGGTGCTGGAGGAGAGCGGCGCGAGAGCTTCCATCATCAAGTACATCGGTAAAAGCGAGTATACCTTCAATGTGCCGGAGGACACGGTGGACAAGGAGGTTCACTGGTATCTGATGATGGCGGACAGTTATTACAGCAAGCCACAGCGTGAGGAGTATTTTGTGGACTCAGGATTCTACAAGTATCATGAAGCTTATCACCTTCTGAAATTTGCCAATGAGAAGCAGATACTGGAGAAGGCCTATCATGAATACCTGGAACTGAAAAAGAGGAACCTCTGGGGAAGCCGGAAATACTTTTAAACATGACAGCAAAAGCGGGAGAGGTGAATGCCTCTCCTGCTCCTTCATTAAACTGCTCCCTCACCGGGGCAGAACGTACAGACAGTGGAAGGGAAGCTTCAAATGCGCTTGAGGGCAGGAAGCATTTCCTTATTTAAAAAAGCGGAGAATAAAGCGGCTGACAAAGCGGCAATACTGAAGGAGAAGAACGCCGGGAATATTCTCAGGAGATATTTTCCTCCGAAGTTCTTCTGCGTGGTTCCTCTCCGTGGAAAGGAAACGAACGGCATGGAGTTCTACAGAAAGCTTTATGTGGGAGCCTCGGTCACACATCCCAGAGTCATCCGGCAGAAGCTCCTTCTGGGGAAGGGACGGGCTGACGTTTATCTGGTCACCCTGTCCGCATCTTCCGACCAGCTGGATATTTTTCACAGCGGTCTTCTGAAGCAGCGCTTTTATGCTAAGGACGGATTGAAGATCGCCGGGCTGGCCGGCAGCCGGGAGGAAGCGCTGGAGCTGGTGCAGAAAATCCTCAAGGATACCCTGCGGGAGACCGGGGAGGCGGATATGAAGCATTATCTTCTGGAACACTGGGGAGAAAACGAAACACAGTGCCTCCGGCCAGAGCAGAAGCCTGCGGCACAGGCGGCGGACACATGATGGGAACGATTTGATGGTGGCATTCATTTTGACAATATTAAAAACAGCAGGCCTGATCCTGCTGACGGTGCTCTGCCTGCTTCTGGCAGCCCTGCTTCTGATCCTGCTGGTTCCGGTACGCTACCGGCTGTCAATGGTATTGCCGGAAAGGGCTGACGGCATCTATGCCGGCGGGGAAGGAGAAAAAACAAAAGAGGGTTCCTGTGCCGGCGGCCTTCTGCGCGTCTCCTGGCTGGCCCGCCTGATCTGTTTCCAGGCCAGTTTTCAGAAGGGGGATGGATCGGAAAAGGATCAGCCCCGTCTGAAGGCCAGGCTTACGATTCTGGGAATTCCCCTCCGGCCCCGCCGGAAACGGAATACGCCGGAAAAAAAAGGCTCAGAGGATTCAAAACGCACAGAAGATCCCGTGAATCAGAAGCCCGGCAGGAAAACCGCTGAAAATACAGAGAATACGGAAAAACGGCAGGAGCCCAGTTCCCCAAAGCCTCCTCAGCCGGATCCTCCGTCTCCCCCGAAGGTTTCGCCCACGGCGGAGGAGCAAATTGGCAGGACGGACGGACGGCAGGAACGGCCATCCGTTTTGGCGCGCATTGCCTCTGCCGTCCGCAGCTTCTGCGAAAGGCTTCAAAGCCTGTTTACCGGCTCTGCCCATGCCGCCGCCATCCTTGGAGAGAAGGCAGAAGGGCTGAGGCAGACCTGGGACTATTATCAGGAGCTGTTCCACTGTCCAGAAACCAGAAGGGCGGCGGATAAAATCCTGAGGCATACGAAAAAGCTGCTGCGCCACGTTCTGCCTCAGCGCTTTTCGGCTTCCCTCACCCTGGGAACAGGGGATCCGGCATCCACCGCAAACCTTCTGGCGCTCCATGGAATGTTTTATCCCCTGGTGGGGGAGCGTATCCATATCACGCCGGATTTTGACAAAGCCTGTCTGGCCGGAGAGCTTTCCGCCAGAGGGAGAGTGCGTCTCTGCATTCCGATCTACCATTTACTTACGGTTCTCCTGGATAAAAGAACCTGGAGGCTGATCAGACAGTTGAAGAAAGAGGAGGTTGCCAATGGCCGATAACACGAACAGTATCAATTCCGTAATGGAGTCCCTTCTGAAAGGGGCAAACGCTCTCATGTCCACCAAAACGGTGGTGGGAGAGGCCACCAGGATCGACGACACCATCATCGTTCCCCTGGTGGACGTCACCTTTGGCGTGGGAGCGGGAGCCAGCAGGAGCGACCGGAAGGACGGAGGCGGAGGCGGCCTGTCAGGCAAGATGACCCCCAGCGCAGTCCTTCTGATCAGAAACGGACAGACCCGCCTTGTGAACGTCAAAAACCAGGACAGCATGACCAAGCTCCTGGATATGATCCCCGACCTGGTAGACCGTTTTACGTCAAAGCCTGTGGAGATGATGAGCGACGAGGAAGCAAAGGAGGCAGCCTTCCCCGATGACGCTTCATCAAAGGAATAAAAACCTGAACAGCAGAACTGACAGGCATACAGCGCCTTCCGCTCTCATAAAATAGAGCAAAGCGGAAGGCGTTTGCCATGCCCGGAGGGAAGGGGAAGGGATGCAGCAGTTTTGGAAGATGACAGGAATCATCGTGTTCAGCATCGCACTGGGTATGCTTCTGGCCCTGCTGATTTCCAACCGCCTGGCCGGGCTTCTGGTTGCCGTGCTTCTGCTGGTGGTAAGCTACAATATGATCTTCTGCGGCAGATAGGGGAGCGAAATGCTGTGGCTGGAAGGACGTTTAATCGCGCCATTCGCACACCCGCGCTCTCGCGCGAGTGCGCATCCACAGCGGGGCGTCTTTTTTTGTAGAATAGGAAAGAAATTTTCCTATTGTACAAAAAAAGACTGTGCAGACCTGCCATGCAGCTCTCACAGTCTTACCTTGTGCCGTATTCCAAAATCAAGAACCATTAAGCTCTCTCAACTCTGCCAGACTTCAGGCAGTTGGTACATACGTGCATTCTCTTGGATGCTCCGTTTACCAGACACTTCACACGCTTAACGTTTGAATTCCAGATATGATTGGATCTTCTATGGGAATGGCTTACGTTGTTTCCAAAATGAGCACCCTTACCGCAAATATCGCATTTTGCCATCTTCGCACCTCCTAAACCAGTTAATTTTTCAGACCACAACATCTGTATATTAACAGAAAAACCTTTTTTTTGCAAGCGGAAAAATAAATTTATCTTCCATTTTCTGCGCAAAGCGGTTATAATAACGGTAAACGTAAGCGGCAGGGGTGAGGTCTGCCCTGCGCTGTCAAAAAGGAGGTACTACATGAAGGGCTCTTATCTGAACACCCATATGGGCAATATAACCATTGATAAAGAAGTGATCGCGCAGTATGCAGGTATCGTGGCCACGGAATGCTTCGGTATTGTGGGCATGGGCATCACTGCCAAGGATGTGGTCATGCTTCTGCGCAGGGATAACCTGACAAAGGGTATCGCCGTCACGGTCAATAACAATAAGCTTACTCTGGATTTTCATGTGATCGTTGCTTACGGTGTGAGCATCCTTGCGGTTTCCGATAACCTGGTAGACAATGTGAAGTACAAGGTGGAGGAATTCACCGGAATGGAAATTGAGAAAATCAACATCTTCGTAGAAGGTGTACGAGTGATTGATTAAGAGGAGGACTTTAGTTGTGAGTTTGAATACGATCGACGCCGGCTGCCTGGCGAGGATGTTCTTAGCCGGAGCCAAGAATCTTGAGAGCAAGAAGGAATGGATCAATGAACTGAATGTATTCCCGGTTCCCGACGGAGATACGGGCACGAACATGACGCTTACCATCATGTCCGCAGCCAAGGAGGTGGCAGGCATGGCAGAGCCCGATATGGCTTCCCTGTCCAAGGCAATTTCCTCCGGTTCCCTGCGCGGGGCGCGCGGCAACTCCGGCGTCATTCTTTCCCAGCTTTTCAGAGGCTTTACTAAAGGAATCCGCGACTATGACCGGATCACCGTTCCCATTGCGGCAGCGGCCTGTGAGAAGGCTGTGGAGACTGCCTACAAGGCTGTGATGAAGCCCAAGGAGGGTACCATCCTCACCGTTGCCAAGGGCGCTTCCATGAAGGCCAGAGAGCTGGCGGACGCGGGAGAGGAGGATATGGAGAAGTTCCTCTCACAGGTGATCGCCCATGCAGAGTACGTACTCAGCCAGACACCCGAAATGCTTCCCGTACTGAAGCAGGCCGGTGTGGTGGATTCCGGCGGGCAGGGGCTTGTGGAGGTTCTTCACGGCGCTTTTGACGCTTTCCTGGGCAAGGAGGTTGACCTTACGGTCAGCGAAACGCCCGCTTCCGCTCCCAGGGTATCCGTAAACAGCAGCCTGGAGGCCCAGGCCAATATGGAGATCCGGTTCGGCTACTGTACAGAATTTATCATCCTCCTGTCCAGAACCTTTAACATCAAACAGGAAATGGATTTTAAGGCCTATCTGGAATCCATCGGTGATTCCATCGTGGTGGTGGCGGACGATGATGTGGTCAAGGTACACGTACATACCAATGACCCCGGTCTGGCCATCCAGAAGGCATTGAAGTACGGAGCCCTTTCCAATATGAAGATAGACAACATGCGTCTGGAGCATCAGGAAAAGCTGTTTAAGATGTCCGAGGCAGAGGAGGAGGCCTATGAAGCCCCGAGGGAACCTTCCATGGAGCATAAGGATGCGGGCTTCATCGCAGTTTCCGTGGGAGACGGAATCGACGAGATCTTCCGCGGACTGGGTGTGGATCACATCATCTCCGGCGGCCAGACCATGAACCCCAGCACGGAGGACGTGATCAACGCCATCGAGAAGGTGAACGCGGACACGGTTTACGTGCTCCCCAACAACAAGAACATCATTCTGGCCGCCAACCAGGCAAAATATCTGGTGGAGGACAAGAATGTGGTGGTCATTCCCACCAGAACCATTCCTCAGGGCATCACCGCAGTGATCAACTACGTGCCCGATATGGGCCCCCAGGAGAACGAGGCTTCCATGACTGAGGAAATCGGCCGGGTAAAGACCGGAGAGGTTACCTATGCGGTAAGGGATACTCTAATCGACGATAAAGAGATCAAGCAGGGCGACTATATGGGCATCGGCGACGCGGGAATCCTTTCTGTGGGCGGAAGCCTCCAGGAGGTTTCCCTCCAGATGATAGCTGCCATGACGGATGAGGATACAGAGCTGATCAGTATCTATTACGGAGCAGATACCACTGAGGAGGATGCACAGAAGCTGAAGGAAAAGGTGGAGGAACAGTTTCCCTCCTGCGATGTGGAGCTGCAGTACGGCGGCCAGCCCATCTATTATTATATTATTTCGGCAGAATAGGATTCTGCCTGCCAGTATACCGACAGCAGGATCCGGAGTAGAATAGTCATTCATGATAAACAACGCGCCACTCACATCCTTAAAGGGAGTAGGCGAAAAGACGGCGGCGCTTTTCGCCAGGCTCCATATTACGAATACCAGGGAGCTTCTGGAGCATTACCCCAGAGGGTACGAATTCATGGAGCCGCTCACCTGCGCCGCCAATCTGACGTCTGGAAAGGTATGCGCCCTCAGGGCACGTGTACAGAGACTGTCCGTGAATGAAAAAGGGCGCTCCCTGAAAATAACAACCGTGGAGGCCGGTGATGGAACCGGCCTTTTTCGTATGACCTTCTTCAATATGCCCTACCTGAAATCCATCCTGAAGCCGGGCAGCATCCATGTTTTCCGGGGCATGTGCCAGGAAAATACCGCCTCACCGGCCGGAAGCAGGGGAGCCTTTGAAGCCGGCGGCGGTGCAGCTGCCGCCCTCGGTGCTGCCGGCAGACCGGCGGCCCGTATCCGCATGGAGCAGCCCCGCATTTACCGGCCGGAGGAGTATCTGGCCATTCAGGGTACCTATCAGCCCAGGTACAGCCTGACGGCAGGGCTCTCCAACAATCAACTCTTAAAGGCTGTCCGGACGGCCCTGGAGGAGGTTTGCGGGGACAGTCTGCCGGAGTTTCTTCCGGATGACATCTGCACCTGCCTGGGACTGATTACCCAGGCACAGGCTCTTAGGTATATTCACTGTCCCCGCAGCATGGAGGAGATCGGGGAGGCAAGGAAAAGACTGGCTTTTCAGGAATTTTTTGCCTTTTTTCTGGGGCTGCATCGTATGAAGGGGGAGCATCTGGCCCGGCCGGTTTCACACCCTCTGCATACCGTGCCCGACACGGAACGTCTGCTTTCCCTCCTTCCCTACCGGCTCACCGGAGCCCAGCTGCGGGTGTGGAAGGAAATCGAAGCAGATCTGACCGGACAGACTGCCATGAACCGTCTGGTGCAGGGCGACGTGGGCAGCGGCAAAACCATCCTGGCCTTCCTGGCTCTCCTCCTGTGCGCCTCCTGCGGCAGACAGGGCTGCCTCATGGCTCCCACCGAGGTTCTGGCAAACCAGCATTATGAAGCTCTGTGCCGCCTGAATGCGGAGCACAGCCTGGGCCTGTCCCCCGTCCTGCTTACCGGCTCCCAGACTGCCCGGGAGAAAAGGGAGCTCTACCGGAAGATTCGCGAGGGGGAGGCCAACGTAATCATCGGAACCCACGCCCTGATTCAGGAAAAGGTGGAATATCAGGAGCTTGCTCTGGTGGTCACCGACGAACAGCACCGCTTTGGTGTCAGACAGCGGGAGACGCTGGCTGACAAGGGGGCGGATACCCATGTGCTGGTTATGAGCGCCACCCCCATTCCCCGCACGCTTGCCATCGTCCTCTACGGTGACCTGAACGTTTCCATCCTGGACGAAATGCCTGCGGGCCGCAAACGAATCCGCAGCTGCGTGGTAGGAACCTCCTATCGCCCCACCGCCTACCGCTTCCTTGCCGGGCAGGTGGAGCAGGGCCATCAGATCTACTGCATCTGCCCCATGGTGGAGGAGGGAGAGATGGACGAGCTGGAAAATGTCATCGACTACGCGGACAAGCTGCGCTCCGCCCTTCCTTCCCACATTCGGGTGGAATCCCTGCATGGCAGAATGAAGCCGGCCCAAAAGGCGCAGATCATGGAGGACTTTGCCGCAGGGAAAACGGACATTCTGGTTTCCACCACGGTAATCGAGGTGGGCATCAACGTACCCAACGCCACCGTCATGCTGGTGGAGAACGCCGAACGCTTCGGACTGGCCCAGCTCCATCAGCTCCGGGGCAGGGTAGGGCGCGGGGATGCGCAGAGCTACTGTATTTTCATCAGCTCCAACGACAGCGAACAGACCATGAAGCGGCTGAAGATCCTGAACGATTCCAACGACGGCTTCCAGATCGCCAGCGAGGATCTGAAGCTGCGCGGCCCCGGAGATTTGTTCGGCATCCGGCAGAGCGGAGAGCTGGCCTTTAAGGTGGGCGACATTTATCAGGATTCCGGCCTGCTGCTTACGGCCAGCTCTCTGGCGGAAAGGATCGTGGCAGAGGATCCTGAAAAAAAGCGGCCTGACTATGCACCGCTTTACCGCTGGGAGGAAGAAAACGGCAGACTGATGGATCTAAGATCACTGTAAAACGCAAATCCGATAGAACAAGAAAGAGAGAGGAACATTCATCCATGTCCAGAACAGCAATCGTCACAGACAGCAACAGCGGCATCACCCAGGTACAGGCAGATCAGCTCGGCGTATCCGTACTGCCCATGCCTTTTATGATAAATGGAGAAACCTATTTTGAAGGGATCAGCCTCACCCAGGAGGAATTCTATGAAAAGCTGAAGGCAGGTGCAGACATCTCCACCTCCCAGCCGGATCCGGATTCCGTCCTCACCCTCTGGCAGGGGCTGTTAAGGAATCACGACAGCATTGTTCACATCCCCATGAGCAGCGGCCTTTCCGGTTCCTGCAGCACGGCCCACATGCTGGCCCGGGAATTCAATGGCAGAGTACAGGTTGTGGACAACCAGCGCATTTCCGTCACCCAGCGGCGCTCCGTACTGGATGCAAGGCAGATGGCGGAAAAGGGGATGGAAGCTGCGCAGATCCGGGATTTTCTGGAAAAGGACCGCTTCAATTCCAGTATCTATATCATGGTGGACACTTTAAGCTACCTGAAAAAGGGGGGCCGCATCACCCCTGCCGCCGCAGCACTGGGAACACTGCTGCGCTTAAAGCCTGTACTTCAGATCCAGGGCGAGAAGCTGGACGCCTTTGCCAAGGCCAGAACCGTCTCCTCCGCCAGGCAGATCATGATCAATGCGGCCAAAAATGACGTTACCGGCCGTTTCGGACGATCTTTGGAGAACTGCGGCATGTGGATCGACTTTGCCCACACGGACAACGAGGAGGCCGCCCTTGCTTTTCAAAAAGAGACGCTTGCCTCCTTCCCCGGCGCCGGAAGCCATCTGGCTCCGCTTTCCCTGAGCGTGGCCTGCCACATCGGCCCCGGCGCCCTTGCCGTGGCTCTTACCATGAAAAATGAGTTCTGAGAAAGGATTAGTATGAAAAATAAGCCCGATGGCTTATTTTTCACACAGCTATTTGTGCCGGGGCGTCACAAATAGCCCTAATGGCAGAAGAAAAATTGCATTCGCAATTTTTCTTCGCCCCGTCGCTTACGCTCCGGAATGGAGATTTGTATGAGTAAAAATACGAACACCTATGACGCCTCCAGCATCACCGTGCTGGAGGGTTTGGAGGCTGTGCGCAAACGTCCGGGCATGTACATCGGAAGCGTTTCCACCAGGGGCTTAAACCACCTGATCTACGAAATCGTAGACAATGCGGTTGACGAGCATCTGGCCGGATACTGTGACCGGATCAGCGTCACCCTGGAAGCGGACGGCTCCGCCACCGTCTCCGACAACGGGCGGGGAATTCCGGTTGGCATGCACGAAAAAGGCGTCAGCGCGGAACGGCTTGTTTTCACCACCCTGCATGCAGGAGGAAAGTTCGACAATTCCGCCTACAAAACCAGCGGCGGCCTGCACGGCGTAGGCTCCTCCGTGGTCAACGCTCTGTCCGCAAGCCTTACCGTGCAGGTCAGAAACGGCGGCCTGATCTATGAAGACCGCTATGAAAGGGGCGTGCCGGTGGTGGAGCTGGTGGACGGCCTGCTGCCTGTGATCGGAAAGACCAGAGAGACCGGAACCACCATCCGTTTCCTTCCCGACGATACAATTTTTGAAAAAACCCGTTTCCGGGAGGAGGAGGTCAAGAGCCGTCTGCATGAAACGGCTTATCTGAATCCCAATCTCACCATCCTTTTCACAGATAAAAGAAAAGAGGCACCGGAAGCTGTGGAGTACCATGAGCCGGAGGGAATCGTGGGCTTTATCCGCGACCTGAACAAATCCAGGGAGGCGGTGAGCGACGTGATCTACTTCTCCGGGGAGAGTGAAGGGATCTCCGTGGAGGGAGCCTTCCAGTACGTGAACGAGTTCCATGAAAACGTGCTTGGCTTCTGCAACAACATCTACAACGCGGAGGGAGGCACCCATCTCACCGGCTTCAAAACCATGTTCACCAGCGTGATCAACACCTACTCCAGACAGCTTGGCATCCTGAAGGAAAAGGACGCCAACTTTACAGGGGCCGATGTGCGCAACGGCATGACCGCCGTGATCTCCATCAAGCATCCCGATCCCCGTTTTGAGGGCCAGACCAAAACCAAGCTGGACAACCAGGATGCGGCCAAGGTGGTGAGCAAGGTGACGGGAGAGGAGATCGTGCGCTTCTTCGACCGCAACCTGGAAACCTTAAAAAGCATCATCGGCTGCGCGGAAAAGGCCGCGAAGATCCGCAAAACGGAGGAGCGGGCCAAGACCAACCTGCTCACTAAGCAGAAATTTTCCTTCGACTCCAACGGCAAGCTCGCCAACTGCGAATCCAGGGACGCTTCCCGGTGTGAAATCTTCATTGTGGAGGGAGATTCCGCAGGGGGAAGCGCCAAAATGGCCAGAGACCGTTCCTATCAGGCCATCCTGCCCATCCGGGGCAAGATCCTGAACGTGGAGAAGGCCAGTATCGACAAGGTGCTGGCCAACGCGGAGATCAAAACCATGATCAACGCCTTTGGCTGCGGCTTTTCGGAAGGCTATGGAAACGATTTTGATATTTCCAAGCTTCGCTATGACAAGATCATTATTATGGCGGATGCGGACGTGGACGGCGCGCATATCTCCACCCTGCTCCTTACCCTGTTCTACCGCTTCATGCCGGAGCTGATCTTCGAGGGCCACGTCTATATCGCCATGCCGCCTCTTTACAAGGCCATGCCCTCCAAGGGGGAAGAAGAATACCTGTACGACGACAAGGCCCTGGAGCGCTACCGGAAGCGTCACAAAGGCCCCTTTACCCTGCAGCGCTACAAGGGCCTGGGTGAAATGGACGCCTCCCAGCTGTGGGAGACCACCCTGAACCCGGAGACCAGGATGCTGAAGCTGGTGGAGATCGAGGATGCCAGGATGGCCTCCGAGGTGACGGAGCTTCTGATGGGAACCGACGTGCCGCCCCGCAAGGCTTTTATCTATGAATATGCAACGGACGCGGAGCTTGACATCTGACCCCTGTCCGGTCAGATGCGCTTCCTGCCGTCCGCCCGGGAGAGCGGCGTATCGTCTGCGCCCTCCAACAGCCTGAGTGCGGCGGATGATCCGATGCCGGAAAGGAAACATGGATTTGGAAAAAAGAGATGAAAATATCATAAAAACAGAATATTCCGAGGTCATGCAGAAGTCCTTCATCGACTATGCCATGAGCGTCATTATAGCCCGCGCCCTTCCCGACGTGAGGGACGGGCTCAAGCCGGTACAGCGGCGCACCCTCTACGACATGCACGAGCTTGGAATCCGTTACGACAGACCCTACAGGAAATGCGCCCGTATCGTGGGCGATACCATGGGCAAATACCATCCCCACGGCGACAGCTCCATCTATGACGCTCTGGTGGTGATGGCCCAGGATTTCAAAAAAGGCCTTCCTCTGGTGGACGGCCACGGCAATTTCGGAAACATCGAGGGAGACGGCGCCGCCGCCATGCGTTATACGGAAGCACGCTTGATGCAGGTAACCCAGGAAGCCTTTCTGGCTGATCTGGACAAGGATGTGGTGGACTTTATTCCCAACTTCGACGAAACGGAAAAAGAGCCCAGCGTCCTCCCTGCCCGTATTCCAAACCTTCTGGTCAACGGCTCCGAGGGTATCGCAGTGGGCATGGCCACCAGCATTCCTCCCCACAATCTGGGGGAAGTCATCGACGCCATGAAGGCCTATATGCACAATGAGGACATTACCGTAAGGGAGCTGATGCGCTATATCCAGGGGCCTGATTTCCCCACCGGAGGCATCGTCACCAATAAGGATGAGCTGCTTTCCATCTACGAAACCGGGGCCGGAAAGATCAAAGTGCGGGGCCGCGTGGAGGTAGAGAAGGGCAGGGGCGGCAGGAACAACGTGGTCATTTCCCAGATCCCCTACACCATGATCGGCGCCAACATCGGTAAATTTCTTTCCGATGTGGCGGCTCTTGCCGAGTCCAAAAAGACCATGGATGTGAGCGACATCTCCAACCAGTCCTCCAAGGAGGGAATCCGCATCGTCATTGAACTGAAAAAAGACGCGGATGCGGACAATTTCATCAATATGCTCTACAAAAAGACCCGCCTGGAGGACACCTTCGGCGTGAACATGCTGGCTATCTCAGACGGCCGCCCGGAAACCCTGGGGCTGAAGGCCATCCTCAAGGCCAGCGTGGATTTCCAGTTCCAGCTTGCCACCAGAAAGTATGAAAACCTGCTGGCAAAGGAAAAGGCACGCAGGGAGATTCAGGAGGGACTGATCAAGGCCTGCAACGTGATCGACCTGATCATCGAGATCCTGCGCGGCTCCAAGGACCGGGCTATGGCAAAGGCCTGCCTGGTGGAGGGGAAAACCACAGGAATCCGTTTCCGCTCAAAGGAATCCGCCGCCATGGCCGCTCAGCTTAGCTTTACCGAAAGCCAGGCCAACGCCATCCTGGAAATGCGCCTCTATAAGCTCATCGGGCTGGAGCTGGAGGCTCTTATCAGGGAGCACGAGGAGACCGTGGCCAACATTTACCGTTATGAGGACATCCTGGAGCGAAGGGATTCCATGGCCCAGGTGATCATCAACGAGCTGGACGAGTTCAAACGCAGATTTGCCGTTTCCAGAAGGACGCTCATCGACAACTGCCGGGAAGCAGTTTTTGAGGAAAAAAAGATAGAAGAAATGGACGTCATGTTCATGATGGATCGTTTCGGCTATGCCCGGTGCGTGGATCTTCCCACCTATGAAAGGAACCGGGAGGCGGCCGAGGCGGAAAGCCGGTTCCTGTTCCAGTGCAGGAACACCGGCCGTATCTGCCTGTTCACCAACACCGGCCAGCTCTATACCGTAAAGGTATCCGACCTTCCCCTGGGTAAATTCCGGGACAAGGGCGTCCCTATCGACAATGTGAGCGGTTATGATTCCTCCAGAGAGGAGCTTCTTCTCGTGGCCAGCCAGTCCGATCTGAACCTCTGCCGCCTGGTATTCGCCACACGGATGGCCATGGTCAAGATCGTGGACGGAGGGGAGTTTGACGTATCCAAACGCAGCGTAGCCGCCACCAAGCTGCAGGAGGGGGACGAGCTTCTCAGCGTGGCTGTCCTTAGGGAGCAGAAGCACATGATCCTCCAGACCAGGGACGGCTGTTTCCTCCGCTTCCTGCTGGAGGAGATACCGGAAAAAAAGAAAGCCGCCATCGGCGTCCGCGGCCTTCGCCTTGCCCCCGGCGACCTGCTGGAGGCCGTATACTACACCCCGGCCCAGTCCGACGAAACCATTCCCTACAAGAGCCGGAACCTGGCGCTCAACAGCCTGAAGCTGGCTAAAAGAGACGGGAAGGGAACGAAGGTGAGGGGATAGAGGTTCGGAGCTTTCCTGTAGGTTGTGGGCCTGCGGCTCCTCCAGCCATGGCCTGCGGCAGGTAACGCAGCGTACAGGAAAGGGTGAACCGTCAGTTTATTTGTGATTGCCATTTTTACTTTGTGTGTTTATAATTAGGTAACAAAACTTAGCTGTAAATAAAAATATAAGAATATCAGAGCGGAAACCGGGAAGGTTTTCGCTCTGAAGGCCGCAGATGCGGCGGAAGGTGAGGAAAGGTATATGAGAGTGATCGCAGGAGAGGCAAGGAGCCTTCCGTTGAAATGTCCTGAGGGGCTGGATACCAGGCCTACTACGGACCGGATAAAAGAGACTTTGTTCAATATTCTTCAGCCGCTGGTTCCGGGAAGTATTTTTGTGGATCTGTGCAGCGGGAGCGGAGCTATTGGTATTGAAGCCATCAGCCGGGGGGCGAAGCGGGCCTATTTCGTGGAGAATGCGCCCAAGGCCGTCAAATGTATTCAGGATAACCTGCAGTTTACCCGGTTTACGGAGAAAGCGGTTCTTATGAAGCAGGATGTGGTGGCAGCCCTGCACGGCATCCATGAGAAGGAGGCGGATCTTATTTTCATGGATGCCCCTTACCAGTCCCGGCTGGAGGAGCCTGTCCTGGAGTCCCTCGCCAGGGCGCCTTACGTCACGGAGGATACCCTGATCGTGATGGAGGCGGAGCTTGACCGGGACTTTTCCTTTGCCCGGGAGTACGGATTTATCGTAACCAGGGAGAAGAAGTACAAGACCAATAAGCACGTTTTTATGAAAAAAGAAATGTGAGGGCACAAAATTATGAAAGCAGCCATCTATCCGGGAAGCTTTGATCCCGTGACGTTCGGCCACCTGGACATTATCAGGAGGGCTGCGTCGATTTTTGATGAATTAACGGTCAGCGTGTTGAACAATCCACAGAAGACTCCGTTGTTTTCTGTAGAGGAACGTGTTAAAATACTGGAGGAAGCCACGAAGGACATTCCCAATGTGAAGGTGGATTCCTTTTCCGGGCTGGTGATTGATTATGCCAGGGAGAAGGACGTTCATGTGTCTATCCGGGGGCTGCGCGCCATTACGGATTTTGAATATGAGCTGCAGACCGCACAGACCAACAGCATGCTTTCCGGCGGGCAGCTGGATACCATGTTTCTGACCACCCGCCTGGAGTACGCTTACCTAAGCTCCTCCAGCGTAAAGGTGATTGCCCAGTTTAACGGCGATATTTCTCAGTGTGTCCCCGATTTCGTGGCAAAGCTTGTGTACGAGAAATACGGACACTCCCCAAAATAAAAAGTGCCAGCCCGCACAGACAGGAGCAAGACTATGAGCAGCAGGATTGAACAGATCATTGATGAAATCGAAGAATTTATTGACGGCTGTAAATATCAGCCTCTTTCCAACAGTAAGATTATTGTCAACAAGGAAGAGCTGGAGGATCTGATCCGGGAGCTGAGGGTAAAGACCCCGGATGAGATCAAGCGGTATCAGAAAATCATCAACAATAAGGAGGCCATTCTCAACGATGCCAGGGACAAGGCAGAGGCGCTGATCAACGAGGCCACCGTACATACCAATGAGCTGATCAATGAGCACGAGATTATGCAGCAGGCTTATGCCCAGGCCAACGAGGTGGTAACCCTGGCTACCCAGCAGGCCCAGGAGATCCTGGACAATGCCACCATGGAGGCCAACAGCGTGAAGGCCTCTGCCATCCAGTATACCGATGACATTCTGGCCAATCTGGAAAGCATCATTGAGCATGGTATGCAGGCCGCCAATGAGCATTACGGCCGGCTGATCAACGATCTGAACAACTGCCTGAATGTGGTGCAGTCCAACCGCATGGAGCTGCGTCCGGATGCGCTGGAGGAGGCTGCGGATGTGCCGGAGGCCGCGTCTCAGGAGGGAAATGGGGATCTGAATGTGATGCAGCATGGCCAGTGAGAGCTCTGCCGGAGCCTCACAGGATCCGGATTCCTGCATAATGGATTCCTGCATAATAAAGAAACGCAAGCCCCGTCTGGGCGCATTTATGGCACACATACGCTCCCAGCGGCAGATCCGTCTCCCGGAGCATGCTGTAGGTCTGGGCAATGCAGGAAAAGCCGCCGAAGGGAAGCAGTACGAAGGCCCAGAAGGCCTGGCTGGCCGGCAGCTGGGCCAGCCCGCTGGTGATTTCCAGCAGACATCCGCACAGCGCCCGGAGCAGCCGGAAGCTGCCGGGCAGCAGCAGGATGGGAAACAGATTCATCAGATTGAACAGAATCATATATCCGCCCAGGGATGCAATAGCGGTGAGAGAGGAAGTGATGGCCTCCTGCATCTGCTCCAGGAGAGAGGGAGCCTTTCCCGGCTTACCGCATGCGGCTTCCTTTTGCCATGTATCCGTCCTTCCCTCCGGGCCATCCGCCGCCTGGGCCGCATGCAGAGTGCGGCCCTCTTTCTTTTTTTTATTCTGCTTCAGCGGAACCTGCTTCCGGGAAAAGCTCCCCTCTGAAAGGATCGCCGATGATATTTTTCCCTGAGCTTCCCCTCTCTGAACTGAAATATCCCTGAAAGCCATATAGCGCAGCACAAGACCATACAGCAGCGGCAGCAGGTACATTCCCGCCAGATAGGGCCAGGGATTGGAGACGGGAAAAAGCGTCAGGACAAAACCTGTAAAATAAATAGGCCCGATATTGTTGCAGAAGGCCAGCAGGAGAGCAGCCTCCCTCCGGTCAAGCTTCCCCCTCTCATAGCTTTCCGCCGTCACCCTGGCTCCCATGGGAAAGCCGCACAAAAACCCGATCACAATCACATATAGACAGGAATCGGACAGGCGGAACACAGGCCGCAGAAGGGGGGCAAAAAGCTTCGCAAAGCGATCGGAAAGGTTCATGCGGATCAGGATGCCGGACAGGATCATAAAGGGCAGCAGCGCAGGAATCATCTTCTGAAACCACAGATTCAGAGCCGAGGCAGACAGCTCCAGCGCCGTTTCGCTTTCCAGAAGCATAGCCGTTGTGAGAAAAGCAAACATTCCCGTTAAAACGGCTTTTTTTATGGCTCCCATCCGTTCCCTCTTTTTCATACATCCTCCCCGATTCGTCCCCATAAGCCTTGTAAGCGGTTCAAAAATCCTGTATACTTAATTCAAATTATGTTGCGCTGATCCGATACATGACAGAATCCCGGTATCGTCTGCCAAGCCGGCAGAGGGCAGGGCCGGCGGATCAGGCAGAAGCAGGAGGAGCGCAAATGATCCGTCTGGACAAGTATCTGTGCGATATGGGAGAGGGGACGCGGAGCCGGGTAAAGGAGCTGATCCGCCGCGGACAGGTGGAGGTAAACGGCACGGTGGAGAAGAAGCCGGACAGGAGGCTGGATGAGAACGGCGATCAGGTCTGCGTCTGCGGACGGCAGATTTCTTACAGCAGATATGTCTATCTTCTGCTGAACAAGCCTGCCGGGATTGTCTCGGCCACACAGGATAACCGGGAACGGACGGTGCTGGACTGGGTCCGGGAACAGGCCCCCGGGAATCCCCTCCTTCTGCGCCCCCTGTTTCCGGTGGGCAGACTGGATAAGGATACGGAAGGGCTTCTCCTTCTCACAGACGACGGCGGCCTTTCCCACAGACTCCTGGCGCCGGAAAAGCATGTGGAAAAGACCTACTACGTCCGGATTGACGGCCCTCTGGACGGCGCACAGCTTCAGGCACTGGAAGCCGGAGTGGAGATCGGGGAAGCAAAGCGCACCCGGCCTGCCCGCATCCGCCCAGCCACGGCTTCCCGCGGCTGTGGCACAGTGTCTGCAAAGTCCGGTGAGACGGCCTGGTATCTGACCATAACGGAAGGAAAATTTCATCAGGTAAAGCGCATGATGCAGGCCGTTGGGCGGAAGGTCGTCTATCTGCGGCGTGTGGCCATGGGGCCGCTTACCCTGGAGGATACGCTTCCCGTGGGTGCCTTCCGGGAGCTGACCGAGCAGGAGCGTACTGCGCTGCATACCGGAGGGGAAGCGGACGAGCATGTTTGAAAATTGCTTTAGGGAAAAGGAGAGGAAGCATGAATGGAATCATGGACAACATACAGGCCGTGATCTTCGATCTGGACGGCACTCTGGTGGATTCCATGTGGATCTGGCCGGATATAGACGTGGAATATCTGGGACGGTTCGGCATTCCCTTCTCCGGAACCCTGCAGGGGGAGATTGACGGAATGAGCTTTACGGAGACGGCGGAATACTTTAAGAAAAGGTTCTCCATCCCCCACAGCGTGGAACAGATCAAAGCGGACTGGAACGAGATGGCTCAGGAAAAATACCGCAGACAGGTCCCCCTGAAGGAAGGCGTCCAGACCTGTCTGAAGCGTTGGAAAAAGAAGGGCATCCGCCTGGGAATCGCCACCAGCAATTCCAGACATCTGGTGGACAGTCTGATTCAGGCCAGAGGGCTGGCCGGGTACTTTGACTGCGTGCTCACCTCCTGCGAGGTGAACAGAGGGAAGCCTGCCCCGGATATTTATCTGGCTGTAGCGCAGCGGCTTGGCGTCCGGCCGGAAAACTGCCTGGTATTCGAGGACATTCCCGCAGGCATCCAGGCGGGAAAGGCCGCCGGAATGCGGGTCTGCGCTGTGGAGGATTCCTATTCTGCCCGGCAGGCCGCCGAAAAAAGGGCACTGGCAGACTATTACATTACAGATTACAGAGAGCTATAAGAGGAAGAAATGACAGAAAAAAATTTTTTACCTACAACCAGACAGGAAATGGAAGAGCAGGGGATCACCCGGCCGGATTTCGTCTACGTGATCGGGGATGCCTACGTGGATCACCCTTCCTTCGGCCATGCCATCATCAGCAGGATCCTGGAGGCCCATGGCTACACCGTCTGCATCATTTCCCAGCCGGACTGGAAAGACAGCAGGAGTATTGACCTATTCGGTCAACCAAGATTGGGCTTCCTGGTCAGCGCAGGAAACATGGACTCCATGGTCAATCACTATTATGTGTCCAAAAAAAGACGGCCTGACGATGCCTATACCCCCGGCGGCCTGGCCGGAAAAAGGCCGGATCATGCTACAGTGGTTTACTGCAACCTGATCCGCAGAACCTACCGGAACGTTCCCATCATCATCGGGGGCATTGAAGCCAGCCTGCGCCGTATGGCCCATTACGATTACTGGAGCGATTCCTTCAAACGCTCCATCCTGCTGGACAGCCAGGCCGACCTGATCTCCTACGGCATGGGGGAAAAATCCATCGTGGAGATCGCGGATGCGCTCAACAGCGGCATCGACGTAAAGGACATTACCTTTATTCCCGGCACGGTTTACAAGACAAAAGACCTGTCAGGGATCTACGACGGTATTCTTCTTCCTTCCTATGAGGAAATGAAGGCCGACAAGACAAAATATGCGGACAGCTTCCTGATCCAGTACAGCAACACCGATCCTTTCACAGGGAATGTCCTGATGGAGGGCTACCCCAACGGCCAGTATGTGGTGCAGAATCCTCCTCAGAAGCCTCTGACTATAGAGGAGATGGACAGCGTGTACGATCTGCCCTATATGCGCGCCTATCATCCCTCCTATGAGGCACAGGGCGGAGTGCCCGCCATCCGGGAGATTAAGTTTTCCCTGATCAGCAGCCGGGGCTGCTTCGGAGGCTGCAGCTTCTGCGCCCTCACCTTCCACCAGGGCCGCACCGTGCAGGTGCGCAGCCATGAATCCATCCTGGAGGAAGCGCGGGGGATAATTCAGGATCCTGATTTTAAGGGCTATATCCACGATGTGGGCGGCCCCACCGCCAATTTCCGCGCTCCCTCCTGTGAAAAGCAGCTCACCAGGGGCGTGTGCAAAAACAGGCAGTGCCTGTTTCCGGCCCCCTGCCCCAGCATGAAGGCGGATCATACCGACTACCTGGCCCTTCTGCGTTCCCTGCGCGCCCTTCCCGGCGTGAAAAAGGTGTTTATCCGCTCCGGCATCCGGTTTGACTATCTGCTTGCCGATCCGGACGATACCTTTTTCCGGGAGCTGGTGCAGTACCATGTGAGCGGCCAGCTGAAGGTAGCGCCGGAGCACATCTCCGATGCGGTGCTAAGGCGCATGGGCAAGCCGGAAAACGCGGTGTATGAACGCTTCCGCCGTAAATACCGCCAGCTTAACGACCAGCTTGGACTGAAGCAGTATCTGGTTCCCTACCTGATGAGCTCCCACCCCGGCTCCACTCTGAAGGAGGCTGTGGAGCTGGCGGAATATCTCCGCGATCTGGGTTATATGCCGGAGCAGGTACAGGATTTTTATCCCACTCCCTCCACCATGTCCACCGTCATGTACTACACGGAAATCGATCCCAGGGACGGAAAAAAGGTGTATGTCTGCAAAAATCCCCACGAAAAAGCCATGCAGCGCGCCCTGATCCAGTACCGGAATCCGAAAAACTACGAGCTGGTTTATGAGGCCCTCACCCGTGCAGGCCGGAAGGATCTGATCGGCTTCGGCCCCAAATGCCTGATCCGTCCCAGGAAAGAGGACAGCGCTCTGCGCAGCAATGCTCTGCGGGGCAGCACGCCGCCCCAAAAATCCGTCTCAAAAGGGAAAGCTTCATCCCCCCAGGGAGCAAAGCACCGCCCGGACAGATCCGCAAAAAAACGAACCATACGAAACGTTCACAAGAAAAAATAGAGAAAATTAGAGCGTGTTTGAAAGGAGATTAGTGTGAATATTGCTGTTATCACCGGAGCCTCCTCCGGCTTAGGAAAAGAATTTGCCCTCACTCTGGACAGGGGGCTGATGTGCGTGGATGAGTTCTGGCTGATTGCCAGAAGACGGGACAGACTGGAGGAGCTTGCCTCCCGGCTGGATCATGCGGCCCGGATCCTTCCGCTGGATCTGACCCTGGATGAGGACAGACGCTCCTTTGACGAGCTGCTGCACCGGGAACGCCCCGTTATCCGCATGCTCATCAACTGCTCCGGCTACGGTATCATGGGGCATTTTTCCCGCCTTCCCTTAAAGGAGCAGTCCGGTATGATCGAGCTGAACTGCCTGGCCCTGACGGAGTTAACCTACTCCTGTCTGCCTTTCATGAAAAAGAAAAGCCGGATCATCCAGCTTGCCAGCAGCGCGGCCTTCCTTCCCCAGCCTGACTTTGCGGTCTACGCCGCCAGCAAGTCCTACGTGCTCAGCTTCTCCCGGGCGCTTCGGGAGGAGCTGCGGGAACGGCAGATCTATGTAACCGCAGTCTGCCCCGGCCCTGTGCGCACGGAGTTTTTTGACCTGGCCGAAAGGAGAGGAACCACTCTGGCCATCAAGAAATATACCATGGTGGAGGCGGACAGGGTGGTGCGGGACGCTCTCCGGGCCTCGGCCAGGAGGAAGGAGCTGTCCGTCTGTTCCCTTCCCATACGCGCTTTCCGTTTCCTTGCCGCCGCAGTGCCCCACAGCGTCCTTCTGCGCATCATGCGCCATCTGAAGACCGGTACCCTGTAAAACTGCTTACCGATACGTCCGGGCTGCCATACTGCCCGAACCGGCGCCTGCCGCCTTTGTCTGATCTTAATCTGCCCTGCTTCATCCTTTTTCCCGATTTAATCCGGGGTGCGTTATCATGGTTCTCACAAGGAGGAAAGCCGGTTTCCCAACTTACCGTCAAGCCTGCCTCAATGCCTTCCCCCTTGCAGATGTAAACGCAGGGCCGTCTCCTGACGGCCAAGGAGGAGGAAGAAAGCTATGGCATCACTGATCCAAAATATCCACAGATGGGAAAAACGCTTTGACAGACAGGCGGAGGCCTTTGCCTTCCGCCACCCCTGCCTGGCCTTTCTGGCCGTATTCTTCGGAGCACCCGTGCTGGTTCTCTCGGCAGTGCTTGCCCTGACCATGACCATCACCTTTCCTGTGTCCCTTTTTTTCGGCTGGGTATAAAAATCCCGTCCGTACAGCAGGCTTTCTTTCTGCGGTCCCGTTGGCGTCTTTATGGCGTCTTAATACAGCGGATTTTTTATTAATGCTTGCTTTATATGCTTCCTGATACAATGAAGGCCACTGGGAGAGTGCTGAATTTTCCTGAGAGCTTCCTTCCTGAAGGGTTCCTTTCCGGAAAATTCAGCACTCTCCGAAAAGGACGGCAGAGCGCCTGTGCGCTCTCAAAAAGGATGAAGGAAAATTATGCGGCGTATCAAGATCGTAAGGGAAATGACATCTTTCCAAATTATCACACTTGGCTTTTTCATCGTTATACTGGGAGGAAGCCTGCTTCTTATGCTTCCGTCTGCCACAAGGGCTCCCGGCAGCGCCAGCTTTATGGATTCCCTGTTTACAGCCACCTCTGCGGTGTGTGTGACTGGTCTTGTGGTTCATGATACCGCCACATACTGGACGCCCTTCGGTCAGTCGGTGATCCTGCTTTTGATCCAGATCGGCGGAATGGGCGTTATTACGATCGCCTGCTTCCTTGCCATGCTGGCAGGACGGAGGATCGGCCTGTTTCAGAGAAACACCATGCAGGAGGCCATCGCAGCTCCCAGCGTGGGCGGTATCGTCCGTCTCACCGGCTTTATCCTGAAAATGTCCCTCACTGTAGAGGTAGTTGGCGCCAGCCTGATGGCTCCCGTTTTTATCAAAGAGTTTGGTCTGTCAAAGGGGCTGTGGTACGCCGTTTTCCATTCCATTTCCGCCTTCTGCAACGCAGGCTTTGATTTGATGGGAACCAGGGAAAAATATTCCTCTCTCACAGCCTATACGGACTCCCCGGTCATCAATCTGACCATCGCCGGTCTTATCATCTTCGGCGGCCTGGGCTTCCTTACCTGGGACGATATGAAGCGCCACGGATACCATTTCAGAAAGTACCGCATGCAGAGCAAGGTGATCTTCCTCATGACCGCAGGACTGATCCTTTTTCCCATGCTGTTCTTCTGGCTGGTGGAATTTTCCTCTCCCGTATGGCAGGACATGGGAACGGGCGAGAAGCTGCTGGCCTCCTTCTTCCAGGCGGTTACCCCCCGTACCGCCGGCTTTAATTCGGTGGATCTGACCCGGTTCAGCGAACCCGGTATCCTGCTCATGATTATTCTGATGCTCACAGGCGGTTCGCCCGGCTCCACGGCAGGTGGCATGAAAACCACTACCGTGGCTGTCCTGATCCTGTCCGCCCTTTCCGTTTTCAGAAGGAACGAGGATACCAACTGCTTCGGGCGCAGGCTGGATGTGACGGTGGTAAAGCAGGCGGCAGCCATTCTTTTCATGTATCTGTTCCTGTTCCTGACGGGCGGCATGGTGATCAGCACTCTGGAGGGGCTTCCCATCCTGTCCTGCCTGTTTGAGACCGCTTCCGCCATCGGGACGGTCGGCCTTTCGCTGGGTGTGACGCCGGAGCTTGGCAGCGGCTCCAGGATGATCCTGATCCTTCTGATGTATTTCGGGCGTGTGGGCGGCCTGACCCTGGTGTTTGCCGCGGTGCGGAGCCGGAAAAAAGCGCCTCTGAGGCTTCCTCTGGACAAAATTGCGGTGGGATAAGAGGTCTGCCGCCCACTGCCCGACCTGTCGGCGGACAGCAGCCAAAAGCCCGGTAGCCAATCCCTGTGTTTGGCGGTATAATCAGGGCTAGGTAATTGCGAAACAGTTTTGCAGGCTTGATTCCAGCAAGGTCAAGATCCGA
>CAUWLJ010000033.1:0-33782 GCA_963559585.1 uncultured Eisenbergiella sp. | reverse complement strand
TCGTTGTTTTTCGCAACACCCTATATATTCTCCCTGATCCGTATATCCACCGTAGTATAATGATACTCCTGCGCCGGGCACTCCCCGGTGGTCAGATAGGCAAACATAAGCTCCAGCGGCCTGCTGCCCTGAATGGCGGGCTGCTGGCAGATGGTGGCGCTGATGACTCCGTCCAGAACCAGCTGCCTGGTGGTGGGTACCTTGTCGCAGGAGATGATGGTCATATCTGTTCTGCCTGCTGCAAGGACAGCCCGGCAGCCTCCGTACACGCCCCCTGCCGCAAAGTACAGGGCGTTGATCTGCGGATGCTCCCTCAGAAGGGACAGGGTGCTGTCATAGCTTTCAAACTCATCGTCGCTGTTTTCCCTGATGTCCACGATATGGATTTCCGGATACCGGGAACGGATCCGGTCGCAGAAGCCGGCCACCCTGTCCGTGTGGCAGAGCACCTTGGAGGAGCCGGTGATGATCCCCGCATGAACCTGTCGGCCGCCGATCAGGTGCATCAGCCCTGCGGCCGTCTCGCCGGAACGGTAAAAATCACAGCCCACATAGGCGAGCCTGCGAGAGCCTACAATATCCGTGTTGGTGGTGATCACCGGGATCCCCTTTTCCCAGAGCGCATCAATCCTGGCACTGATCTGCGGATCATTGTAGGGGGAGAGGATGATGCCGTTCACCTCCTGGGCCTCCAGCTCCTCCATGGCGTGAAGCTGGGCAGGCAGATCGAAGCCCACACGGGATATGAGAACGGTACAGTTGTAGCTGCGAAGCTCCTCCGCCTTTCGCTTTACGGCTTCGATCACTTCCTCAAAAAAGGGGTTTCCCGTATCGAACAGGATAACGCCGATCTTCAGGTTGCGCTTCTGCGCCGCCAGCACGATACCCGCACGGTTGGGGCGGTAGTCCAGCGCCTGGGCAATGTCCAGCACCTTTCTGGCCGTCTGCGGATTCACGGCTCCCCGATTGTTCAGGACACGGTCAACCGTGCCCCGGGAGACGCCTGCCAGCTCCGCGATCTCTTTGATTGTAGCCATTCCCTCCACCTCCATGCCTTCGCTGCGCCCTCTGCAGCCGAACAGCCCCTGAACTGCCGGCTGCCTGCCGGTATGCTTCTGTGGGCCCGGCAGTGTCCGCCGTTTTGGTCTAACCGTATCATAAACATCCGGCAAAGTCAATTTGCGGAGCCCTAAAAACGTGCACGGGCAACAAGAAACGTCACATTCCACAAAAACACCTTTTCAGGCCCCTGTAAAAAGCAGGTAAAATTAGTGAATTTAACGAATTACGAAGAATTTCGGGAAGGGAATTGATTTTTGCAAAAAAATCAATTAAGATGAGGATAACGTGCACGGGCACGACACGAGAACATGACAAGAAAGAGAAAGGATGGGAAGCGCAGAATGTTGTACATAGGCGTAGATCTGGGGACTTCGGCAGTGAAACTGCTTCTTATGGATGAAAAGGGAGCGATCCACAAGATCGTATCGAAGGAATACCCCCTGTTTTTCCCTCATCCGGGCTGGTCTGAGCAGAGGCCGGAGGACTGGTTTGAGAAGAGTATGGAAGGCCTGAAGGAGCTGCTTGCGGACTGTGACCGGTCCCAGGTGGCGGGAATCAGCTTCGGCGGACAGATGCACGGTCTGGTGATCCTGGATAAGGAGGATCAGGTCATCCGCCCTGCAATCCTGTGGAACGACGGCAGGACTACGGAGGAGACGGATTATCTGAACCAGGTGATCGGGAAGGAAAAGCTTTCCGAATATACGGCCAATATTGCATTTGCTGGCTTTACCGCACCCAAGCTTCTGTGGGTGAAGAATAAGGAGCCGGAGAATTTTGCGGCGATTGAGAAGATCATGCTTCCCAAGGACTATCTGGCATATAAGCTGTCCGGCGTACACTGCACGGACGTATCCGACGCATCCGGCATGCTCCTTTTTGACGTGAAGAACCGCTGCTGGTCCAAGGAAATGTGTGAGATCTGCGGCGTCCGCGAGGAACAGCTTGCCAAGATCTTTGAGAGCTATGAGGTGGTGGGAACCCTGCTGCCCGAGATTGCCAGGGAGCTGGGGCTTTCAGCAGATGTGAAGGTGATCGCAGGAGCCGGGGACAACGCGGCTGCGGCTGTGGGAACCGGAACGGTGGGAGACGGCATGTGCAATCTTTCCCTGGGAACCAGCGGAACGATCTTTATTTCCTCCAAGGATTTCTGCGTGGACAGCAACAATGCCCTGCACGCCTTTGCCCACTCTGACGGAACCTACCATCTGATGGGCTGCATGCTGAGCGCGGCCTCCTGCAACAAATGGTGGATGGACGATATCCTGCGCACCAAAGACTATGCAGGGGAGCAGGCCGATATTTCAAAGCTGGGAGAGAATCATGTATTCTTCCTACCCTACCTGATGGGTGAGAGATCCCCTCACAACAATCCCAACGCCCGCGGTACCTTCATCGGCATGACCATGGATACCACAAGAGCCGATATGACCCAGGCAGTCCTGGAAGGCGTAGCGTTTGCCCTGAGGGATTCCTATGAGGTGGCAAAGTCCCTGGGAATCAAAATTGACAGGACCAAGATCTGCGGAGGCGGAGCCAAGAGCCCTCTCTGGAAGCAGATCATTGCCAATGTATTCGGTATCAAGGTTGATATGATCGAAAGCGAAGAAGGCCCCGGATACGGCGGAGCCATCCTGGCAGCGGTGGGTTGCGGGGAATTCGCAAGCGTGGAGGAAGCGGCGGATAAGCTGGTGAAGGTGGTGGGCACCGTGGAGCCCGATCCTGAGCTGACTGCCAAATACGAAGCCAGATACCAGCAGTTTAAGCAGATCTACCCTGCATGCAGGGAGCTGTTCGACAAGATCATCTGAAAAAGGAGGAAACCATGGAGATCAAGAAAGTGACAGATCCGTCCTTTGCCAGATACGGCAAGGTGGTGGAAAATGTGGATTTTACCGCGCTGGTGGAGGAGCTTGCCAAGACGCCCTGCACCGCAGAGGTGGTATATGAGCCCAGCGTGCCCGAGCTGGAGAATCTTCCTGTTTACAAGGAACTGCAGGACGTGACCTACGGCGAAATGCCCATCCAGATCGGATACTGCAACGGCGACAATTATCTGCTCAACGCCCTGGAATATCACAGAACCTCTGAGATAGATGTGGCGGCCAATGACCTGATCCTGCTGCTGGGCTGTCAGGCAGACCTGGGAGAGGGATACACCTACGACACCTCAAAGGTGGAGGCGTTCCTTCTGCCCGCAGGCGTGGGCGTGGAACTCTATGCCACCACCCTTCATTACGCACCCTGCACCGCTCAGGAGGGAGGCTTCCGCTGTGCCATCGTGCTTCCGGACGGAACCAACCTTCCGCTGGATGAGAACCACTATGCAGGCGGAGAGGACAAGCTTCTGACCGCCAAGAACAAATGGCTGATCGGCCACCCTGAAGGAGGACTTCCCGAGGGCAGCCATCTTGGGCTTACCGGAGAAAATATTTCCGTAAAATAAGCCTGATAAGCACTCTAAAGCGGCTCTGCCGCGCGGCATCTGCCGCAGAAAGGAAGGAAAAGATGAACAACTTACCCAAAGAGAAACTTGCCATCGTAGCTGTAAGCCGCGACTGCTTCCCCATGGATCTGTCCGTATCCAGAAGAAAAGCAGTGGTTGCAGCCTACAAGGAGAAATATGGAGAAGGCCTGTACGAGTGCCCTGTCTGTATCGAAAACGAGATCGATATGAGAAAGGCACTGGCTGATGTGAAGGAAGCCGGATGCAACGCCATCGTGGTTTACCTTGGAAACTTTGGCCCCGAGACCCCTGAGACCCTGCTGATCAAGGAATTTGACGGCCCTGCCATGGTGATCGCGGCAGCAGAGGAGACCGGTGACAACCTGGTTGGCGGCAGAGGAGACGCTTACTGCGGCGTGCTCAATGCCAGCTATAACTTAAAGCTTCGCAACCTGAAGGCATATCTGCCTGAGTACCCTGTGGGAACCGCAGCAGAGTGTGCTGATATGATCGCTGAGTTTGCTCCCATTGCCAGAGCCATCGTAGGACTTCACAACTTAAAGATCATTTCCTTCGGCCCCCGTCCCAAGGACTTCATGGCCTGCAATGCTCCCATCAAGCAGCTGTTCAACCTGGGCGTTGAGATCGAGGAGAACTCTGAGCTGGATCTGTTCGAGGCATTCAACAACCATGCCGGAGATGAGAGGATCCCTTCCGTTGTAGCGGATATGGAAGCGGAGCTGGGTGCAGGCAACAAGAAGCCAGAGATCCTGAGCAAACTGGCCCAGTACGAGCTGACCCTGCTTGACTGGATTAAGGAGCATAAGGGAAGCCGTGAGTTCGTTGCCATCGCAGGCAAGTGCTGGCCTGCCTTCCAGACCCAGTTCGGCTGCGTACCCTGCTATGTGAACAGCCGTCTTACCAAGATGGGAATTCCGGTATCCTGTGAGGTTGATATTTACGGTGCGCTCAGTGAGTTCATCGGAACCGTGATCAGCCAGGATGCGGTTACCCTGCTTGACATCAACAACACCGTGCCTGCCGATATGTACGCCTCCGAGATCAGCGGTAAGTACGATTACACACAGAAGGATACCTTCATGGGCTTCCACTGCGGAAATACCCCTTCCAGCAAGCTTTCCTTCTGCGAGATGAAGTATCAGTTCATCATGGCAAGAAGCCTGCCTGAGGAAGTGACCCAGGGAACCCTGGAGGGCGACATTATGCCCGGCGAGATCACCTTCTACCGCCTGCAGAGCACCGCTGACGCCAAGCTGCGCGCTTACATCGCACAGGGCGAGGTGCTTCCCGTTGCTACCCGTTCCTTTGGCGGAATCGGTATCTTCGCTATTCCTGAGATGGGACGCTTCTACCGTCATGTGCTGATCGAGAAGAACTATCCTCACCACGGCGCAGTAGCCTTCGGCCACTACGGCAAGGCCCTTTACGAAGTATTCAAGTATGTGGGCGTTGATGTGGATGAGATCAACTTCAATCAGCCTAAGGGAATGATGTATCCTACAGAGAATCCTTTTGCCTAAGCAGAAAGCCCCGTCGGAGACGGGGCTGCACAGTCAGAATTTCAATCTGAGTCATATAATCTTAAAAGGAATCAGTGGCGGGTTCATTGATTCCTTTTTTGTAAATGCAGACTTTGTATGGTGAAAGAAATAGTGCTGCGGATCTGATGGGGGCGCTGAATGCTTAATCCGGAGACGTATCGGGATCATGCTCCATTTTCAGGAAGAACGAAGAAGCGCCGTTACTGTTCACTGGCAAGCCAGTAAACAGTAACATTCGAGGGCCTGTTCAAAGCTTTTCTGCGTAAAAAGATCCGCTCATCCCTGAAGCACGTTTTCAGAATCAGAGCGTCCTTTTATCAAATTTTTCTTCGCAGTATTTACATCTGTAGATCTCCTTCTTCTCATCGGAGAGCACAAAGACGTGGGGAAGGCCCTGCTCGATGGAGGTGATGCAGCGGGGGTTCTTGCACTGGATCACGTTCCGGATCTCTTTGGGAAGGATCAGCTCCTTCTTGCGCACGATTTCCCCGTTTTTGATGATATTGACGGTGATGTTGTGGTCGATGACGGCGAGCACGTCCAGATCCATCATATTCACGTCGCATTCCACCTTGAGAATGTCTTTCTTGCCCATTTTCTCACTGCGGGCATTTTTGATGATGGCCACCGGGCAGTCCAGCTTATCAAGCTGAAGGTGGTGGTAGATGGACATGCTCTGTCCGGCCTGGATATGGTCGAGGACGAAGCCCTCTTCAATTTTTCCAACGTTTAACATGATTTCCTCCAATTATAAGCCGCAAAGGCGGCAGCAGTAAAAAGACGGCAGTGGTTTGAACAGCCTTACACGGATTTCAGCAGGGTCAGGATCAGCGCCATGCGCACATACACGCCGTACTGGGCCTGTTTAAAATAGACGGCTCTGGGATCCGCGTCCACATCCACAGAGATTTCGTTTACTCTGGGGAGGGGATGGAGCACCAGCATATCCTGGGGAGCCAGCTTCATTTTTTCCTTATCCAGGATATAGAAATCCTTCAGGCGTACATAGTCCTCCTCGTTGAAGAAGCGCTCCCTCTGTACCCGGGTCATGTACAGGATGTCCAGGGTGGGAAGGATCTCCTCCAGGCGGATCACCTCCTCGTAGGGGATCCCTTTCTCCTTCAGCATTTCGGTGATGTAGTCGGGGACGCGCAGCTCCTCGGGGGAGATGAAAATGAAGCGGATATTGTGGTAGCGCACCAGGGCGTTGATCAGGGAGTGGACGGTGCGGCCGAATTTCAGGTCGCCGCACAGGCCGATGGTAAGGCTGTCAAGACGTCCCTTCAGGCTGCGGATGGTCATCAGATCCGTCAGGGTCTGAGTGGGATGCTGATGGCCGCCGTCCCCTGCGTTGATTACCGGAATCCCGGAAAAGGCCGCCGCCACCATGGGAGCGCCCTCCTTGGGGTGGCGCATGGCGCAGATGTCCGCATAGCTGGAGATCACCCGGATGGTGTCGGCCACGCTTTCGCCCTTGGAGGCGGAGGAGGAGCTGGCGTCGGAGAAGCCAAGCACGCTTCCGCCCAGGTTGAGCATAGCCGCCTCAAAGCTTAAACGGGTGCGGGTGCTGGGCTCGTAGAAGCAGGTGGCCAGCTTTTTGCCATCGCAGGCATGGGCATACCGGTCACGGTTTTTCTCCATGTCGAGGGCCAGTGTAAACAGGTCTTCCAGTTCCCCGGTGGTAAAATCAAGGGGGGTCATCAAGTGTCTCATGGAAAGGTCTCCTTTCGTTTCTGTGTCTGGGACGGCCCCGAAACGCAAAGAATAACGCCCTCATAGAAAATATGAAAGGCGTCATGCTTCGGGAAATGGGAGAAAACAGCTTTCCTCCCACCGTTATTCAACTGTCTGTAATTGGTCTGGCCAGGGAATTTTTTCTCCCTGAAATCATCCGTCGTCCCATTTGGTTCTCCATTATGCGGCAGACAGGCTGCCGGCTGGTGCTTGACGGGGCGTGAAAAGAGCCGCCCGTTGTTTTGAGCCATTATAGCATAAGGGAAAGCAGGGCGCAACTGTTACTTGCAAAACAAAATCTTTTCCATTATAATCTGGAAATGAAAAAGGAAAAACCCCGGCATAAACGGCAAAAAGGTGCAGGAATCATAAAACCGGAGGACCGGGAGGCGTGTTGGCGGCCGCGGCCGCAGGAGAGAGGTGCCTGATGGAGCAGAGTATGGGCGGTAAGGTCTGGTTTGAGGAGAAAAAGCGGTGGCTTTTTCTGGGACTTCCCTGGACGTTCACCAGATATACGGTGAAGGAGGACGTGATTACGGTCACGGAGGGCTTCTTAAATAAGAAAGAAAACGATTGCTATATGTACAAGGTGCAGGATGTGGAGCTTCTGGAATCCCTGGCGGAGAGGATTGTGGGGCTGGGGAGCGTGAAATGCTACACCGGGGACACCACCAATCCGGTACTGATGCTTACCCATGTGAAAAACGCAAGAGAGATCAAAAACTATATCCTGGAGGCGTCCGAGAAGGCCCGCCGCCGGAGAAAAACGATGAATATGCTGGACATCGGGGCAGAGGGAGAAATGCCGGAGGACGATCAGGAGGCATAAGACGGGCGGCCGGAGCAGAAAGCGCTCCGGCAGGGAGGTAGAAATGGAGCTTGATATGACAAAGGGCAGCCCCTGGCGGCTGATCATCAGATTTATTATCCCCATCATTCTGGGCAACCTGTTCCAGCAGCTTTACAGCCTGGTGGATACGGTGATCGTGGGAAGGTTCGTGGGCGTGCAGGCGCTGGCGGCGGTGGGAGCGACAGGAACGATTTCCTTTCTGATTCTGGGTTTCCTTCAGGGACTGACCACAGGCTTTACGGTGATGACAGCCCAGCGCTTCGGGGCCGGAGACATGGAGGGGATGAAGAAGAGCGTGGGTAACGCTGCGGTGCTCTCCGTGATCGTGACGGTGGTGATGACGGCAGGAAGCGTGCTGATCATGGACTGGCTGCTCAGGGTGATGCAGACGCCCGAGGACATCATGGAGATGTCCCGCACCTACATCCTGATCATCTGCTGGGGGATGGGCTTTACCGTCCTGTATAACCTCCTGTCCAGTATCCTGCGGGCGGTGGGGAACAGCAAGGTTCCCCTGTATTTCCTGATCCTGTCGGCAGGGATCAACATTGTGGGAGATCTGGTGCTGATCCTTAATTTCGATATGGGGGTGGCGGGGGCCGCCGTGGCTACTGTGGCTTCCCAGGGAATCTCCGGCCTGCTCTGCCTGGTCTATATGATCAGGAAGGTTCCGCTTCTGAAGCTGTCAAAACAGCACTTTAAGCTGGATTCCTGGTGCGTGAGAAACCAGCTTATGGTTGGGATCCCCATGGCCCTGCAGTTTTCCATCACAGCGGTGGGAACCATTATGGTGCAGGTGGCCCTGAATATGCTGGGCTCCACCATCATCGCCGCTTATACGGCAGCCTGCAAGGTGGAGCAGCTGGTGACCCAGGTGTTCATGGCGCTGGGAATGACCATGGCCACCTACTGTGGACAGAACCGGGGAATCAATGATCTGGACAGGATCAAAAAGGGAAGCAGGATCGCCCTCCTTATGTCAACGGTTTACGGTGTGGTGATCTATGTGGCGGTGCTTGCGGCGCTGCCCGCCATTATCGGCCTGTTCGTGTCAGGAGACGTGACGGACGTGCTGGGATATGCCAGGATTTATATGCAGATCAACGGCGCATTCTTCATTCCTCTGGGAATGATCTTCATCTACCGGAACGTGATGCAGGGCTGCGGCTATGCGCTCATGCCCATGCTGGGCGGCGTGGTGGAGCTGATCGCAAGAGGTGTGTCTGCCATCGCGGCGGCCAGCGTGATGAGCTATGCGGGAGTGTGTGCGGCCAACGCAAGCGCTTGGCTGCTGGCGGGAATCTTCCTGTTTATCGCCTATCTTTTTACTATGAAAAAGATGGAGCGGCAGAAGCGGGAGGCGCAGGCAGAGCGGATGGCTGCCCCGGCAGGAGAGGGCGGCGCATAAAGGAAAACGGGCGGGCGGTACAGCGGGCGTATCGTCCGCCTGTCTGTGCGGGATTTTTGCTGCTTGGCGGGCTGACTTTTGTCAAAGCCTGTCTTTCGGCTTTTGGCGTCCGGCTCCCGGCTTGGCAGGGCTTTCCCTTCTCATCCGGCATCCTCCGTCCGCTTCTGATTCAGCGCAGCCTCCATGAGAAGGCCTGTTACGATCCAGCAGGGAAAATAGTCCAGGCGGATGATGCGTCCCACGTTCCAGCGGGATCTGCCGTAATCCCAGGGGCACATGTCCTTTCGTTTCAGAAGGGAGCCGGACAGATATTCCCCGGTGAGGATCAGCCCTGCATAGATGCTTCCGCGCAGGAGCCCGGGGAGCGTGCGCAGAAGGCGGAAAAGGGGCGCAAGCAGGCAGCCGCAGCCGTAAATGGGGAACATCCACAGAGAGGTGGTTCCTTTCAGGGTCATGTCCCTTTTTCTGAGGGAATGGAGGGCTGTAAATATGATTTCCAGGCACCAGCCCAGGGTGCCGCATCGAAGAAAATTTTTCAATAGTTTACGCATAATGACAGTATGCCCCGGACGGCAGAGTTTATTCCCGCGGGGGTTTGACTTATAAAGTGTGCGGGAAAGAATGGAGGGCAGCATGAAATATGCAGAGTGCATGGAATATGTAGAAGAATGTCAGGGCTTCGGAAGCGTGCCGGGGCTTGAGAATACCAGGAGGCTGCTGGAACGGCTTGGGAACCCGGAACGCCTCCTCCGCTTTGTTCATATTGCGGGAACCAACGGAAAGGGGTCTGTGCTGAGCATGATCTCTACGGTGCTTGCGGAAGCAGGGTATAAGACAGGCCGTTATATCTCACCCACGATTTCGGACTACCGGGAGCGGTTTCAGATTAACGGGAAGATGATCAGCAAGCCGGAGCTGGGCGCATACATGGAGCGGATCCGGGACGCGGCGGAGGAGATAGCGGCGGAGGGGAATCCGCACCCCACCATTTTTGAGATGGAGACGGCGCTGGGCTTTCTGTGGTTTGCGGAGAAAAGCTGTGATATTGTGGTGCTGGAAACCGGGATGGGAGGGCTTCTGGACGCCACCAACGTGATTCCTGCCCCCCTGTTGTGCGTGCTTGCCTCCATCAGCCGGGATCATATGGGCGTTCTGGGTGAGACTCTTTCCCAAATCGCGGAGCAGAAGGCAGGGATCATCAAGCCCGGAAGCCGTGTGGTAAGCATTGTCCAGGAGCCGGAAGCCATGAGGGTGGTGGAGGAGGCATGCAGGAAGCAGGACTGCGCCCTAAGCGTGGCGGATCCGGCACAGGCCTGCCGGGTGCGTTACGGGCTGGAGCGGCAGAGGCTTTCCTACGGCGGCTGTCAGAATCTGGAAATCACTCTGGCGGGAAAATATCAGATCGACAACTGTGTGCTGGCAGTGGAGGCGCTGAAGGCGCTTTCCGGTCTGGGCTTTCCGGTCACAGAGGAAAAGCTTCGCAGCGGGCTTTTGAAGGCCAGCTGGCCGGGCCGGTTTCAGGTGATCGGAAAGAAGCCCTTGTTCGTGGTGGACGGGGCGCACAATGAGGACGGGGCGAAAAGGCTTGCACAGTCCATCGATTTTTATTTTACAAATAAAAGGATCCTATATATAATAGGAATATTAAAGGATAAGGAGGCAGACAGGATCCTGGAGCAGACCTGCCCCTATGCGGATGCGGTGATCTGTGCGGCGGCGCCGGGAAACCCCAGGGCCATGGCGGCGCTGGATCTGGCTCAGGAGGCCAGGAAGTACCATTCCAACGTGACGGCGGCGGACAGCCTGGAGGAAGCAGTGGAGATGGCCCGGCTTCTGGCAGGGCCTCAGGATGTGATCCTTGCCTTTGGCTCCCTTTCTTTTCAGGGGGAATTGATGAGGATTGTGAAAAATGTTACTGTTCACAGCGGGAACAGGACGGCAGGGAGTGACAACCATGGTAGATAGACGGAAAGTGGAAACAGCGGTCCGGCTCCTCCTGGAGGGTATCGGGGAGGATCCGGAACGGGAAGGGCTTCGGGAGACGCCGGAGCGGATCGCCAGAATGTATGAGGAGATTTTCGGAGGAATGGACGAGGACGCGGCTGGGCCCCTTTCCCGCCAGTTTGAGGCGGCGGGGGCAGGAATGGTGCTGGAGCGGGATATTACCTTTTATTCTACCTGTGAGCATCACCTTATGCCTTTTTACGGTAAGGCCCATGTGGCTTACCTTCCCAAGGATAAAGTGGTGGGAATCAGCAAGCTGGCCCGGACGGTGGAGATCTATGCCAGAAGGCCGCAGATCCAGGAGCGGCTGACGGCACAGGTGGCGGACGCCCTGATGGAGCATCTGGAGCCGGAGGGCGTGATGGTTCTCATGGAAGCGGAACACATGTGCATGACAATGCGCGGCGTGAAGAAGCCCGGCGCCTGTACCGTGACGGCGGCGGCGCGGGGAGCCTTTGAGCAGGATAGGGCTTTGCAGGAGAGCTTTTACCGCATGCTGGGACGGGGGTGAAGATGTGCACAGCAGCCTCAGTCGGCAGGAGCCCGAGGCGTAAGAACGTGATCCGGGTCATCGGAGGGACTGATATGGAGAGAGTGAACAGGATTCTGCGTCATCCGCTTTATCTGGAATGTCTGGATAAAATACGGAAGGCAGAGGAGAAACGTATTTTCTGCGGCCATGATATGGCCCATTTTCTGGACGTGGCCCGTCTGGCCCACATCCTGAACCTGCGGGAGGAGGCGGGAATGGCGGAGGAGCTGATCTACGCAGCGGCTCTGCTTCATGACTGCGGAAGATTCCGCCAGTATGAGGACGGTACGCCTCATGAACAGGCCAGCGCGCGTATTGCACCGGCAATTTTACAGGATTGTGCCTTTTCGGAAGGAGAGTGTGCCCTTATAATAGAAGCAATCCTTTCCCACCGGAACCGGGAGAGCGGGAAACGCAGAGACCTGGCCGGGCTTCTCTACCGGGCGGACAAGATGAGCAGAAGCTGCTTTGCCTGCCCGGCACAGGAGGAATGCAGCTGGCCGGATGGAAAGAAAAATCTGGAACTGGTATGGTAGCACGACAGGAAGGAAACAGGACAGCATGAGAATAGGCGGAAAAGAATTTGCAGATCAGGGAAAGACGTACATCATGGGCATTTTGAACGTGACGCCGGACTCCTTTTCGGACGGCGGAAGCTTCAACAGCCTGGATAAGGCGCTTTTCCATGTGGAGGAAATGCTCCGGGAGGGGATGGATATTCTGGATATCGGCGGGGAGTCCACCCGCCCCGGTTATACCCTTCTTTCCGTGGAGGAGGAGACGGAGAGAGTGGTTCCCGTCATCGAAGCGGTGAAGGCAAGGTTTGACGTTCCGGTTTCCCTGGATACCTACAAATATCAGGTGGCGGAGGCCGGGATACAGGCCGGAGCGGATCTGATCAACGATATCTGGGGGCTGAAATATGATGAAGGCCAGATGGCCGCCCTTCTGGCACGGACGGGCCTGCCCTGCTGTCTGATGCACAACAAAAAGGAAGCGGTTTACCATCATTTTCTTAAGGATATGGTTCGGGAGCTGGAGGAAACCATGGCGATCGCCGCGCAGGCGGGGGTACGGACGGAGCAGATCATTCTGGATCCGGGTGTGGGCTTCGGCAAGACCCTGGAGCACAATCTGGAGGTGATCGCAAATCTGAACGCTCTGCACAGGCTGGGACGCCCCATTCTGCTGGGCTGTTCCCGCAAGTCGGTGATCGGAAAGACCCTGGAGCTTCCTGCGGACGAGCGGGTGGAGGGAACCCTTGTTACCAGCGTTTATGCGGTGCAGGCGGGCTGCTCCTACGTGCGTGTGCATGATGTGGAGGCCAACAGGCGGGCGGTGAGGATGGCGGAGGCCATAGAAGGATGGAAGGAGCGGGTATAGCGTGCGAGGCAGTGTGCTTTCATGTGCTGCCGCTTACGCTCCGGAATGGGGAGGAACATGGATCAGATCAGAATTAAAGGACTGCAGGTGTATGCCTATCACGGCGTTTTTACAGAAGAAAAAAAGCTGGGACAGCGTTTTATCGTGGACGCTGACCTGTATACGGATACCAGGAGGGCGGGGCGCAGCGACAGGCTCACGGAATCTACCCACTATGGCGAGGTGTGCCAGACCATCCAGAAGGCGCTGACGGAGAGGAGCTTTGACCTGATCGAGGCTGCCGCAGAGTGGACGGCGCAGGAGATCCTTCTGCATTATCCGCTGGTAAGGGGTGTGGAGCTGACGCTTCATAAGCCCCAGGCGCCCATTCCCCTTCCCTTTGAGGATGTAAGTATCCGGATCAGGAGAGGGTGGCACACTGCTTATATTGCCCTTGGCTCCAACATGGGGGACAGGAGGGCTTATCTGGACGGAGCGCTGCAGGCGCTGAAGGGCAGGACGGACAGCAGGGTGGAGGCGGTTTCCCCCCTGTACGTGACGGCTCCCTACGGCGGCGTGGCCGAGGGGGATTTTCTCAACGGAGTGCTCCGCCTGGAGACTCTGCTGGAGCCGGAGGAGCTTCTGGATGTGATGCAGGGGATCGAACAGCAGGCAGGCCGGGAGCGGAAGGTGCACTGGGGCTCCCGCACCCTGGATCTGGATCTGCTTTTCTTTGATGATGCGGTGATCGACACGGAACGTCTTATCGTGCCCCACCCGGATATGGAGAACCGGGATTTCGTCCTGGAGCCCCTTGCACGGCTCGCCCCCTGGCTGCGCCATCCTGTAAACGGACTGACCGTGCGCGCCATGCTGGAGCGCCTGCCGGACCGGGGGGAGGAAGGGGAGGCAGCCATACGGATTCTGGAGTGAAAGGGAGGGTATTGTGCAGGTTACGCAGAGAAAAGAGGACATCAGTATCAGTTATATTTCTGCTCTGTGCGCATATTCCGGCATTTCATATGAAATTGTCCGGCATGATGATGACAGTACGGATGGAATTCTGAGATTTTCAGGGAAACCGGAAACGCAGAATACAGCTGCGGTCAGCATTAGAATTGAAAAAGATCATGTCCTGAATACGGAATCACTGAATCAGATTTTGAAAAAAATAGCAAGGGAGGAATGGCCATGATTTATTCTGTTAATTTTGTTGATCTGACGGAAAAGATCAATCCTCTTGCATTTTCAAAATACTTGAAAGATACTGGCTGGAGTCTGTTCCCGAGCAAAAAAACATACATTAAAACCTATCAGCTTGAAAAAAATGATGATTTTTACCAGGTTATCATCCCTGTAGAAAAAAGGCTGGCGGATTACAAAGAAGCAATGTACAAAGCGGTGCTGACGGTGGCTCAGGCGGAAAAAAAGTCTGTGGAACAGGTGATGCTGTATCTGTTGAATCCGAATACTGATATTTTGAAGATCAGGCTGGAAAGAAAGGATGTGGAGGCGGGAAGCATTCTTTTTGATGATGCGATCCGTTTGTACGAAAATGCAAAAAAACTGTTGGCGGCAACTGCTCTGGATGTGCTTCATCCCAGGAAATACCATCAGGGACGCACGGATGATGCAGTGTCAAAATTCTTGTCGGAATGCCGTTTTGGCCAGACTGAGATCGGAAGCTATGTAGTTTCTGTAGTCTGTCCCTTTGCGGAATTGGATGAAAAAGAGGGATATAAACAACTGAGTATTTTTTCGGATGAAGAGCAGTGTGCAAAATCCCTGACCCGTCAGGTGACCAACCGGGTAATGGATAATATCAATCAGATCAAGAAGCACATTGATGATGGAAATATGAATGATCTGCTGTCCGCTGAAGAAGGAGCGGCGATAAGCGCGAATTTCTACGAGGCCCTGACAGGGCTGAACCTTGATTCGGAAGGAACCAGCGTGGAATTTATAGCGGAGTGGTCGCCTGCGGTGAAGAACAGGCGCGGGACAGGAAGCAGGGTATTGCTTACCCACGATTATTATCAGCCGATCGAAACTGCCGCGGACAGACTGAAAGAAAGAACGGATACGTTAACCAAAATACTTGGAAGAATCAATAAGCTGGAGTCCGCTCCCGATTTGGCAAAAAGAAAGGAAGGAAAGGTTACAGTCACTTATCTGGATGAAAATGATAAAAAGAAGACTGCGACGGTCCGCCTGTCCAAAGAGGACTACGACAGAGCCATTGAAGCGCACGAGAAAGGGCTCTATGTGGAAATCGCAGGGAGCTTGTCAAAGGGAAAACGGACGACGATGACCTGTGAAGCATTTCATACGATTGAGTAAACGTACCAAAGCGTCAAAAAGATATACCGCTGCCAACATTAAAAGTGAGGAACCCATGGATTTAACACAGTTAAGACAACAGATCGATCAGGTGGATGCACAGATCGTGGATCTGTATGAGAAAAGAATGGATATCTGCCGCCAGGTGGCGGAATACAAGATTGAGACGGGAAAAAAGGTTTTTGACCGTCAGAGAGAGGCGGAGAAGATCGCGAAGGTACGCTCCATGACCCATACGGATTTCAACCGCACCGGGATCGGGGAGCTGTTTGAGCAGCTCATGTCCATGAGCAGGAAGCTGCAGTATCAGCTTCTTACGGAGAAAGGGAGCATGGGCAGGCTGCCCTTTATCGGGGTGGACAGCCTGGAGATGGACAGGGCCAGAGTGGTTTTCCAGGGAGCGGAGGGAGCCTTCTCCCAGGCGGCCATGCACCGCTATTTCGGGGATCAGATCAACAGCTTCCATGTAGACACCTTCCGGGACGCCTTCTGCGCCATTGAGGAGGGGAGCGCGGATTTTGCCGTGCTGCCCATTGAGAATTCAACTGCGGGGATTGTGAACGAGATCTATGATCTTCTGGTGGAGTTTGAAAATTTCATTGTGGGAGAGCAGATCATCCGCATCGAGCACTGCCTGCTGGGGCTTCCGGGAACCAGGATCCAGGACATCCGCACGGTGTACTCCCATCCCCAGTCCCTGATGCAGTCTGCGCGCTACCTGTCCGAGCATGACTGGAAACAGGTCAGCTTACAGAATAATGCCTTTGCCGCCCGCAGGGTGGCGGAGGAAGGGGACAGAACCCAGGCGGCCATTGCCGGGGAGTATGCGGGGAAGGTGTACGGCCTGGAGGTGCTGAAGAAGCCGGTGAACCAGTCGGATACCAATTCCACCCGCTTCATCATCATCACCAATCAGAAGATCTTCAGAAAAGAAGCGGGAAAGGTGAGCATCTGCTTCGAGGTGCCCAACGAAAGCGGCTCCCTGTACCATATGCTGTCCCATTTCATTTACAATAATTTGAACATGACCAGGATCGAGAGCCGTCCCATCGAGGGGCGGAACTGGGAATACCGGTTTTTCATCAACTTTGACGGAAATCTGGCGGACAGCGCCGTGAAGAACGCCCTGCGCGGCCTTCGTGAGGAAGCAAGGAACATGAAGGTGCTGGGGAACTATTGACAAGTTACTGTTCGCAGCAGCTTTGGAGAGAGGTTCTCCTGCCCGGGCTGCTGCGTGGAGGAGAACATATGAGGGAAAAGGAACTGATCGTATACAGACAGGAGGGAAGCGGCGGACGCCTGCTTTCCGATATGGCCTGGCTGATGGAGCACTATGGGGATGCAGGGGAGCGGGAGGCAGCCCGCAGCGTGCTGTACGAATGTATGCACGGCCTGCTGGAGCTGGCGGGAAGCCATGGCTTTTCCGGCAATCTGTGGCACTGTTACCTGAGCAACCTTCTGGTGAACCATGAGAACAGCTACAGCCGCGCCTGCGAGATAAGGGGGGCGGTGGAGGGCACCATCAATGAGGCGGTGCTTCACGATATTGAGATCTACAAGGAATTTTTTGATCTGGATTTTCAGGAAATGATGAGGACGCTGGACGCTCCCTTCTTTTCCCTGGCGCTCTCCTATGAGGGAAACAGGCAGGAGAGCAAGGTGTACAACACCCGTATCCGGAGCCGCATCTGCGAATTGGCGGAGTGTCTGGCAGCCCAGAAGACGGCGGAAGAGATGAAGGAAAAGCTGACGGAGTTCTACAGGGAGTACGGCGTGGGACGCTTCGGCCTGCACAAGGCCTTCCGCATCAGCCACAGGGAGGACAGGCAGGGGAAGGGAAGCGCCCTCATCGAGCCCATTCTGAACATCGCCCATGTGAGGCTGGACGACCTGGTGGGGTATGAGACGGCCAAGAGGAAACTGATCGAAAATACGGAGGCCTTCGTCCAGGGACGCCAGGCCAACAACTGTCTGCTCTACGGAGACGCAGGAACGGGAAAGTCCTCCAGCATCAAGGCCATTGCCAATGAATATTATGGACAGGGGCTGCGCATCATTGAGGTGTATAAGCATCAGTTCCAGGATCTGAACGACGTGATCGCTCAGATCAAGAACCGGAACTACAGATTCATCCTTTACATGGATGATTTAAGCTTTGAGGATTTTGAGATCGAATATAAGTATCTGAAGGCGGTGATCGAGGGAGGGCTGGAGAAAAAGCCGGACAACGTGCTGATCTACGCAACCTCCAACCGCCGCCATCTGGTGCGGGAAAAATTCAGCGACAAGAGGGAGCAGGAGGATGATCTGCACAGCAGCGATACGGTTCAGGAAAAGCTTTCCCTGGTTTCCCGCTTCGGCGTGACCATCTATTTCGGCGCTCCGGATAAGCTCCAGTTCCAGGAGATCGTGAAAACGCTGGCGGCAAGGAACGGGGTGGAGATGCCTCAGGAGGAGCTTCTTCTGGAAGCAAATAAATGGGAGCTGTTCCACGGCGGCATGTCGGGAAGGACGGCGCAGCAGTTTATTGATTATCTTCTGGGAACAAGAGGATAAGAGGCCGGAGCAAAGGACGCTCCGGCAGGGAGGTGCGGCTGAAAATAAGCCTGATGGCTTATTTTCAACCAACCGTTTTGTGCCGAAACGTCACAAAACGGAAGGATCGCAGATGAGAAACCGCATGCGCGTTTTCTCATCGCGGCCGGAGCAAAAAGTGCTCCGGCAGGAGGTAAGGATGAAAACATTTGCGGCCATTGATGTGGGCTCTTACGAACTTGCCATGAAGATCTTTGAATTTTCCACCAAAACAGGGATGCGGGAGATCGATTATATCCGCCACCATATCGAACTGGGAAACGACACCTTTGCCACAGGCAAGATCAGCTATGAGAAGGTGAATGAGCTCTGCCATGTGCTCAGGGAGTTTGCCGGGATTATGAAGGCCTACCGGGTGGAGGGGTATCAGGCCTACGGCACCAGCGCCATCCGGGAAACGGAAAATACCAGAATCATTCTGGATCAGATCCGGCAGCGGACAGGGATCCGGGTGGAGGTGCTCAGCAACTCCGAACAGAGATTTCTGGATTATAAGTCCATTGCTCTGAAGGGGGAGGATTTCAACAGGATCATTGAGAAGCGGACTGCTATCGTGGATATCGGAGGCGGAAGCATCCAGGTCTCCCTGTTTGACAAGGATACCCTGATCGCTACCCAGAACCTGCGTCTGGGCGTGCTCCGGCTTCAGGAGCAGCTTCTGAAGCTGAACGCAAAGCCCTCCAAATACGGCGCGCTTCTGGAGGAAATGGCGGAAAGCCAGCTCGCCGTCTTTAAAAAGATGTATCTGAAGGACCGGACGGTTGACAATATCATCGTGGTGGACGATTACGTATCCGATCTGGTACAGAAGCGCCTGGCAGGCTCCCAGACGCCGGGGTACGTGGACAGCGCCGGGTACGGTATGTTCATGGATTACCTGGCCTCCCACACCAGGGAGGAGGCGGCGGAGCATTTCGGTGTGGCGGTGGAGAGCCTGGATCTTACCTTTATCTCAGCCACACTCCTGCGCTGTGTGGTGCGCCTGATGGAGGCCAGGCTGATCTGGGCGCCCGGCGTCACCCTCTGCGACGGCATCGCCTACGAATACGGCGAGCGCAACCGCATCATCGTCCAGAAGCACGATTTTGAGCAGGATATTGTGGCCTGCGCCCGCAATATCAGCAAACGCTTCCTGGGCAGCAGGAGACGGGGCGAGATCCTGGAGCACATCTGTCTTACCGTTTTTGACAGCATGAAAAGGGTGCACGGGATGGGCAAAAGGGAACGCCTTCTCCTCCGTCTGGCTGCACTGCTCCACGACTGCGGCAAATACATCAGCATGGCAAACCTGGGGGAGTGTTCCTATCAGATCGTCATGGCTACGGAGATCATCGGCCTGTCCCACAGGGAGAGGGAGATCGTGGCCAATGTGGTGCGCTATAACCATCAGCAGTTCGATTATGGGGAAGGCCCCGGAGGCCGGAACCTGCCTGACCGGGAGGCCTATCTCATTGTGGCCAAGCTCACCGCCATCCTGCGCCTGGCCAACGGGCTGGATCGGAGCCACAAGCAGAAATTCAGAGATTTCAGGACGTCATGGAAGGACAACGAGCTGATCATCACCGTGAACACCACGGAGGATATTACCCTGGAGCGCGGCCTGTTCGGGCCGAAGGCGGATTTCTTCGAGGAAGTGTTCAGCGTCCGCCCTGTGATCAGACAGAAAAAGAATGTGTAGGAGGGCAGAAATGGCAGAGAAAAAGAATTTTGAGGATCCGCAGTATTATACCAACCGGGAGTTAAGCTGGCTGCTTTTCGATAAAAGAGTTCTGTCTGAAGCCAGGGACAAACAGATCCCTCTCTTTGAAAGGCTGAAATTCTTAAGCATCACAGCTTCCAACCTGGATGAATTTTTCATGGTGCGGGTGGCTTCCCTGAAGGATATGGTGAACGCCAGATATACGAAAAAGGATATTGCAGGGCTGACGGCTGCCCAGCAGCTGGAGCAGATCGATCTGGTGACCCACGATCTGGTGGCGCAGCAGTATTCTACATACAACCGCTCCCTCCTTCCCCTTCTTCGCGCCAATGGCCTTACCATCGTGGAGCAGCATGAAAATCTGACCGTGGAGCAGGCTGCCTATGTGGATGCGTATTTTGAGGAAAACGTGTATCCGGTGCTGACCCCCATGGCGGTGGATTCCTCCCGCCCTTTCCCTCTGATCCGCAACAAATCCCTGAACCTTGGGGCCCTCCTTTCCCGAAAAGGAGAGAATGGGGAGCTGGAGTTTGCCACGGTGCAGGTGCCCAGCGTCCTGCCCAGGATCGTGTCCATACCCGCCGGACAGGACGGGAACCGGGCCGTGATCCTGCTGGAGGAGATGATCGAAAGGAATATTTCCAGGCTGTTCCTCAACTATGACGTGGTCTGCTCCCACCCTTTCCGCATCATGAGGAACGCCGATCTGTCCATCGACGAGGACGAGGCGGAGGATCTGCTGAAGGAGATCGAGAAGCAGCTGAAAAAACGCCAGTGGGGCCAGGCCATCCGGCTGGAGGTGGAGGCGGGAATCGACAAGCGCCTGCTTCGCATGATCAAGGAGGAGCTTTCTCTGGGGGAGGAGGATATCTACCGCATCGATGGCCCCCTGGATCTGACCTTCCTGATGAAAATGTACGGCAGTCTCACAGGCTTCGACCACCTGAAAGCGGAAAAGTACGTGCCCCAGCCGGTTCCCGCCTTCATGGGAGAGGGAAGTATTTTTGAAAAAATCAGAAAAGGGGACATTCTGCTCCATCATCCTTACCAGACCTTTGAGCCGGTGGTGCGCTTCATCCGTGAGGCCGCGATGGATCCCGAGGTGCTGGCCATCAAGCAGACCCTTTACCGTGTCAGCGGCAATTCCCCCATCATTGCAGCCCTGGCCCAGGCCGCGGAGAACGGTAAGCAGGTGTCCGTACTGGTGGAGCTGAAGGCCCGGTTTGACGAGGAGAACAACATCGTCTGGGCAAGGAAGCTGGAAAAAGCAGGCTGCCACGTGATCTACGGACTGGTGGGCTTAAAGACCCACAGCAAGATCACGCTGGTGGTGCGCAGGGAGGAGGACGGCATCCGCCGTTACGTCCATCTGGGAACGGGAAATTATAATGACGCTACCGCCAAGCTTTACACCGACGTGGGACTGATGACCTGCTCCGAGGCCATCGGAGAGGACGCCACAGCCGTGTTCAACATGCTTTCCGGTTATTCCGAGCCGCGCTCCTGGAACAAGCTGTCCCTGGCCCCCCTGTGGCTGAAGGACAGGTTCCTGTACCTGATTGGGAGGGAAACCAGAAACGCGAGAGCAGGAGAGAAGGCCCGGATTGTGGCCAAGATGAATTCCCTCTGCGATAAGGATGTGATCGCCGCTCTCTATGAGGCCTCTGCTGCGGGCGTGAAGATCGACCTGATCGTCAGGGGCATCTGCTGCCTGAAGGTGGGGATTCCGGGCGTGAGCGAGAACATCACCGTCCGCTCCATCGTGGGAGCCTTTCTGGAGCACAGCCGGATTTTCTATTTTGAAAATGGAGGAAAAGGCGAGATTTACTGCGGCAGCGCGGACTGGATGCCCAGAAACCTGGAACGCCGGGTGGAGATCCTTTTCCCGGTGGAGGATCCCGGCTTGAAGGAAAAGTTGCTGCATATCCTGGAGGTACAGCTTGCCGATACCATCAAAGCGCAGCTCCTTCTGCCGGATGGAAGCTATGAGCGGGTGGACAGGAGAGGAAAGGAAGCGCTTAATTCCCAGGAGGTGTTCTGCCGGGAGGCCGTAGAAGAAGCCAGGGCAGAGGAAACCATTCCGGAGGCAAGAGTATTCATACCCAGGATGCACGAGGAGGAAAACAGTGGATTATAAGATAATACTTGCAAGCGGATCCCCCAGACGGGCGGAGCTGCTTAGGCAGATCGGATGGGAATTTGAGGTACGTCCCGGAAGCTGGGAGGAGGAGACGCAGGCGCTCCTTCCTGAAGACCAGGTGATGGAGCTGTCCTTTCACAAGGCCATGGAGGCGGCGGAGGGGATCGATGAGGACACCATCGTGATCGGTGCGGACACCATGGTTTATTACTGGAATGCGGCCATGGGCAAGCCAAAAACGAAGGAGGAGGCCTCCGCCATGCTCCGCACGCTCCAGGGAAACGTGCACCAGGTGTACACGGGTGTGACCTGGATCTGGAAGGAGGATGGAAAGCTTTGCCACAGAAGCTTTTATGAAAAGACCGACGTGACCATCTGTCCCATGCAGGAGTGGGAGATCGAGGAGTATGTAAACTCCGGTGATCCCATGGACAAGGCGGGAGCCTACGGCATCCAGGGAAGCTTTGCCAGATACGTGCAGGGCATCCTGGGCGACTACAACAATGTGGTGGGCCTTCCCGTGGGCAGGCTCTACCAGGAGCTGAAAAAAGAGGGCTTTGTGTAAAGCTCCTGGAATAAAGCTTTCGGAAATGAGGTTTTTACAAATGAGGCTTTCGGAAAGGATGCTTCCGGAAATGAGGTTTTTATGAAAAAGGCTGTGATTTTTGATCTGGACGGGACGCTGGCAGACACCATCGCCTCCATCACCTACTGCGGGAACCGGGCGCTGAACCGCTTCGGCCTTCCCTCCTTCGGGGAGCAGGATTACAAATATTTTGTGGGGGATGGGGCTGCCGTTCTCATCCGCCGGGCCTTAAAAAGAGCGGGAGATGAAAAGCTGCTCCATTTTGACCAGGTATATGAGGAATACATCCGCCTTTTTGCCAGGGACTGTATGTACCAGGTAAAGCCCTACGATGGCGTCCCTTCCCTTCTGGGGGAGCTGAAGGCGAGAGGGATCCGCATTGCCGTGCTCTCCAACAAGCCCCATGCCAACACGCTCCATGTGGTGGAGGAGCTGTTCGGAAAAGGCTTTTTTGACCATGTGCAGGGCCAGCAGGAGGGGGTTCCCAGAAAGCCTGCCCCGGACGGCGTATACCAGATCGAAAGGGCGCTGGGCGTTGTTTCCGATGACTGCCTTTATGTGGGAGATACGGCGGTGGACATGGAAACGGGAAACGGGGCGCTCATCCATACCGTGGGCGTGCTCTGGGGCTTTCGGGACAGGCAGGAGCTGGAGGCTGCCGGAGCCTGCTCCATCATTGAACGCCCGGAGCAGCTGCTGGAACTGTTGAATCAAAACGAAAGGAAGATGGAATGATTAAACTGATCGCATCGGACATTGACGGAACCCTGATACAGGAATCCACCCCCGACCTCTATCCCGAGATGGCGGAGGAAATCTGCCGCCTATGGGAGAAAGGGATTCTTTTCTGCGCAGCCAGCGGAAGACAGCTTGCCAGCATACAGAACGTATTTCGGGATGTGGAGGCGCCGGTCTGCTATATTGCGGAGAACGGAGCACGCATCCATTTTAAGGGGGAAGATATTGCCGTCACGCCCATGGAGCGCAGCTATGCGGAGGAGATCATCAGGGAATTGCGCGCCCTGGGGGAAGGGTATGAGTTCAGCGTATCCACCCCGGAGGGCAGTATCCTGGAATCCGAAAATCAGGAATTCCTTCATATGATGGCCCACGGCTACCGCAATGAATTCCGCCGGGTAAAGGACGTGCTTGCCCAGAATGTGCAGATTTTAAAGATCGCTGTTTACCACGCAGGGAGCATCCGCACTCTTGGGGAAACGGAGCTGATCCCCCGCTGGAGGGATCGTGTGCAGGTCTGCGTGGCCGGCGAGGAGTGGGTGGATTTCATGGACAGGAGCGTGGATAAGGGAAACGCCCTGCGCCTGGTCCAGCAGCGCTTCGGTATCCTGCCGGAGGAAACCATGGCCTTCGGCGACAATACCAACGACATCGGCCTGATGAAGGCGGCCGGTTGCAGCTATGCGGTGGAGAACGCCCATCCGGATGTGAAGAGGGCCGCCCGTTTCTGCTGTCCCTCCTACGAGGAGAAGGGGGTGTGGAGGACGGTGAGGAGAAGCGTTTCAGACATTGGCAGGCTGTGAGCCCCGCCCCCTTCCGGCATGGACTTCGGCGGGAGACGGAGCTGCGAAGCTGCGGAAAGCCCCGAAGGGGCGTTTTGTGGAGCAGCCTGCTGCTGCTTTGTGGGAGCGGGCTGAACGGTTACGTTGCGCAGAGCCTTATGGAAAAAAATACTTGCGCTCCATTGCTTCAGAAGTTATATTTGATGTAGATAATGTACATGCGCCGTCTGTGTGAATGGATGTTCAGATAGACTCCGGTACGGGCGTACAGAAAGAGAAAGGAGAGATTGCAGAAAATGCATGAATTTGACGACGCTGTTTTAATGTGTTTCCTGAAAAATCAGAGCAGGCTTTTCCCGGAGGGAGACGTGGTTTCCAGCCTGGAGGATGCGGAGGCCTTTCTGGAGGAGTGCATGGCTGTGGTGGTAGACAGCGCAGAAGATGTCCAGGCCTATTTTGAGGAAGAAGGCATTGACGTGGAAGGAACCGATCTGGATGAGCTGCTGGACGCCGATGAAGTGTTTGATGTGGGGGACGGCCGTTACCTGATCGTGGAAGGCTAGACGTGTTTGAAAACGCCGTTTCAGTCAGTCAATAACAGGGAGTATCAAAAGATGAAGGAACGCCTGAAAATGACGTTCCTTTTGGTGATACCTGATAACAAAAAATATACTTTTTCATAAAGGAGAAAACGGATCATGGAAGCATACAAGCAGGAATTTATTGATTTTATGATAGCCAGCGACGTTCTCAAGTTTGGAGATTTCACTTTGAAGAGCGGAAGAAAATCTCCGTTTTTTATGAATGCGGGAGCCTACGTGACGGGAACCCAGCTTCGGAAGCTGGGAGAGTATTATGCAAAGGCCATTCATGACAGCTATGGCTTGGATTTTGACGTGCTGTTCGGGCCCGCCTACAAGGGAATCCCTCTGTCTGTGGCTGCGACCATGGCCATCAGCGAGCTGTACGGCAAGGACGTCCGCTACTGCTCCAACCGCAAGGAGGTGAAGGATCACGGCGATACGGGCATCCTTCTGGGAAGCAGGCTGAAGGACGGGGACAGAGTGGTGATCATCGAGGACGTGACCACCTCCGGCAAATCCATTGAGGAGACCTTCCCCATCATCCGTGCCCAGGCCGATGTGACGATCCAGGGACTGATGGTTTCCCTGAACCGCTGTGAGAGAGGCAGGGGGGAGAAAAGCGCCCTGCAGGAAATCCAGGAGACCTACGGCTTTGCGGCAAACGCCATCGTGAGTATGGACGAGGTGGTGGAATATCTGTATAACAGACCATGTAACGGCAGGATTCTCATTGACGACAGCATGAAGGAGGCCATCGACGCATATTATGAACAGTATGGTGTAAGAGCGTAGAGAACCGCAGGAATCGGAATGCCTGTGTGCGTTTCGGCCGCAGGCCTGCAGGGCCGGGGCCAGGAGCGCCCCGGCAGGAAGGAAAGGATGGATTATGGAAGAAAAGGTATATAAGGTTATGGGAGGAGCAGGAGCAGCCAATCTTGCGCTGGGCGTGGTTCTGCTGGTTACCGGGATCGTGAGCGGTACGCTGATGCTGATAGCCGGGGCGAAGCTTCTGGCCGGAAGAAACAGGATCCTGTTTTAGCGGGAGCGGATGGAATGGGACGGAAATATATCTTTACGGACAAGCATGAGACGAAGAAGGGGATTTTTTCCACCGTCCTGGGGGCAATCGCCCTGGTATCGGTGGCGGCAGCCGTTTACGGCACCTTCTGCAACCAGGGACAGGCGCTGGTAAAGTACGGGGCTGCGGTGCTTTTCGCCCTTCTTTTTGCACTGGCGGGCCTGGTGCTGGGCGTCATGTCCAAGATGATAAAAGACCGGTTTTACGTGTTTTCCTATCTGGGGATCACGCTGAACCTGCTGACTCTGGCGGCCATCGGTTTTATCCTGTACGCCGGAATGGCAGGGTAAGGGACATAGGCCAGGGCTTTCGATGACAGCAAAGCCGCCTGAGCGGCAGAATGAGAGGCCGAAGCAAACAAAGCTCCGGCATGGAGGAGAAATGGAACTGGAAGGACAGAGAACAGAAAATGTCTGCGGGGAAGCCGCCCTTCTGCAGGAGCGGCTGGAGCTGGCCACACAGCGGATCGGACAGATCCCGCAGGAGAAGCTGGCAGATCAGGCTTTTACCGATTATTTTGTAAGAACTGCCGGGCTGATTGGCCTGTTTCTGGAGGAATACCGCTTTGTCGGGCAGGGCGGACTGGAGAAAGCCGGGGCGGCGGAGCTTGCAGGCCGTAACCGCAGGCTCTATGAGGATATTTTGCCAAAGCATTATGGGGAGAGCTATGCCAATCCCGCCTTTGCCTGTGACAGGCTTGGCAGAAAGTTCGGACGGATGCTGTCTTTTCTGGCGGCGGAGCTTCGCAGCCTGATCCCCTTTGCCTATGAGCAGGATGTGGAATCCATGGTGATCCGTATGGAGGTTTTCCTGGAGGTGTACCAGGCGTTTTGCTGCGCCTGCGCGGAGAGGGAGACTCTGCCCAATCCGGAGGAGATACGCCGGATCCTCTACTGGTTTGCCAGCGATTATTCGGAGGTGATGCTGGAAAAAAATATGCGCGCCTCCTTTGACTGGCAGCAGGATTTTGCCCTTCGTATTATTATGGACAGCGATCTGTCCGACCCCTCTTATCTGTACCGCTTCGGCGAATATGTGACGGAGAACGAGCTTCGCATGGCCCGCTTCCTTGCAGGGCTTCCGGAGGAAAAGATCGCGCTGATGGCGGATACCTATACGGAGGGCTACCGTATCGGCTTTCAGGCGACGGGCAAGGACATCAGCAAAAAGAAGTCCGTGAACATCCGTTATTTCCTTGGCTTTGAGAGAGTGGTGCGAAAAGCGGCGGAGAATTTCAGACAGATGGGTCTGGAGACGGTGCTCTACCGTGCCCCCCACAGCGTTCTGGAGGGCCGGAGGCTGAACAAGAACGGCTACTATGGAGCGGCGGCCAATAAACAGTTTGACTATGACCACGAATATGACCAGGCTCTTTTCTACGACAGGAAATATGTGAACCACCGTCTGGAAAACTATAAAAACGCCCTGGAAAGCGTAAAAGAGCTTGCTGCGGTGCACGGCGGCCCGGCAGTGATCGAAGGCTTCGGGGAGATCCCCTTTGAACCGGAAAATAAGGAGGAAAACCTGTGCTTTGACGGGGAACAGCAGAAGCTTTCCGTACAGTTTCAGTCCAAAGCAGGAGCGCTGATGAACGAGTACGTGAAGGGCGAGGAGAGAAGCTTCACCATCATCGCCTTCCCCGTTCCTGAGATCGGCGGAAGCTTTGAGGAGATCTTCGAGGGCGTCCTGAGGCTGAACACGCTGGACTACAAGCTGTACCAGGGGATCCAGCAGAAGCTTATCGATGCCCTGGACCAGGCGGAGTACGTGCATATCCTGGGACGGGAAGGCAACCGCACTGATCTGATGGTACATCTGCATGAGCTGAAGGAGCCGGAGCGGGAGACCAATTTTGAAAACTGCGTGGCGGATGTGAACATTCCCGTTGGGGAGGTCTTCACCTCCCCTGTCCTGGCCGGGACGTGCGGGAAGCTGCACGTGTCAGAGGTCTACTTAAACGGCCTGAAATACCTGGATCTGGAGATGGATTTTAAGGACGGCATGATCGGCGCCTATTCCTGCGCCAACTTTGAGGATGCGAAGGAGAACCGGAAGCTGATCCGGGAAAACGTACTGCACCATCACGATACCCTTCCCATGGGTGAGTTTGCCATCGGCACCAATACCACAGCATATGTGTTTGCAAAGAAACACGGAATCGGCGATAAGCTTCCCATTCTGATTGCAGAGAAGATGGGCCCCCATTTCGCGGTGGGCGATACCTGCTACTCCCATGAGGAGGAGCTTGTTACTTACAATCCGGACGGAAAACGCCTGATCGCCAAGGAGAACGAGGTGTCCGCACAGAGGGCGGAAGATATGGGCAGGGCCTATCTGAACTGCCATACGGACATTACGATCCCATACGATGAACTGGGAGAGCTGTCCGCGGTGGCGGCGGACGGGACGCAGACCCGGATCATCCGGGATGGAAGGTTCGTCCTGCCGGGCTGTGAAGAGCTGAACCGGGCCTTTGAGGAATAAGGGGGCAGCCAGCGTCAGTTCAGCCGCGCCTACGGAGCAGCAGCAGGCTGCTCCACAAAAAATATAAAACATGTAAGCCGCCAAGGCGGCAGATGGGAGAGAAGGATATGTTATACAAAAGCACCAGAAGCAACGTGACTGCAGCCGCATCCCAGGCTATCCTGAAGGGCCTTTCCGAGGATGGGGGCCTGTTTGTGCCTACACAGATCCCAAAGCTTGACAGGCCTTTGAGTGAGTTTGCCGCCATGACCTATGGAGAGACGGCCTATGAGGTAATGAAGCTGTTCCTTTCTGATTTTACGGAGGAGGAGCTGAAGGAGTGTATTGCAAAGGCCTATGATGACAAGTTCGACACAGAGGTGATCGCGCCCCTGGCTGAGGCGGACGGCGCATATTATCTGGAGCTTTTCCATGGCAAAACCATTGCCTTCAAGGACATGGCCCTTTCCATCCTGCCCCATCTGATGATCACAGCGGCGAAGAAAAACCATGCGGATAAGGAGATCGTGATCCTCACCGCCACCTCCGGGGATACGGGGAAGGCGGCCCTGGCAGGCTTTGCCGGTGTGCCCGGAACCCGGATCATCGTTTTTTATCCCAAAAACGGAGTCAGCCCCATCCAGGAGAAGCAGATGGTGACCCAGAAGGGGGACAACACCCTGGTGGTGGGCATTCATGGCAATTTTGACGACGCCCAGACAGGAGTGAAACGCCTTTTTGCAGATAAAGAGCTGGAAAAGGAGATCGGGGAGGCCGGATACCAGTTTTCCTCCGCCAATTCCATCAACATCGGCCGGCTGGTGCCCCAGATCGTTTACTACGTGTACGCCTATGCCCGTCTGCTGGCAGAGGGACGGATCAGGGAGGGCGAGCAGATCAACGTGACGGTGCCTACCGGAAACTTCGGCAACATTCTGGCGGCCTTCTATGCGAAATGTATGGGCCTGCCTATCGCAAAGCTGATCTGTGCTTCCAATGAAAACAAGGTGCTTTACGACTTTTTCCAGACAGGAGCCTACGACAGGAACAGGGACTTCGTTCTCACCAGCTCCCCCTCCATGGATATTCTGATTTCCAGCAATCTGGAGCGGCTGCTCTACAGGATTACCGGGGAAAACCCGGAGCAGACCAGGGCGTTCATGGAGGCTCTGTCAGGGAAGGGACGCTATGAGATCACAGAGCCCATGAAAGCGGAGCTAACCGATTTTTACGGGGGCTGCGCCAAAGAGGAGGAAGCCTTTGCTAAGATCCGCTCCCTCTATGACAAAACAGGGTATGTGATCGATACTCACACCGCCGTGGCTTCTGCCGTATACGATCAGTACCGGGAGCAGACCGGGGATGGGACGGCGACTGTGATCGCTTCCACGGCAAGCCCTTACAAGTTTGCCAGAAGCGTGCTCACTGCCATCGACGCCAAATATGCGGATCCTGCCTGGGATGATTTTGCCTTGGTGGACGAGCTGTGCAGGATTTCCGGCGTGGAGGTTCCGGCGGCCATCGACGAGATCCGCACCGCCCCTGTGCTTCACAGGACGGAGTGTGAGAAGGATGGGATGAAGGAAGTGGTGAGAAGGTTCCTAGAGCGTGTTTGAAAATTGCTTTCTGCCAGATGTGCGTTCCACTTTGTGGGAGATTTGCCCCAAATGAGTGCGGCGTAGCGGGCTACGTCAAACGAATTTGGGGCAAATATACCGCGAAGTGGGGCGTGCAGATGGCGGGAATGAATTTTCAAACACGCTCTAGGAATGGAACAGGACTGATAAGGCTGCTGTTTCCTGTCCCGCCAGCGTGACGGCCAGGCAGTTCACATTATAAAAGGCGTGAAGGAAAGAAAACTTCACGCCTTTTGCTTACTGGCAGGCCGGCGGACAGTATTGCTCATGTTACTTTTTTATACAATAGGAAAGTTCCTTTCCTATTGTATAAAAAAGGACGCTCCGCTGTGGATGCGCACTTGCGCGGGAGGCAGATATTGCCTGACGGCAATCGCGCCCGGCGTGGGTGTGCGTCAAGACGCACACTTTTTATCTGTCTTCAAGCCGGACATATTCCTGATCCGTGCAGACCGTTTTGTATGCAGGACGGATAATCTTGCCGTTGTTGGCAAGCTCCTCCATGCGGTGGGCGCTCCAGCCTACCATTCTGGCGATGGCGAAGATGGGGGTGTACAGTTCAGTGGGAAGTCCCAGCATGCTGTAAACGAAGCCGGAGTAGAAATCCACGTTTACGCTGACGCCCTTGTACATCTGGCGTTCCCCGGAGATAACCCTGGGAGCCAGCTTTTCCACCAGATTGTAGAGCTCGAATTCCTTGTGAAGCCCTTTTTCCTCGGAAAGCCTCTCCACGAAGGATTTCAGAACCACGGCTCTGGGGTCGGATTTGGAATAGACCGCATGGCCCACGCCGTAGATCAGCCCCGCATGGTCGAAGGCGTCCCTGGAAAGGAGTCTGGCCAGGTAATGGGCCACCTCGTCCTCATCCGCCCAGTCCTTCACCTCCTGCTTCATATCCTCGAACATCTGCATCACCTTGATGTTGGCGCCGCCGTGGCGGGGGCCCTTCAGAGAGCCGATGGCCGCGGCCATGACGGAATAGGTGTCCGTCAGGGAGGAGGTGACCACGTGGGTGGTGAAGGTGGAGTTGTTTCCGCCGCCATGCTCCATGTGAAGGATCATGCACACATCCAGGATCAGAGCCTCCAGAGGGGTGAATTTACTGTCCGGGCGCAGAATATGCAGGATATTCTCCGCCATGGAACCCTGGGTGAGGGGCTGGTGGATGTACAGGCTGTTGCCGTCGTGGTAGTGGCTGTAGGCCTGGTAGCCGTAGATGGTGAGCATGGGGCAGAGGCTGATTAACTGCAGGCACTGGCGGAGCACGTTGGGCAGGGATACATCGTCCGCCCGGTCGTCGTAGGAGTAGAGGGTGAGGATGCTCCTGGCCAGCGTGTTCATCATATCCTTGCTGGGAGCCTTCATAATAATATCCCGGACGAAGCTGGTGGGAAGGCTTCTGTAGTGGATCAGAAGCTTCTCAAAATCCGCCAGCTCATCCCTGGTGGGAAGCTTGTTGAAAAGCAGCAGGTAGGTAACCTCTTCAAAGCCGAAACGCCCGTCCTTATGGCACCCGCTGACCAGATCGTTGACTTCATAGCCTCTGTAAAAAAGGTGCCCGTCACAGGGAACAGACTGGCCGTCCACGATCTTGGAGGCGCGCACGTCGGAAATATTGGTGAGTCCCGCAAGAACGCCCTTGCCGTTCAGGTCACGCAGCCCTCTTTTGACGTCGTATTTGGTAAAAAGCTCAGTTTCGATGATCCCCGCCTCCTGGCTCATCCCGGCAAGCCGGATGATTTCTGGCGTGATATCTGAATAGCTGTTATGTTCTTCCATATAATCAACCACCTTTCTACAGAAAATAGATATTTTAAATAATACCATGGATAAAAATACCTTACAAGAAAAAATATGTTTTTTCAGAAACAGTTTACATTTTGTTCATGATTAGGGATGGTTTTTTTGTGCGTATTGTATTACAATAGAGAGTCGAAAGAGCAGAAAATTCAAAAGCCGTCTGAGGACGGCGGAACGGATGGTAAGAATGAATCAGGTGATCGCAGAGCGTCTTGAGGCGCTGAGAGAGGCTATGAGCGCGGCGGGAGTGGATTATTACATGGTGCCCACCGCGGATTTCCACAACTCTGAATATGTGGATGTTTTTTTTAAGGTAAGGGAATATCTGTCCGGTTTCACCGGTTCCAACGGAACCCTTGTGGTGAGCCGCGGGGAGGCCGGGCTCTGGACGGACGGCAGATACTTTATACAGGCGGAAAACGAACTGGAAGGAACCGGGATCAGGCTGTTTCGTATGCTGGACGAGGGCGTGGCCACCATCCAGGAATATCTGTCCCGGCAGATGAAGGAGGGAGAATGCCTGGGCTTCGATGGCCGGGTGGTGGATACCGCCTTTGGCTGCAGTCTGGAAAAGGCCCTGGAAGATAAGAAGATCTGTATTTCCTATGAAAAAGACCTGGCGGATCAGGTGTGGACGGACAGGCCCTCCCTGCCCTGCCATCCGGTCATGGTGCTGGACGAGGCGGTCTGCGGCCGCACAGCCGGTGAGAAGCTGGCGGATGTAAGAGCGGAGCTGGCGGAAAAGAAGGCGGATGCCCTGCTTTTATCCAAGCTGGATGATCTGATGTGGCTGTTTAACATCAGGGGCGGCGACGTGGAGTGCAACCCTGTGGCGCTGTCCTATGCTTATCTGACGAAGGAGGACTGCTGGATTTTCATTCAGGAGGGCGAGGTAACGGATGCGCTTCGTGCCCATGCGGCTAAATACGGCATTTCCCTGATGCCCTATGAAGGCGTGGCAGATTTCATTAAGGGCCGCCCTGAAAAGGAGTGCGTGCTCTATGACGGCGCGAACACCAGCTACACCCTGTACCGTACTCTGAAGGAAAAGGGGGCATGTGTGGAGGGAGAGAATCCCACGGAGCGGATGAAGGCCGTCAAGAACCCGGTGGAGCTTGCCCATATGGAGGAGGTATACCTGCAGGACAGCGCGGCGGTGTGCCGGTTCATTTACTGGCTGAAGAAAAATGTGGGAAAACAGAGGATCACCGAGGTGACTGCGGCGGAATATCTGGACAACCTGCGCAGGCAGATAGACGGCTTTCTGGATCTGTCCTTCCCCACCATCAGCGGCTACAAGGAGAATGCGGCCATGATGCACTACGAGGCTGACCCGGACAGCTGCAGGGAGCTGGAGCCGGAGGGAATGCTTCTGGTGGATTCCGGCGGACAGTATATGGGCGGCACCACAGACGTGACCAGAACCATCGTGCTGGGGCCCGTCTCCGACGAGGTGAAGGAGCATTTCACGGCGGTGGCGGCAGGAATGCTGCAGCTGAGCAACGCCCGTTTCCTCTATGGCTGCACCGGAAGGAACCTGGATATTCTGGCCAGAGGCCCGCTGTGGGATCGGAATATCGACTACAAATGCGGTACAGGCCACGGGGTGGGATATATCCTGAACGTACATGAGGGCCCACAGGGTATCCGCTGGCGTTTCACGGGGAACCAGAAGGAGGCCCTGCTGGAGGCGGGAATGGACGTGACCAACGAGCCGGGCGTGTACATAGAAGGAAGCCACGGGATCCGCACGGAGAATGTGATGGTGGTGAAAAACGGCGTCAAGAATTCAGACGGCCAGTTCATGTATTTTGATACCCTCACCTTTGTCCCCATCGACCTGGAAGCCATTGACACAAAATATCTGCAGCCCTTCCAGATTGACATGCTCAACCGCTACCATGAGCAGGTGTATGAAAAGATCGCTCCCCTTCTGGAAGCAGAGGAGAGGGAGTGGCTGAAGGAAGCGACACGTCCGGTGTGAAAAAGGAACGGCGGAGGCTATTGCCTGCCGGCAGGCCGGTAAACAGTAAGATTTGAAATCTTGATAATTTATATTCTGAATTTTTGCAGTTGTATTTCAGCCGCTTTCAGGATATAATAGTACTAACCTGAGATGTTCGATAACTCCTGTTGTTTTGAACCTACATTTACTTTAAACGGGACTCCTATATTGCCGAGTGGATGTCAGGCCCTCATTGCGCAGGGGAAGGCAGAAGCGTCGGCTGCGGTAACCCACCTAGCAGACAGCTAGGAGTCAGAATACAGGAGGCGGCATTTTGGGGATACAAAAGAGAAGGAGCAGCCAGTGATGGCTGCTTTTTTATACAATAGGAAAGTTCCTTTCCTATTGTATGAAAAAGAACGCTCCGCTGTGGAT
>CAUWLJ010000032.1:0-34205 GCA_963559585.1 uncultured Eisenbergiella sp. | reverse complement strand
TCCTGCAGACGCAGAAACGCAATACGTCAGACTGCCGGCAGTTGTCCTGATAAGTACACCTTTCTGGAAAAAACCGGGGAATCAATATATCTATTGATTCCCCGGCCATTCTCTGTCCTCTCCACTGAAAGGAGGATGTCTTTCTCGTATGATCTTTTTAGCGCAGCCATTCCTGCATCATTCGTTTATTTCCAGATAATCCGCCATACCAGGATTCATTCGGATCTTTACATCCTTCACTGTCGCCAGTTCATAGGAGGCCAGTTTTCTTTCCTTCAATCTGCGGAGCATATCATCCTTGTACTCCATCAGTGTCGCAAATTCGTCTCCCTGATAGGAAATCCACATTTCCAGGTATCCGGAGGGCTTTGTTTCCCGCGGAGAAGTTCTTTCTTCCATCTCACCCTCCATGATTGATTCCACACTGGCATGAGGTTTATAGAGTTCTCCGTTGTAGGTAAACTCACACTCCAATTCTCCCATCGGTACGTTCTCATCCTCCACCAGCTCCACATTCCACTGGGGAGGATAGTTGTAGAGATTGACCAGCAGGCTCTCTCCCTTTTGAGGCTCCCATCTGCAGGTGATGGTGTCCGTGACCCAGTTTTCTTCTCCCATTGTCACAATTCCTTCATATTCCATGGAAGAATATTCACCGAGAGCCGCACCTGTCCCAATTCCGGTAATCAGTGCCCCCGCCGCAAAAACAGTCAGCAGAATGATCTGAGATCTACGCATGATATTCCTCCTCTCCCGCATCTTGAGCCGGGTATTCCTTCTTCATCCTTCTTACCTTCTTCTTTCTGTGACTGGAAGCAGCCTCCCTGATCCGTGGTTCGTCTGCAGGCCTCACCATAAAAGTAAAGCAGAGTCCCATCAGACTGGCCAGGCACATGGATACCCCCACCGTACCGATCGTCACTCCCGTCAGTGGATAGCCCTGCGATCCCAGAACCAAAAATACACCCAGCAGAAACAAACAGAAGCAGGCGGTAAGTCCAATCATTCCTCCGACCATAATCCACCCCAGGTTCCAGGCCCATTTCATTCCCCAGACAAAAATCCGCCAGCAGGCCCGGCATAAAGCGGCACAGCCTGAGAAGAAGCTCCTTATTCCTTTTCTCATTCCATACAGAAAGCTGGGCGATCCGTTGTTTCTCTCTCTGTTCCCTGCTCTGCCTTTTCTGTCCGCATCTGCTTCAGTGGTTTCCATCCCAGTGATCACATTTTCCATTCTGCCGTTTTCCCTCTTCTCTCCCGGTGGAAGCCATCCTCCTTCCCCGAAAGTGCATACCTGCTGTTCTTCATCCGTCCGGATTTCCGTTTTCTCTCTCCGTTTTCCCGTCTGAAAGCACTTTTGTAAAAATCTTCTCCAGAAAACGGAGCAGCTTCTCCATTTTCCACGAAGCCATGCCCCAAAGCGGCCTGACGTGTCTTTGATCCAGCAGAAACTCCGGTCCGTCCCGGACTGAAGCTGCGTCCACAGGCCAGCTCTCGGCTCCATCCCTCTGCTGTCCTTTCCGTAGTCGGCTCTCACATGGTAGGCCTCCAGAATGTCAGATGCCAGATCATCCAGATTCCCAAAATCTGCAATGGCCTCCTCCTCCGTCATGGCTCCCGCTGTTTTCATGTCGATGTGCTGTTCGTATTCGCTGAGAATATCCTGCATCTCCTTCTCATCCAGAATGGAGAGTTTTTCCCGCAGAACACGCAGAAATTCCTCTTTGTTCATTCTCTTCCTCTTTTCTGTTCCTTCAGAAAGGAACTGACCTTTTGGCTGAATTCTTCCCAGTCCTTCTCCAGACCGTCCCGGTACAGAATCCCCGCCGCCGTAATGTGGTAATATTTCCGGGGAGGGCCCTCCGTGGATTCCCTCAGGTACGTCTCAAAATAATGCTCGTTGGTCATCCGCTTCAGAAGCGGATAGATTGTGCCCTCGTTCACATCCACAACCTTGGACACCTCCTCCACCAGCTCATATCCGTACCTGTCCTTCTGGTGCACCGATTCCAGGACGATCAGCTCCAGAACTCCTTTTTTAAACTGTGCGTTCATGGCATCGCCTTCCTTTAGTGTTATCATATATCCAGTACCTTGTAATGTCAAGTACCATTTTTTATCATATACCTGTTTATGTATAGTATAGGGTGCGAAAAAAGAACCCCGCAGGATTCTTTCCCTTCACAGCATATATCTCTCCATGATCACCGCCGCTCCGTCATGGTCGCAGTCAGGAGCCATCACACGTCCCAGCGGACGTAAGCCCGGCACAGCATTTCCCATCACCACGGGCAGTCCGGCCATCTCCAGCATCTGACAGTCATTGCTGTTATCCCCCACCGCGATAACCTGCCCCAGGGGAATATCCAGCCAGTCACACAGGGCTTTGAGACCGCTTCCCTTGTTCACACCCGCAGCATTGATTTCCAAATTGCCCGCAATCGAGCTGGAAAAAGTAAGCGGAAGCCCCTCTATGCGTTCTCTGATCCGCTCTCCCTCCGTCCGGCTGCGGAAATACAGATTGATCTTCTCCGCCTGCAGCGGCTTGTCCCGGTAAAAAGCATACAGCTCCTCCACTCTCACCACGTTCCGTTCAAATACCTCCCGGTAGCTCTCCAGGCCAAACTCCTCCAGCCTCTCCATAGCCTTCCTGTCCATAAAAGGCCTGTTTCCAATGAAAAAAGCAGCCAGCACCTCCTCTCTCTCCACCGCCCGGATAACCTGCTCCCCGGTCTGCGGATCGATTGGCCGGGTACAGATGGCCCGATCTTGAAAAAGATCCAGCACACAGGCTCCGTTTTCACAGATCAGATAACGCATTCCGGGAAACAGAGCCAGATATTCTTCTGTCTCCGCCCTGCATCTGCCGGTAGCGAACACGGCCAGGCGGCCGCTTTCCAATATCCGCTCTATTGCACGGTGGGCGCGGGCGGTAATGCTGTGCGAAGAATCCAGAAGCGTCCCGTCCAGATCCAGTGCGATCAGCTTATAGCATGTCCGTTCCATCTTCTCCCTCCCGGGTAAACTCCTTTATCAGCACCAGACATCTTCTGTGCAGGGATAATTGTACCAAAGTATTCTTATCATGAATGTCATAGCCGTTATAGCTTCCCCTGATCTCGTTCAGCTCTACTCTCACGCCCTCTCTGGACAGGCGGTCGGCATAGGCATTCCCCTGGTCTCTCAGACAGTCGATCTCCTGCGTTTCCACATAGGCCGGCGGAAGCCCTCTCAACGACTCTGCGCACAAAGGAGCCGCATACCTGGGTCTTGCCCCCTGCGTCTTACACAGGTACAGCTCCCACATCTGCCTGTTCAGTCCCGCATTCCATCCGGGAGAATCCACGTACTGGCGCATGGACCAGGAGGTCATCCGATGATCCGTTACCGGACTGATCAGCATTTGAAAACAGAGCTTCGGTCCCTTCCGGTCTCTGGCGAGCAAAGTCACCGCCGCCGCCAGGGCTGCGCCTGCACTGTCGCCCAGAACTGCAATCCTTTCTGCATCGATCCCAAGCCTCCGGGCATTCTCCGCCACCCAGCACAGACCTCTGTAGCAGTCCTTGAGCGGCTCCGGATAAGGCAGGCCCACCCGATAATGAACCATAATCACCTTACACCCCACAGTCTGTGCATAAATCTGCGCCACCCGATGGGACGCGGGCCTGTCCCGGAGTACGAAAGCCCCTCCGTGATAATACACCACACATGGCGCACTCTCGCCAAGCCCTTCCGGTTCATAGATCGTCACCGGAATACGAACCCGCTCTCCTGAACGCAGCAGCTTTCGTGTACTGCGTATCCCCCTGGCCGGACGCTGTATCGCGCATCCGGTGCTGTACCAGGCATTGATCAGGTTAATCCTCCTGGAGGTGATCACAGAATCATGGATCAGCAATGGTCTGAAATCATTCCTGCTCCAAAAGCCTCCCAGATCCTTTAATTCCTTGTTCAGTACATCATTTAAACTGCCAGGCTTCTTCCTCATCGTACCCCCGTCTGCGTACTCTGACGCCTCTCTCAAACAGTGCTGCTTCTCCCCCTTCACTGCGTTTTCACCATGTTACTTTGGTAATAATATATCACATTCTGCTGTCTGAAATCCACCTATTTTTAAAAAATATGTCCAATATGACCAATCTGCCGCCGAAAATTCTGTGCATGAAAGGATCTATACATGCTTATACTAAAGATACATCACGAGGAGGACGCCATGGAACGCAATGAAAAACCCGGAAACAAATATTTTTTCGCTGTAGGAGGCTTTCTGTTCACAGCTCTGGCAGGAAGCGGTCTCCATTTTCTTTTTGAGGCAGCCGGACGTTTTCTGCCTGCCGCCCTCATCTCTCCGGTAAACGAATCCGTCTGGGAGCACCTGAAGCTGCTCTTTTTTCCCCTGCTCCTCTATACCCTGTGGGAAGGCAGCCTCAGGCGCTGGCCCCGTGCTTTTCTACCCTCCAGAGCCTGTGCCCTTCTGGCAGGGCTTCTCTCCATTCCGCTCCTTTTCTATGGCTGCAGCCTGATCCTGGGCACCCACCTGTTCTGGGTGGATATCGCCATTTTCCTGTTCAGCATTCTCCTGTGCTTCGTGTTAAGCTGCAGTCTGGAGGCCCATGCCAGGCGCGTCGTCTCCACACTTCATATGCACCCTTCCCTTCTGGCGCGCCGCATTTCCTCTCTGCTGGCCGTATTCCTGCTGACCCTTCTGACTGTCCTTTTCATCTGGTTCACTTTCGCCCCTCCCCGCTATACCCTGTTTCAGGATCCGGTCAGCGGAGGCTGGGGAATATGGGCCTCCGACGGTCAAGCAGGCTGAATCGGGCATCCATCTCCGACCCATCTGAGGAAATGCCCGGCATAGTTTTCAGCAGGCGGTTCTATAAGGAACAGGGAATGGACTGGTAATATTTTGTACAGAAAGGGAAGCCATAGATCCATAGAACGCAGGGGAAATCCTGCGCTTTTTTGCCGGTAAAAGGCTTCCTCACTGGAACAACGGAGGAAAACGTGCTACAATCAGAAGCACAGTCTGATATGCACAGAAGGCAGGCGCTCTGTCACCGGTCTGCCTTCCGGAAAAGGAGAACGCATGAAAAGCAAAGCTTCCGCACAGATCCCTTCCTTTTACGAGAAAATCAAACATCCCTCTCCACAATACAGCCCCCTTCCCTTCTGGTTTCTGAATGACAGACCGGATCAGGGAAAAATCCGCGCACAGCTTGAGGATTTTGTACAAAAGGGCGTGAACGGCTTCATCCTGCACCCCAGGATCGGAATTCCAAGGGAGATTCCCTACCTGTCCGACGCTTTTTTTGATGCTGTCAGATACACTGTGGAGGAAGCGGCCCGGCTGAATATGCAGGTGGCGCTCTATGACGAGGGCATGTACCCTTCTGGCTCCGCCCATGGAATGGTGGTACAGGGGCATCCTGAGCTGGCCGCCAGAGGAATCACTCTGACGCGAAATCCCGGCACAGATCCGGTGATCGCCCGTCTGCCGGACGGACAGTGTGTGGTATACCGTTTTACAGGGGGGACGATCCGCGGTATCCATTTCGGTGAGGATGACGGGGAACCTGCTGCGCCTGCTGCTGCCGACATTCTGAATCCTCGTGCGGTGGAACGCTTTCTGCACCTGACCCACGATAGATATTATGAGGAACTGAAAGAGTATTTCGGAACCACCATTATCGGCTTTTTTACCGATGAGCCTGATCCTCTTGGCAGAAATGTGAAGGGCTTCTTCCCCTGGGCCAGCGGCATGGAGCGGGAGCTTGCGGAGGCGGGCGGCTGCCCTGATGAGCTTGTGTACCTCTTTACAGGCAGGGAAAACACCACTACCCGTCTCTACCGTCAGCTCATAAAAAAACATCTGAGGGAAGCCTTTTACGCCCCCCTGTCCCGATGGTGCTCAGACCACCATATCTGGCTGATGGGACATCCTGCCCAGAGTGATGATGTGGAGGAGGAGCTTTTTTTCCACGTACCCGGCCAGGATCTGATCCTGCGCCGCGTGGCTCCGGAAACAGGAGGGCTCCGGGAGCCGGACAGCGTACAGGCAAGGCTGACCGCGGACATTGCCAGGCATCTTGGACGCCGACGGAATGCCAACGAATGTTTTGGAGTGTGCGTCCGTAACGGACTGCCCTGGTATTTTACCGGAAAAGATATGAAATGGTACATCAACTGGCTTGGCATAAGAGGGGTGAATCTGTTCATCCCCCATGCCTTTTATTACAGCGTGGAGGGCGCACGCAGCGGAGAGCGTCCACCTGATGTGGGCCCAAACAACATCTGGTGGCCCTATTACCGTTATTTTTCAGACTATATGAAAAGAGTTTCTTTCCTGATGACGGACTCCGAAAATCATGCCAAAATCGCCGTCCTGTGCGACAGCAACCGGGTTCCCTGCGCTGCGCTGGCCCCTTTGTATGAAAACCAGATCGAATTCCATTATCTTCCCACGGCTCTGCTTCAGGACTGCGTCTGGGAAAACGGCTTTCTCCGTGTGGGAAAGCACCGCTATTTTGCGGTGCTGGATCTGGCTGATTCTGGGCTGTCTGATACGGAACTGCCCGATCAGGGGCTGCCTGGTTCCAAACTGCCTGATCCTGGACTGCCCAAGCCTGCCCTAGCCGCAGAGCTCCCCTGCCCGGAAAAAGAAGCAGGAGCCTTCCTTTCCCGGTCTGACCGTATCCGCGGAAAAGCCGCAGGCGTCCCCATTCTGCGCAGTGTGGAACCTCTCCTTTGCCCGGAAACTTCCCTGCATCTGCGTACCCTGCTCACCGATACGCCTCAAAAGGATCTGCGTGCAGTCCGCCTTGAAAAAGAAGGACACACCTTCTATCTTCTGTGCAACGAAGGGCAGGAAACCATTTTCTCCCGGATCACCCTGCCGTCCCCGGCGGACGGCGGAAGCCCCGCTTTGGATGCAGCCGGGAAAACGGACGCCTCCCCTTCACCCGCACACCGGAGGATCACCGGTCTGGATCTATGGACAGGATCCTTCTTCCCCCTTTCAGCCGGGGCCTCAGAAAACGGCCTCTCCTTTGACCTGACCCTGCCCTCCTGCGGACTTATCCTGGTGACGACTGAGACAGAGCTCGCGGAGACCGCCGCCAAAATCCAAGGCATCGCCCCCTGCCTGCCGCTGCAGTCCGTCCCTGACTGGAATCATCGGCTGGAGCTGGTAAGAAAAGAACACAACCGGGCAGAATACCGTTTCTGCCTGAATGCGGATTCCGAAGCCGAATCTGCCGTTTTTCAGGTGCGCGGAGAAGAAATGGCAGAATGCTTCTGCAACGGTTCCCTTGTGGATGTGAGTTTTTACAGCCCCCACCGTTTCAGCCTCTGCGGCCATCTGAGGCGTGGTACAAATGAAATCCGAATCCTGTTCACCGGAAATGCCGCCAACCTCTTTACCGATGCGCAGATCCCCTACGGGAAGGAAAACGACTTATGAACATACACAGTCAAAACACTCAAAAGGGAGCTTTTCAGAGAGATACCTCCAAAGGAAAATCCGCAGGAGAAAGGTCTGGCGAAGGAGATTATGACAGAGAAAAATCTTCCGAAGGGGATTTTTCCAGGGTAAAATCTCCCAAAGGAGATTTTACCCGTGGGAGCGTCATCCGAAACATCCTCTCCCTGGCGCTTCCCATGACCTTGGCACAGCTGATCAACCTTCTATACAATATTGTGGACCGCATGTATATCGGCCGTATCCCCGGCCAGTCCGTCCTCTCGCTCACCGGGCTGGGCCTGTGTATGCCCCTGATCTCTCTGGTGATCGCCTTTGCCAGCCTGTTCGGCACAGGAGGCGCTCCCTTATGCTCCATCGCCCGGGGAAAGGGGGATCTGGATGAAGCCGAAAAAATACTGGGAAACAGCTTCACCATGCTCCTGCTCACCGGAGCTGTATTAACCGCCGCGGGACTGATTTTCAAAAAGCCGCTTCTCTATGCCTTCGGCGCCAGCGACGCCACCTACCCTTACGCAGACAGCTACCTGTCCATCTATATGCTCGGGACGGTTTTCGTCATGCTCAGCCTTGGCATGAACAGCTACATCAACGCGCAGGGCTTCGCCCGCACCGGCATGTGCACCACGCTGATCGGGGCGCTTCTGAATATCATCCTGGATCCCATTTTCATCTTTTCTCTGGATATGGGAATCCGGGGCGCAGCCATAGCCACCGTGTTCTCCCAGGCGGTGTCCGCCGCATGGACGCTGCGTTTTCTTACCGGCAGGCGCACCATTCTGCGCATCCGCACCCGCCATTTAAGACCCGATCCGGCCACCGTGGGAAGCATCACTGCCCTGGGCCTGTCCGGCTTTATGATGGCCGTAACCAACAGCATCGTCCAGGCCGCCTGCAATTCCACCCTGTCCGCATATGGAGGAGACCTGTACGTGAGCGTTATGACCGTCGTCAACTCCATCCGGGAGATCGTGTCCATGCCCGTCTCCGGCATCACCAACGGCGCACAGCCTGTGATCAGCTTCAACTACGGCGCAGGGAAATATACGCGGATCCGCACTGCCATACGTTTTATGTCGGCAAGCTGTATCTGCTACACCGTGACCCTCTGGGGACTCCTGCACCTGTTCCCTGTGTTCTTCATCCATATTTTCAACACCCAGGCAGACCTGGTGGAGGCGGCTGTCCCCGCCATGCAGATCTATTATTTCGGCTTCTTTATGATGTCGCTCCAGTTCGCCGGACAGACCGTGTTCCAGGCGCTGGGAAAGGCGCGGTTCGCCATCTTTTTCTCTATCCTGAGAAAAGTGGTGATCGTCGCGCCTCTCACTTTCCTGCTGCCCCGCTTCGTTACTCCCCCGGTAAACGGAGTATTCCTGGCGGAGCCCATCTCCAATTTTATCGGCGGAACGGCCTGCTTTGTGACGATGCTGATGGTGGTGAGGAAGGAATTAAAGGGCGGGGACGGGATGGCGGCTTCTTGATGAAGAGGCAGGAAGCACCCTTCTCTTTTCCTCCGGCTCCCCTATTGCTCCTCCGCTCTTATCCACCTGCATTTCACATGGCTGGCCTCCCGCGTGGTCAGCCCCACGCCGCCATACAGGTAGGCTTCCCCTTCATCCGTAAACTCCAGGATCTGCTCCCCATTGATGAAAGCGCAGATCCTGCGGCCATGCGCCTCGATCCTGATCCGGAAGGCTTCTCCCTCCTTCCAGGCAAAAGGCCGCCCGGACAGCTTCCTGTACCCACATTTGTTTTTCAGAAGCACCGCTTCACCCTGATCCAGCCCGAAGGCATAGGAACGCATAGCTCCCTGTACCCTGAAATTCAGATAATGGTGCATCCCTTTTACAGGAACGATTTCTGTTTCTACCCTCACATCCTCCCAACCGCTGCTTCCCGTGAAGGCGGAAGCCATATCCGCTCCGGTCACATGCAGCCAGCCTTCTTCCAGATAAGTGATACCTTTCCAGCGTGCCATCTGGGATATTTCAAAATGCGGCCCGGACTGTTCATTAATCCGCCAGTCCTCTAACTGTTCCCGATCGAACCGGATTTCCCAGATACTCTTTCCATCCCAGCCAAAATCGTCCAGATATACCACCGTCTCACCCGGCCCTTTGCGGATCAATATCCCCGCCTCATCGATAAGAGCCAGCCCTTTATCCGCCGGAATCCTCCAGACCATTTTTTTCCATTCTCCGCCGGAAATTTCATATTCCCCGCTCTCCAGCCGGATCCCGCTTCTGCTGTCTTTTACGAATAGGCGGCAGGAAAGCGCTTTATGCGGCTTCAACGCTGCCCGCAGGCTCTGTCCTGGATAGAGGATAGGAGAAAAAGAGGGATCGTATCTGCTGTCGCTGAAATCCCGAGGAAAATAGTAGGTTTTCTTATATATCTCCGCCCACTCCCCTCCCAGCCCGGCCTTGAGGGAACGCCTGCCGCTGTATGCTTCTTTGCATACATTTTCCAGAAATAATTCTCCCGACACGCTCCTTCCCCTCATGCAGTGGGTTGAACCTGGATATTCAAAGTGACAATCCTGCCCCTGTTCTCCAATCTTTTCATGAAGGGGAGCCGGCGCCTCCTTTCCTGTTGTTTTCTCCATCTGACGCAGAAGATAATCGGTAATTCGGGCGTTATCCGTGATATTTTGATCTCCCAACGTACCGGAACAGATCATCAGATCATTGACAGGCGCTGCCCACTTTTCATAATTAATGCAGGCTGTCCCTCCCCTTACTCCCACGATAGCGCCGATATTCCCCACGTTGCAGTCCGTATCCCATCCGCACATCACTCCAATATTCAGCGTTTCGTCAAAATCCCCATTTCCATACAGCAGCGCCAGAATCATCACTGCCGCATTGGGAATAATGTGGCAGTTGCCGGGATATCGGTCGTATCCCCAATTCTCATAGATGTATCGATAACAGGCTTCCCAGTCCTCTGGCTGCTTTTCATGGTATGCCATCACCGCCCGGACTGCTCTGGCGTATTCACAGGTATGAGGGATGTAGGAAAGCGCCCGGTTCAGAATCCTCCTGATATCCTTTTCCACATAAGCAATACTGATACAGCAGGCTATAAATATCCCTCCATAAATCCCGTTCCCGTCATGGGTCACACTTGCGGCGCACTCAGCCAGATAGGCCGCCCGGTCAGGATCTCCGGGACAGATCAGCCCCCACACATCTATGAAGATCTGGCCGCCGATCTGTTCTGCCACCGTACTCCCATTCTGCGCCATACTCCCGCTGGCAGGAGTCGGAATACCGTTCATCAGATTCGTATATGCCGTATGCTCCGTGGAAATCCCATATCCTCCCCACCAGAAAAATCCATGCTCATAAGGGGATGCGTTCATCAGCTCCTCCCCTACATCCTGCGGCTTCAGATCATACCCATCCCTTTTCCTCTCCATTGCACGGATCAGGTATACGGGCACATTGGTATCATCGTCTGCGGCAAAATTCCGGTACTTTTCCACATAACCGTCGATCCGGCCATGCACCTTCCGGATCCGTTCATACGTCCAGCCCTCCACAGGAGCGCCATGCCTGACGCCGATCACCTTTCCCAGCCATCCGGCATATAGTTTATCGATGATATCCCAGTCTATACTGGTCTCCGGATTTTCCTGTATTCCAGGCCATGTTCCCCTTTCCTGTCTGTTTTCTTCCTTCTCCATCTTTCCCTCCTCTTCTGCCATACCTCATTTCCACATCCCTTTTCCCTGTCCTGTCTCACATAAGCCTTCCTGCCAGTGCCTGAGACAGCCTGTAAACGCAACAATTCAGCCCTTCACCGCCCCGGCTGTGATTCCCGAAACAATATGCTTCTGAAGGAGCAGATACACAATGGTGATAGGGATAATGGACAAAGCCACTGCCGTGATGGCATAATCCCATCGGTTATTATACATGGAATAAAAACCGTACACCGCCACGGTGATGGTTTTCCTACTCTCACTGTGAAGCATAATGCTGGCAAGCAGATAATCATTCCAGATCCACAGAGAATATAATACCATAATACTGGTGGTAATGGGCTTCATCAGCGGAAATACGATATGGAAAAAAATCTGCCTGGGACTCCCCCCGTCCAGGCGGGCCGATTCCTCCAGGCTGAGGGGAACGTTCTTCGTAAAGCCCTGATACATGAAAATCCCCATGGGTGCATACAAAGCCACCTGGATCCAGACGTAGCCGCTGATAGTATCATTGATTCCCATGGAATTCGCCATTTTGGCTATAGGGATCATGAAGCACTGGAAAGGAACCAGAAGGGAGGACAGAAACAGCGCCGTAATCCCGCCGCTCATTTTGGATCCGTCCCTTGTAAGCATCCATCCCGCCATAGAAGTAAGCAGGATACACAATACCACTACTATCACTGCGATCATCAGGGTATTCATCAAAAGCCGCGCGTACTTCATCGTCCCGAGAACATATTCCAGATTGTCCAGAAAAAGGCTCTTGGGGAAAGAAAAGGGATTCACCAGAATCTCTCCCAATGGCTTTATGGCATTGATAAATACGATCAGCACAGGATAGACGTAGACGATTCCCACCAGCGCCGTCAACAGTTCCAGAAACAGTATCACTATCTTTTTACTGTTTTTCATCACATCTCCACCTCTTTTCTTCTGGTTGCCCTCACCTGCAGAAGGGCAATTACCACCACCACGATCAGCAGGATGATCGCCTTCGCCTGTCCGTACCCCATCCTGTTTTCCTTAAAAGCTGTGTTGTACACGTCCAGCGCCATGCTTGTGGTGGAACGCCCCGGCCCGCCTCCGGTAAGGGATACGCTCACGTCAAACATTTTAAAGGCGCCCGAAATCGTATTAAACAGGGTGATCGTAATGGATGGCATCATCAACGGCAGTGTGATGGAGAAAAAGGTTCTGATCCTGCCCGCCCCGTCGATAGCCGCACTCTCAAAATACATTTTGTCAATGGACACCAGCCCTGCCAGATAAATGGTCATATTGTATCCGATCGACGTCCACAGAGACACCAGAACGATAGCAATCCAGGCCGTATCTGAGGAACCAAGCAGCTTGATCCCAAAAACGCTGATCCCGGTCATATCCGCCAGCTTCGTTCCTGCCTGGTTAAAAATAAATTTCCACAGCATTCCGCAGATCACCTGGCTGAGAACATTCGGCAGGAAAAAGCAGACCCGGATCCAGATAGACGCTTTCAGAGCGCTGTTTGCCCACAACGCCATCAAAAGGGCAAACACATTGGTGAACACCACATAACAGAACGCATATTTCAAAGTAAATGTGATAGAGTCCCAATAATTCTTATCGCCAAGTAACTGTGTATAGTTTTTCAATCCAATAAAAGTTCTTGCATTACTGATTCCGTTCCAGTCATAAAAAGAATACCGCAGTCCCAGAATGATGGGCACAAAATAGAACAGCAGAAAAGAAAAAAAGACAGGCCCTACAAACAGCCAGTAATTCCCCCAGTATTTTTTCGTCTTTTTCATAGCAAACTCCGTTCCGCCGCCCGGCAGGAGCATCAAAGTCCCGCAAGGAAAGGCTGATACGCCAGGCAGGCCGCTTTTTATAAAAAATGCCGCGCCCTTGAAAAGTGAACCTCAATCCTGCGAAGGCCTTTTGAATGCGCTCCACAGTCTTTTCTTCTCTTTCCTGTCAAGGGTGCGGCAAGGCTTTATACTCTCAGGTCTACACTCCCGGATCCCTTACTGCGTGGTCATATTATCCCAATCCTGATCCATCGCCTCCAGAGCTTCCTGGGCAGTCATCGTTCCTTCAATGTATTTCTGCACCTCCTGTCCAGCCGTAGGTCTGAAATTATCAGGCCACTTGTTCCACCACCAGGCATACGCCTGATCTTTATCCAAGTATTCCTTGGTGCATGCGGCCAGCTGATTCGCTCCCTGATATTCCCATCCCTCAAAGCATGGTACGAACTGATACTCTTTCAGCAGAATCTCCCTGGCTGTCTCACTTGTGGCCAGCCAGTTCATGAATTCCTTTGCGGCCTCCGGGTTATCCGAGCCTTTACCGATGTGGAGAACCATATTCACGTCCGCAAGAAGCTTATTCTCCTCCGCGTTGTCTGACGTGGGCACCGGGAACATTCCCACCTGAATTTCCGGATCGATGGGCTGAATGGTTGACCAGATCCAGTCCCCCTCAAAAATCATTGCAGTCTGTCCGGTTGCAAATGCAGAGCAGGCCTCGTTCCAGCTATAGCTCAAAGGATCCGGCGTACCGTATTTTACCATCAGATCCACGATGTCAAAGACCAGTTTCATTTCCTCCGTATCCGCAAGAGAAACGTTTCCTGCATACAGATCATCCGTAAACTTCTGTGTATCTGGGATGTGCGTATAAGCCGCACCGCTGACCAGCTGTCCGATCAGCCAGTCGTCTGCAAACTGATTGGCAAAAGGCGTAATACCCGCTGCCTGGATCTGCTCACACAGTGCCTCCAGCTCACTCCTTGTGGTTGGAACCTTCCAGCCGTTTTCCTCGAACATCTTCTTGTTATAACAGATGCCTTCCCCCGAAAATGTGGTCGGAAAGCCTACCACCTTCCCATCCATGGTTACCGCCTCTATGGCTGTATCAAGGATCTGTCCAATCCAGGGCTGATCCGAAAGATCTGTGATATAGTCAGAATATGCTTTCATATTGGTATAGCCTTCTGTATAGAAGATCTCAGGAATGTTCCCTGCCTGCAGCTCCGTCTTCAGGTTGGAAATATCCGTAATCAGCTCTACCGTGACGTTAGAAAACTCCTCCATATACGCATTCACCAGATTCTGCGCCGCCGTCTGATACTCCGGCTGTCCCTGGCAGAACGAAAAGGATACCGGTTCTCCGGAAGAAGCTCCTCCCTCGTCTTCCACCGATACGCGGTCTCCGGCTACAGTGCCTTCTGCGGCGGCGGCCTCAGAGCTTACTGCCCCCGCATCTTCAGTTCCCGCCTGTCCGCTGCTGCCGCCGCATCCTGTAATCCCAACGGCCACCGCTGCTGCCAGTAAATATGCCAATACCTTCTTTTTCATCTCTAACCTCCTCCGTTTGGGTGCATTTAATAAAACCGTACAATTTTTTCGCTTTTTTACATGTAAAAATGTGCACTTCTACTGTACAGTAGTAAGTTTATCACTAACTTTTAGCATTTACAATATATTTTTTCTGTTTTTGTGAAATTAATTTCACCATTATGGAAAAGATGTTTGCTACACTGTCTGTATATGAGGTGACACATATGGTGAATTTACCACAACTGGGAGAGAGGCTGAAGGCACTCCGCCTGGAAAACAGATTGACCCAAAAACAGGTTGCAGAAAGGATCGGTCTTGCAATCAGCGCCGTTTCTTCCTATGAATCCAGTGCCCGCTATCCTTCCTACGATGTACTGATCAGTCTGGCGCATATGTACCACGTTTCCACTGATTTCCTTTTGGGAATTTCTGAAATCCGCCCTTTTGATACGGCCGGACTGACGGAGGATGAGATTGCTGTTGTTTCACAGCTGATCGAGCTGCTGCGGCAAAAGCATGGCTGACTTTGAAGAATGAAAATGACAAGGCAGGATCGGCGAAAAGCAGCCGTAAACTGGCGGCTGTTTTTTATATGCCGTTTTCCTCACGTCCACTGCCCTCAAACACTTCGATCATCATCCTCGCTCCCAGCCGGAATCCATCAATAAAGGCCGCCGTAGTCTCAGAAGGAAGCGTTTCCAGCTGTTCATCCATGATTCCTATAAACTGATCCGCCAGAGCGGGATCCATCCTCTTCAGTCTCTGAATGAATTCATCACAGTCCCCCAGCCGTTCACGTCTCCTTCTCTGGTTTTCCTCCATCTGTAAACGCGACTGCCCCGCAAAGAAAATCTTTCCATCATACAAGTCCTTTAATACACTTCCCATGTGCTGTATTCTCCTTTTAATGATATTATGTGTACATTTTATCATATTATATAGAAATGTCAACAATAGTTCGATATTATGTTTTTCATGTAAAATGAGCATTCAATCCTGATAAAAGCCCCTTGCGGAACCACCCCTGCCATGCTAAAGTGTAAATGAGCATGTTTTCTCTAAGGATCCGGCATTCCAGCCAGTCTTTACAGCCAAACGCCTCCGGCGGGCTGTATCTGTTTTCTTTTCGGAACTCCATGCTTCAAATTCAACTATTTTCAACAGGCAGGAGCACCGAAAGAAGAACGGCTCTGCATAGCGGCAGACCTGTATTTCCTGTAAGAAGCGCTGCTTCTGCCAGCAGACACGGGCAAAGGCCTATAGTGCAGAAAGGAGTATTTTTATGCAGGAAGAAAAAACACCGGTAAACAGGGAATACAAAGATACTGTATTTCGTATGTTATTCAACAAAAAGGCTCATCTGCTGGAGCTCTACAACGGTTTAAACGGAACAGATTACCAAAACGAGGAGGATCTGGTGATCTATACCCTTGACAATGCAATTTACATGGGTATGAAAAATGACATTTCCTTCCTTTTAATGTCTGAGCTGAACCTCTATGAGCACCAGTCCAGCTACAACCCGAACATGCCGCTGCGTGACCTGATCTATATTGCACGGCAGTTTGAAAGGTTCGTAAGTGGCAAATCCCTGTACTCCAAGAGAAGGCTGAAACTGCCTACTCCCAGCTTTGCCGTATTTTATAATGGCACGGATGCCCAGCCGGAAAGGCGTGTGCTGAGACTGTCGGATTCTTTTGAAACAAAAACGGAGGAACCATCTCTGGAACTGAAGGTGATGCAGATCAATGTGAACGAAGGGAACAACCAGGAACTGCTGGAACGATGCCGGACGCTGAAAGAATACAGCCAATATGTGGCATGCGTACGAAAGCATATAGAAAAAGAACCCCTTGAAGATGCGGTGGATCACGCAGTGGCAGAATGTATCCAAAAGGGGATCCTGAAAGATTTTCTTCTGAGCCAAAGAGCGGAGGTAATAGCCATGTCGATTTTTGAGTACGATGAAGAAGAAGAAAAGAGGAAGCTGCGGGAAGCGGAATTTGAATACGGCCGGGAGGAAGGAGAAAGGGTTGGAGAAAGGAAAGGGGAACGAAAAGGCCAAGAAAAAATCATGGCACTGATGCAGCGGCTTTTCGCCCAGGGACGCGGGAGTGAACTGGAACGCGTAGTAAAGGATGAGGCATATCTGGATCAGCTTCTGGAAGAATTTGGGCTTAAAACAGGCCTGCCGGAAGAAAAAGAGGAATAGAACCGGAAAAGCAGAACCGGCAGGGCATCCGGCAGTATATCATCTGCACTGCCCTTGCCGGTAAGCGTAGCCGGACTGGGCCGTTGCGGTTCCTTTTTCGCTAAAATATCATTGCAAAATTATCATATTTTTGTTCCAAACTTTGCAGATTTTTCTCTTGACAATTCCCATCCTATCAGGTAAAATACATGATGTTGTCGGAGTTGTTCCGTAGCAAATGTGCGCGTAGCTCAGCTGGATAGAGCGTCTGACTACGGATCAGAAGGTCGGGAGTTCGAATCTTCTCGCGCACGCTGAAGGGTCTGTGAATATTTCACAGATCCTTTTTTGTGCGGTTAAAAAGCTCCTTTCCTGAAGCATGTTTAAAAATTTATATAGGAAGGCGCATCTGCAGCAGAAAACACCTTTCCCATGCAGATGCGCACCAGATGCTCACCCGGACGCTTCCGATATTCTTTTTTCCTCTCACCCTTCTTCGGCTCCCACCCCCAGGATCTCCATCAGAGCCTCCTTCGTCAGCGCCGCCATTCCCATGCCCTCCTGGCCCAGGATCTGCTCCGCCAGCTCTTTTTTGCGCTCCTGCAGGGCCACGATCCTCTCCTCTATCGTGTCCCTGGCGATCAGGCGGTACACCGTCACCACATTTTTCTGCCCGATCCGGTGTGCACGGTCGGAGGCCTGATTCTGAACCGCCACGTTCCACCAGGGATCGAAATGGATCACCATATCCGCCCCGGTCAGGTTCAGCCCCGTACCGCCTGCCTTCAGGGAAATACAGAATACCCGCGTATCATCCTGATTGAACCGTTCCGCCAGCTCAAGCCGCTTCGCCTTCGGCGTGGAGCCGTCCAGGGAAAAGAAGGAGATCTTTTCCTTCTCCATCGCTTCCTTCAGCCGCTCCAGCATGGACGTAAACTGGGAAAAAAGAAGGATCTTGTGGCCGCCGTCTGCCGCACTGCGGATCAGTTCCAGGCACAGCGCCATCTTGGCCGAGCCGCCCTGATAGCCTTCAAACACAAGCCCCGGATCGCAGCAGAGCTGGCGCAGCTTCGTCAGCTCTGCCAGAACCTGGATGCGGGAGGCGGCATATTCCTGCTCCGTCTGCTTTCCCAGCACCTGAACCAGCCTCTGCACGTGGGCGTCATACAGCTCCTTCTGCTCCCCGTCCATGACAGCGTACATATTTTTCTCGATCTTATCCGGCAGATCCGTCAGTACATCCTGCTTACGTCTGCGCAGGACGAAAGGCCGGATCATCTTCTGCAGTCTGGCGCCAGCCTCCTCATCCTGCCTGCTCACAATGGGCGTTTCCAGCTCCTCCCGGAACCGGGAATAGGAAAACAGGAAACCCGGCATCAGATAGTCAAAAATACTCCACAGCTCGCTCAGCCTGTTTTCCACCGGCGTTCCCGTAAGCGCCAGCCGGAAGGGAGAGCGCACCTGCTTCACCGCCTGGGCGGCCTGGGTGGTGTGATTTTTGATAAACTGTGCCTCGTCAATGATCTGGCAGGCAAACCCAAGCCCATCATACAGGCCAATATCCCGCCGCAGAAGATCGTAGGAGGTGATCAGCACCCCTTCCCTGCCGTTCTTCGTCTCCTCCAGCACTGCCCCCCGGTCAGGGCCGCTTCCTGCCGCCAGCTCCACCGGAAGGGAGGGGGCAAAACGATCCAGCTCGCTTTTCCAGTTATAGACCAGGGATGCCGGACACACCACCAGGGCACGCCAGGACGACGGCTTCTTCCCGGCCTCCCCCTCCTCCAGGTGCGCCCGCCACTCCGCCAGCAGGAATGCGATCACCTGCAGGGTCTTGCCCAGCCCCATATCGTCCGCCAGGATACCGCCGAAGCCGTTTTCCTTCAAAGAGCTGATCCAGCGGAAACCTGTTTTCTGATATCCCCGCAGGATCGGATCCAGCTCCGGCGGCACCTCATAGTCTCCGTCCTGGGCCGTTTTCATATTTCTGACCAGATTCCTGAAATGCCTGTCCCGATGCAGGCTCACGCCTCCGTCCTCCTCCAGGCGGCCGTCCAGATACATGGCCCGGTATCTGGGCAGCTCCACTGCTCCTGTCTGAAGCTGTTTGTCGCTGATCCCCAGCTCCGCCTTCACATCGGCCAGAAGGCGCAGGCCCTCATCGGACAGATCCACAAAATTTCCGTCCTTTAAGCGGAAATATTTCCGTTTACGGTCGTACCTGGAGAGGATGCTCACCAGCTGATCCAGCGGCAGCTCCTCCGAGGCAATCGACAGCTCCAGAAGCTCCCCGGACAGGGAAACGCCCACCTGCACCCGGGGCGGCGGCAGGATACGGATGGCCTTCACCGCGTCGGAGATATACACCTGGCACAGCTCCTGCAGCTCAGGCAGGCCTTCCCGCAGGAACGTATAGATTTCCCCCTCCCCGTCGATCACCATCTGATGCTTCTGCGGATCAAAGGCTGTGAAAAAAGAAGATACCCTTTCCGTGACCATCCTCTCCTGCCGGAAGTTCCTGCGCTCCCCGCTGTCCGCCTCCTTAAACAGGTTATACCGCGTCTCCCCGTACACTGCATAGAGCGAACAGGACAGAAGCTCCCTCTGGGGCAGATCCAGGTAAAGCTCATAGTCCGCCTCCTCAGGAAGATAAGCCGCCGGATCGAAGCTTTTCATTTCCACCTTAAAATACCGGGACAGCACCGGAAGCATATCCCTGGTAAAGGCGGGAAGCTCAGGCCCGGCCACATACAGCCCTATCTGCTCCACCTTTTCCATGTACCGCAGGAAATCCATGATCTCCCCCGCCTTCTCCTTCTCCTCCTGATAGATCACGCCATCCCGGAAAAAGTACACATACTTCCCTGCCTGCAGCATTTCCACCCTTTTCATGTGAACGGTGATCCCCTCCCCGTCTCCTTCCAGCATCAGCTTTCTGCCCGGCAGCCCCTCCTTTACTTCCCACTCTCTTTCAATCCTTCCGTTCCCTTTTCCAAGCAGGGGAATCCCCCGAACACTCTCCAGAAAATCGTGCAGCCTGTCGGCCGGAACAGCCAGCTCCTTTTTATAGTACAGGTGCAGATAACGATCCTGCCATTCATTTCCCGTTATCAGAAAATACACCAGGAAACGCACAAGCGGCCTGTATTCGGGTGCAAAAGCCTCATAGCTGTGCACGAACTCCAGCTCCTTCCCGTACCGCACCCGCTCCTTTGCCGCCACGCTGTATACGAAGCTTCCTATATTTTTCAGCACATACATCCGGGAAATTCCCACACGGAAGCTTAAACAGATTTTATCATTTCTCAATTCAAAGGACGGCTCCAGCCGAACCTGTCCTTCCACGCAGCTGCCTTCAGGCCCCTTCCAGGCATTCTGGGCATACCTGTCCAGAAGCTCCTGAAAGCCGGCGGAGGTGAAGCGTGTGGGAGTCTTTCCCGATCCCTTTCCGCCCTTCTTCCGCTCCTCCAGATAAGCGAACAGAACCGCCGCACAGTGCTTGCACAGCCCGGAATAGTTGTTCCAGGCCGGGCAGGTACAGGTATGATCCAGAATCTCCCGGTACTCCTCGTCAACCCCCACGTTCACCTCATAGATCTTACCGCTGTCTCCCTCTACCTGTGCCCTGATCCGCACCACATCAAAGCCGTCCTCCTGGGCCCAGTGCCATTCCAGACCATGCACCGCCCCCCGCTGGTTCAGTGACTCTCCCCTTTCAAATGTAACTCTGTGGCATTCTCTGCGTATATCCGTTCTGTTCAGCATCTGTGCCGCTCCTTTTTCCTTTGTATCGTTTGTCCGCCCCGGTGCGCTTTCCTGCGAAAAAGGCCGCCCTTCCCACGCCTGCCTCCCCTGCGGCTCATCACTCCTGTTTTACCGTTCTAATTATACTTGTATTCGCCATAAAAAGAAACACAATCCGCACTGTTCCAGGCAAATTTTCTTTTCCCTTTTTTCACAAAATTTTAATAGCGTACCCCACATTTTTATGGTAAAATAACAAAACACGTGTAACGTTTAATCTGTCCTTCTTATTTTTATGGGTTAGAAGTTACAAACACAAGGCAATATCATACAGAAAGGGAGTTAACATGCTGACGCAAGAAGAAATCACCGTTCTCGATCAGATTCTGCAGGCCCATGACTACGACAGTTCCTCCGTCATCGCCATCATGCAGGACATCCAGAAGAAGTACCGCTACCTGCCGCAGGAAGCGCTCACCTACATAGCCGGGAAGCTTCGCCTGAGCGAAGCCAAGATCTACGGGGTGGCCACATTTTATGAGAATTTCTCTCTGGAGCTCAAGGGCAGATACGTCATCAAGGTCTGTGACGGCACTGCCTGCCATGTCCGCAAATCCGTCCCCATCCTGGAAGAATTCCGAAACGTGCTGGGCCTTTCCTCAGGTAAGCACAGCACGGACGATATGCTTTTCACCCTGGAAACGGTATCCTGCCTGGGCGCCTGCGGACTTGCACCTGTCTGTACCGTCAACGATAAGGTTCATGCAGCCATGACCCCGGAAAAAGCCAGGGCGCTGATAGAAGAATTAAGGGAGGAAGCCGCAAATGAGAATTAACAGCCCCGAAGAACTGATCCACTGTCAGGAATATTACCGCCAGGCCTTAAACGCCCAGCGCAAACGAATCCTTGTCTGCGCCGGAACCGGCTGCGTGGCCGGAGGAAGCCTTCTGATCTATGCCCGCTTAAAGGAGCTGATGGAGGAGCGCGGCATCCCCTGTGAGGTGGTGCTCCAGGATGAGGACGCAGCACCGCTGCACGGGGAGTTCCCTGCCGCTGAGCAAAGCCAGCCTGCTCCTGAAGGTGCGTCCGTCCCCCGCGTGGGCCTGAAAAAAAGCGGCTGCCACGGCTTCTGCGAAATGGGCCCGCTTCTGCGCATCGACCCGGAAGGGCTCCTTTATATTAAAGTGAAGGTGGAGGACTGCGAGGAGATCATCGAGCGCAGTATCCTGCGGGATGAGATCGTGGAACGGCTGGTCTATCAGGATCAGTCCCTCAAATCCTATCCCCGCCAGGAGGACATTCCTTTTTATAAGAAGCAGACCCGTGTGGCTCTGGAATACTGCGGCCACATCAATGCCGAATCCATTCGGGAATATATCGCCCTGGGCGGTTACTCCGCCGTATCCAAGGCTCTGTTTGAAATGACGCCTCAGCAGATCGTGGACGAGATCACAGAGGCTTCCCTGCGCGGCCGGGGAGGCGGCGGCTTCCCTACCGGGCGCAAATGGAGCCAGGTGCTGCGCCAGAAGGACGAGATCAAATACGTGGTCTGCAACGGCGACGAGGGCGACCCCGGCGCATTCATGGACCGTTCCATGATGGAGGGCGAGCCTCACCGTGTCCTGGAGGGCATGATCATTGCCGGTATCGCCACCGGCGCCCGCTACGGCTACATCTATGTGCGCGCCGAGTATCCTCTGGCCGTATCCCGTCTGCAGACCGCCATCGACCAGGCCATGGCGGTGGGCCTGCTGGGCGATAATATCCTGGGCTCCGGCTTTGGCTTCACCGTGAAGATCAGCCAGGGAGCAGGCGCCTTCGTCTGCGGCGAGGGCAGCGCCCTTACCTCCTCCATCGAAGGCAACCGGGGAATGCCCAGGGTAAAGCCTCCCCGCACCGTGGAAAAAGGTCTCTTTGAGAAGCCCACTGTCTTAAACAACGTGGAAACCTTCTGCAACGTGGCTCCCATCATCCTCAAGGGCGCCGCCTGGTACAAGACCATGGGGCCTGAGAACAACCACGGAACCAAGGCCTTCGCCCTTACCGGAAACGTGAACAACACCGGACTGATCGAGGTTCCCATGGGAACCACCCTGCGCGAGGTTATTTTTGACATCGGCGGCGGCGTGAAGGGCGGCAGCTTCAAGGCAGTCCAGATCGGCGGCCCCTCCGGCGGCTGCCTGTGCATCAGCGCCACGGAAGACCACCTTGACCTGCATCTGGATTTTGACTCTCTGAAAAAAGTGGGAGCCATGATCGGCTCCGGCGGCCTGGTGGTGATGAACGACAAGAGCTGCATGGTAGAGGTTGCCCGCTTCTTCATGAATTTTACCCAGAATGAATCCTGCGGAAAATGCGTTCCCTGCCGGGAGGGCACCAGGCGCATGCTGGAGCTGCTTACCGACATCACGGAGGGGCGCGGCACCATGGAGCATCTGGATATGCTGGAGGAGCTGGCTGAGACCATCTCCGACACCGCCCTCTGCGGCCTGGGCAAAACAGCGGCCTTCCCCGTAGTGAGCACCATGAAATATTTCCGCGGGGAATACCTGGCCCACGTAGTGGACAAAAAATGTCCCGCCGGGCAGTGCAGGGCCCTCGTCAACATGAAGATCGATCCCGCTCTGTGCCGCGGCTGCACCAAATGCGCAAGGCTCTGCCCTGTCTCCGCCATCACCGGAGAGCTGAAGAAGCCCCATACCATTGACCCCGCCAAGTGCATCAAGTGCGGAGCATGTAAGGAAGGCTGTCCTTTCCACGCCATCAGCGAGGAGTAAACGCCGGCCTTTCGTCCATCTGAAGGAAATGCCCGGGAAAGCCGGACGAATTTCATTCCCGGGACATATCAAATACGCCGGAAAGCACCTGCTTGACACGGCAGAATGAGAGGAAAAGATGTCTAAATACATGATAATCGACGGCATAAGGGCCGATTTTGACCAGGAAAAAAATATCCTTCAGGTCATCAACAGCGTGGGCATCCACGTTCCCACCCTTTGCTATTATTCCGACCTATCCATCTACGGAGCCTGCCGTATGTGCATGGTGGAGGACGAGCGGGGCAACCTGATCGCCTCCTGCTCCACTCCCCCCAGGGACAGAATGTCCATCCGCACCAACACTCCCAGGCTGCAGCACCATCGGAAAATGATCCTGGAGCTGCTGCTGGCCTCCCATTGCCGGGACTGCACTGTCTGTGAGAAAAACCAGACCTGCCGCCTGCAGGAGCTGGCAAGCCGCCTGGGCCTCACCGATGTGCGCTTTCCCAACAACCGGACGCCACAGCCCATCGACGACTCCTCCGTGTCCATCGTGCGTGATCCCAGCAAATGTATCCTGTGCGGCGACTGTGTGAGAGTCTGCAACGAGGTACAGCATGTGGGCGCCATCGATTTTGCGGAGCGGGGCTCCCAGGCCGTCGTTACCCCGGCCTTCGGCAGGAAGCTGGCGGAAACCAGCTGCGTCAACTGCGGCCAGTGCGCCGCCGTCTGCCCCACCGCCGCCATCCGCATTAAAACCTGCCACAGCAAGCTCTGGAAGGAGCTTTACAACCCCAAAAAGCGTGTGGTGGCCCAGGTGGCTCCGGCTGTGCGTGTGGCCATCGGGGAAGCCTTCGGCTTAAAGCCCGGCGAGGACAGCATCGGCAGAGTGTTCACCGCCATCCGCATGATGGGCTTCGATGCAGTGTTTGACACCTGCGTGGGCGCAGACCTGACCATCATGGAGGAAGCAAAGGAGCTGGCTCAGAAGCTGGAAAGCGGCGATTCCGCCTTTCCACTTTTCACCTCCTGCTGCCCTGCCTGGATCCGCTATGCGGAGAACTTCCATCCAGAGGTCCTTCCCTACATTTCCACCTGCAAATCTCCCATGGAGATGTTCGGTGCAGTGATGAAGGAATACTACAGGGAAGCCGATGAAAAGGAGGATCGGAAAACTGTCTCCGTAGCCATCATGCCCTGCGTAGCCAAGAAAATGGAAGCGGAGAGAGAGGAATTTAAGAGAAACGGCGTGCCGGACGTGGACTACGTCATCACCACCAAGGAGCTGATCCGCATGATCAAGGAAAGCGGCATCCGCTTCGACGAGATCGATCCCGAAGCTCCCGACATGCCCTTCTCCATCTCCTCCGGCGCAGGCGTGATCTTCGGCGTCACCGGAGGCGTGACTGAGGCAGCCCTGCGCAGGCTGGTAGCTGAGAAATCCACCCAGACCCTGCGGGACATCAAGTTTTCCGGCATCCGCGGCATGGAGGGCGTAAAAGCCGCCGAGATGGAGCTGGACGGCCGCACCGTGCGCATCGGCGTGGTCAGCGGGCTTGGCAACGCAGACAGCCTGATCGAAGCCATCAAGAGCGGAAAAGAACACTTCGACTTCGTGGAGGTCATGGCCTGCCCCTACGGCTGCATTGCCGGAGCCGGACAGCCCTTCTGCCACAAGGTGGACAAAAAAGACCGCCTGAAGGGTATGTACAAGGCAGACAATGCCGCACCCATCAGACGGAGCGAGGAAAACCCCGTAGTCTACAACCTTTACCACGGCGGCGTCCTGGAAGGCCGGGAGCATGAGCTGCTCCATGTGCACTACAGACACGCAGACAAATAAGCCGCCTTTTCTCAGTCAGAGAACTGAAAATCACATATGCAGAAGTTCAGCCCCGGCGGTATGTCGTTCAAAAGCATGCAGACATGATTGGAACGGACAGCCGCCGGGGCTGAACTGCGAATTGCTGAAACAGTATTTTATCCTTAATTATTCACCGCAGAGATGCTCCGGCTTTCCTCAGCCCGCAGGCTGCTCTTTCCGACAGCTTCCCTCATTCAAAAGGATACCGGATCCCCCACTGCTTCCGAAGCCCATCCATGACCTCCATCACCCGGATCGTCTCTGCATGAGGCATTTCCTCACATTCCAGCCTGCCTTCCTCCAGCGCTCTGATACAGGCCTCCACCTCATACTCATATCCGCTGATCTGCTGAGGCCTTCTGATCTCCTTTACCACCCTGCGGTCACGGTCGTACACCGTCAGGCTCTCATAATTGTTGATGTCCTCCACGATCATGAAGCCTTCCGTGCCGTAAATGATACCCTTTTTGTCGCTCAGCCCCACCATGGAGCTGTTCAGCTGGGCCACCCTTCCATCCTCATACACCAAAGTAAAGCTGTTCTGCTCATCCACACCGGTCTGCGTATAGGTACACACGGAGGACACCTCCCTGATCCGGTTTCCGAAGAAAGTCATGGCAAAATTCAGCGGATACACACCCAGATCCAGAAGCGCTCCTCCCGCCAGCTCCGGCCTCTGCATCCTGGGCACTTTTTCGATCAGATAACCCAGATTCGCCGTGAGCAGCGTAGGGCGTCCGATGGCCCCCGCCTCCAGCTCCCTGCGGATCGTCGCCGCCATAGGCATGTATCTGACCCAGATGGCTTCCGTCAGGAACACCTTTTTCTCCTCTGCCAGAGCAATCAGCTCCCTCGCCTGCGCCGCATTTGCCGTAAAAGCCTTCTCACACAGAACAGGCCTGCCGTGCTCCACACACAGCTTCGCATTGGCAAAATGCTCCGAATGGGGCGTGGCGATGTAAACCAGATCCACCTTTTCGTCCCGGGCCAGTTCCTCATAGGAGCCGTAGGCCTTCTCAAATCCATACTCCTTTGCAAACCCTTCCGCCTTTTCCAAAGATCTGGACGCCACCGCGTAACGCTCCACGTTCTCCATCTCTGTGATGGTCCTTGCCATCACGGAGGCGATCCCTCCTGCCCCCAGAATTGCCATTCTCAGTTTTTTCATGTTCAGTCCTTCTCCCTTCTTCTTATTTCCTGCTTTTCCTGAACCGGCTCAATCTATTCCATGCCTCGTCCAGCTTTCCTTGATGTATCCCCGTCCTCGTCCAGTCCTCCCCGGCTCCGCTCAGTTTTCCTCAATATGCTCCCTGCCCTGTCCGATGATCGTCCTCACATGCTCATCCGCCAGAGAATAGAAAATCGATTTTCCCTCCCGGCGGCTTTTTACCAGCCTGCTCTGCTTCAGGATCCGAAGCTGATGGGAAATTGCCGACTGGGTCATGTTCAAAACATTGGCAAGGTCGCACACGCACACCTCCGCCTCAAACAGAACGAACAGAATCCGAATCCGCGTGGAATCGCCGAACACCTTGAAAAGCTCTGCCAGATCATAAAGCTCCGTTTCATCCGGAAGCGTATCGTTCACGATCTTCAGAAGATTCTCATGAACCTCAAAGCTGTCGCAGCACATTTTTTCCCTTTCTTCCATAAGCCCTCCTATTCCGCTGCCCTGCGAGGTGGAAACAGCGCCCTCACTGCATTCAGTACGGCCAGCACCATGACTCCCACATCGGCAAAGATAGCAGCCCACATGTTGGCGATGCCCACCGCCCCCAGAAGAAGGCATACGAACTTGATGCCGATGGCGAAATAAATATTTTCATAGACAATACGGATACACTTCCTGGCAATGCGGACAGCCAGCGCGATCTTCACCGGATCATCGTCCATCAGCACCACATCTGCCGCCTCGATCGCCGCATCCGATCCCAAAGCGCCCATAGCGATTCCAATGTCCGCCCTAGACAGCACAGGAGCATCGTTGATGCCATCGCCCACAAAAGCAAGCTTTTCCTTCTCTCCCTTCTGCTCCAGGAGCTCCTCCACCTTATCTACCTTATCGCCGGGAAGCAGTTCACTGTAGACCTCCTGAATCCCCAGCTTCTGCGCCACCTGCTCTGCCGTCCTGGCCCTGTCTCCGGTCAGCATCACCGTCCGGCTCACCCCGGCCTTTTTCAGCTCCCTGACAGCCTTTTCCGCATTTGGTTTCAGCATGTCGGAGATCAGGATATGCCCTGCATACTCCCCGTTTACCGCCATGTGCACCACTGTGCCCACATGATGGCATTCCTTATACGCGATCCCCAGCCGTTCCATCAGCCTGGCGTTGCCTGCCGCGATTGGGATACCGTCCACCACTGCGGTGACGCCGTTGCCTCCGAGCTCCTCGATCTGCGTCACCCGGCTCCGGTCAACAGGCTTCCCATAGGCCCTCTGCAGGCTTTTGCTGATGGGATGGGAGGAGGCGCATTCCGCCAAAGCCGCATACTCCAGCAGCTTCTCGTCCTCTACCGGGCTGTGATGGATACCGCTCACCTCAAACACGCCCTGTGTCATGGTTCCGGTTTTGTCAAAAACCACATATCTGGTCTTGGCCAGAGTTTCCAGATAATTGGAGCCCTTCACAAGGATCCCTTCCCTGCTGGCCCCGCCGATCCCGGCAAAAAAGCTTAACGGGATACTGATGACAAGCGCACAGGGGCAGCTGATCACCAGGAAGGTAAGCGCCCGGTAAACCCACACGCCCCACTCCGGGGAAAGTCCCATAAACAGCATACGCGCCACAGGAGGCAGGAGAGCCAGCGCCAGAGCGCTGTAGCACACCGCAGGCGTATACACTCTGGCAAATTTGGAAATAAAATTCTCAGACCTGGATTTTCTGGAGCTGGAATTCTCCACAAGCTCCAGGATCCTGGATACCGTGGATTCACCAAACTCCCTGGTGGTGCGGATCTTCAACACACCGGTCATATTGATACAGCCGCTGATAACCTCGTCTCCCTCGGCCGCCTCTCTGGGAATGCTCTCTCCCGTCAGGGCGCTGGTGTTCAGCGTAGAGCTTCCCTCCACGATCACGCCGTCGATGGGAACCTTCTCTCCGGATTGTACCACGATCACACTGCCCGTTTCAACCTCGTCCGGATCCACGCGCACCAGGCCGCCGTCCCTCTCCACGTTGGCATAATCCGGCCTGATATCCATAAGCTCGCTGATATTTTTCCGGCTTCTTCCCACCGCCACGCTCTCAAACAGCTCGCCGATCTGGTAAAAAAGCATGACAGCCACGCCTTCCGTATATTCCCCCAGCAGGATTGCTCCCACCGTCGCCACGGCCATCAGGAAATTTTCATCAAACACCTGACGTCTCAGGATCCCCCTGCCCGCCTTCTTCAGAGTATCGTACCCGATCACCAGATAGGGGATCAGGAACAGGAGCAGCTTCAGAATCCCCTCCACCGGGAGCAGGGAAAACGCAGCCATCAATACCCCCGCCACAATGATCTTAATCAACGACTTTTTCTGTTTTTTATTCATTCTCACATCCTCCTGCCGCGCAGACCTGCCTGTTCAGAGCAGAGCGTGTTTGGCCATTCATCCCCGCCATCTGCACGCCCCGCTTCGCAGTATATTTGCCCCAGCTTCGTTGGCATACCGCTTATAAATAAATCTCGCAGTCGTCCTCCACTCGTTTGCAGTTCTTCAGAACCTCCTGCATCACGGCCTTCGGATCTGCGCCCTCCTCAAACTCCACATTCATCTTCAGCAGCATAAAATTTACCACTGCATCCTTCACGCCGGCGGTCTTTCTGGCAGTCTCCTCCATCTTATTGGCACAGTTTGCACAGTCTACCTCGATCTTATAGCTTTTCTTCATTTCTTCCTCCATTCCTGCCATCCTCCTGGCAGCTCTGTATTCTGTTCTGTTACTTATATTCTTTCATATGAGCACTTGTTCATATGTTATCTTCATTATACTCTTTTCATCTGGACTGTCAAGTCCTTATTTGTTCGCTGGCAGGCCATTCCTTACTTTTCGCCGTTTGGAATACGCTCGTAACTAATTTTCATTTCCCGGTTCCTTTTACCGTCCAGTTGTTGTAGAATAGTGTCAGACAACTTTTTGATTCCAAAACCTTCTGTTTCTTTCTTTATTAAGGAGGCTGCTTATGAAAAACAGAAAAAACATCCTGACACGCACCGCCTGCCTGCTTCTTGGCATGACGCTGTGCCAGCCTGCTTCGCTTCCTGTACATGCCGCAGAGATCTTTGCCACTGTGCAGGGAACCATTTCCTCCAAAACCACCTCTGATATCCTCTTTCTGTCCACCAGCGACGGAACCATGGAGATTAAGCTGGACCAAAACACGGACACAAGTAAATGTAAGATTATGCTCCCCGGCAAGAAGGTCAGCGTAGCCGTAACCTACGGATCGGATTCCTACCTGCATGCCGCCAGGATTTCCACCCAGATCAAGGCCCCTTCAGCCAATGTGGATACCTCTAATACCACTACGGTGGTGGGAACCCTTACCAGCGATACCAGGGAGGATCTTCTTTTTCTGAAAACTCCGCAGGGTGAAATGCAGATCAAATTCGATGCAGATACCAGCCTGGAAAACTGCTCCGTTCTCATTGTGGGAGAAACCTATGCCGTTACCTGTGCCAGAGGCAGCGATGCCTACATGCACGCGGTAAGCATCTCCGACTCCACCGAAGCGGGCGCTGTCACATCAACGCCAGGCAATAACACAGCCTTCATGTCAGTGAGCGGAACCGTGGACAACGACACAAAAGAAAATCTTCTCTATCTGGACACAAAGGATGGGGAAATGCAGTTTGTCATCGACTACAATGCAGACACCAGCAAGGGAATGATGCTCACTCCCGGCAGACCTCTGACCGTTTTCTTTTACCACGGGACGGACGGCTACCTGCATGCGGTACTGACCGCAGGTTCCAGGGACTCCTCCTCTACGGCTCAGGTAGACACCTCCTCCACTGTATCCGTCACCGGAACTGTGGACTCCCGCTCCACAGAAAATATGCTCTACTTGAATACTCCGCAGGGTACTATGGAGCTCAAGCTGGACAAGCTGGGCAGTCTGAATAACTGTAAGGTTCTGGTATCGGGTAAAAAGGTTTCCGTCTCCTGTGCCTATGGCTCCGATGCCTACATGCACGCGGTTTCCATTACCGGCCTTTGATTCCTCTTTTCTATTTTTTGAAGCCGGATGACCGATCACCCTTTCCTTTCAGGAAATCATCCAAGAGCAGAAAAAGCAGCCCCTCAGGACTGCTTTTTTTTGTATATCAATGCCAATTATTCCAGGTATTTTTTCAAAGCTGCAGCTCTTTCAGGCTTCTCCTGTCGTTTTTTGATGCCCGCCGGCCAGAAGCTCTATCATTCTGTCATAATTCTCCGGCCGGTGAGGAAAGGTACAATCCATACACGACTTGACCCTTCTTCCCTCAAGCTCCAGCCATTTATACCTTCCCGGACAATGCTCCCTCCCATACAGGGGACAGTAGCAGAACAGACAGTTAAAATCCTTGATCCCCTTATGGCAGGGGAAGTATCTGCACTCCCTGTTTTCAAAAAAACGATAAGAATTCTCCATACAGCTTTCCCTCCTTCTTTTTCACCAATGCCCTTTGCTTTGATTCCCATTCTATCACAGCATTTCCACTCTGTCCTCCCCCCTTTTCCGCAAACCTGTCCTGACAGCTTTGACTTAACCCGCATACGGCGTTATAATGGGCACAGACAGGAACCGCCTCCCTGTCTGATTGGAGGAAAAGCTTATGCGACTGCTGGTAGCTGAAGATCAGAAAGATCTCAACGAAATATTAACAAAAACGCTTATCAAAAACCACTATTCCGTGGATTCCTGTTATGATGGAGAGGAAGCGTTGTCCTTTTTGGAGATGGCAGAATATGATGCCGTTATTCTGGACATCATGATGCCGCGCCGGAGTGGTCTTGAGGTGCTCAAGGAGCTGCGCCGGTCAGGCAGCAGCGTTCCCGTCCTCCTGCTCACCGCCCGTGACTCCATTCAGGACCGGGTAGCCGGACTGGACGCCGGGGCTGACGATTATCTGATCAAGCCCTTTGCCTTTGAGGAGCTTCTCGCCCGCATCCGCACCATGCTGCGCAAAAAAGAAGGCCGCGCCCATAACATCCTTCAGGCCGCTGATCTCGTCGTGGATCTGGATACCCGCACCGTCATGCGCGGTTCGGTTCCCATCGCTCTTTCCTCCAGGGAATTTTCCATTCTGGAATACCTGATCACAAACCAGGGCGTTGTCCTCTCAAGAGACCGGATCGAACAGCACATCTGGAATTATGACTATGAGGGAGGCTCCAATGTAGTGGATGTCTACATTCGTTATCTGCGCAAAAAAATTGACGACGGCTTTGAGCCCCGTCTGATCCATACCGTCCGCGGCGTTGGCTACGTTCTGAAGACAGAATGAGCCGGAAAACGAACCGCTCCTGAAAAAGCACATTTCAGAAAAGAAAATCTCTTCTGAGAATAGCTCCTCAAAAAACGAAAGGAACAGGCCTCCATGAAGAATCTTTCCATCAAGCTGAAAATCACTCTTTGGTACACCCTGTTCATGACCCTTTTGATTGTAGTTGCACTGGTAAGCCTTTTTTCTCTCAGCAGCGCCCATGTTTTCTCGGATGTACGGCTCAGCCTGAAAAACACGGTTCAGCAGGGCTATGACGAAATCGAGTATGAGCATGGCCTCCTCACCTTTGATGATGATCTCAACTATCTGGAGGAGGGAGTCTATTTATCCGTATACGATTCTGACGGCTATCTGCTCTACGGCAGGGTTCCGTCAGGCTTTACCGGAGCATCTACCCTTATTATGGATCAGCTGAGGCAGGTTGGGGATGGCCAGCAGTTCTGGTATGTCTATGACTACTGCAGTCGTGTTGCAGGCTACGGGAATCTCTGGATCCGCGGCATCGTCTCACAGAACCGTACCGATGCCATCCTGAGTACCATCACCAGAGCAGCGCTGATTCTCCTGCCCTTCTCCGTTACGGCTATTGCCCTTGGCGGCTACCTGATCACCCGCAGAGCACTGCGCCCTCTGTCCTCCATGACCGACACAGCCCGCGCTATCTCGGAAGGAAACGATCTGAGCAGACGTATCCACCTTGGCAGTGGAGAGGACGAGGTTCATGTCCTGGCCCACACCTTTGATCAGATGATGGAGCGGCTCCAGGCTGCCTTTGAAAATGAAAAACAGTTTACCTCCGACGTATCCCACGAGCTGCGTACCCCCGTCACCGTCATCCTGTCCCGATGTGAATATGCCTCTCAGGATGGCCTCTCCCCTGAGGAGCTTAGAGAAAGCCTTCATGTCATTTCCGGCCAGGCACGTAAAATGTCCTCCCTGATTAACCAGCTTCTCGCCCTGGCACGGGCTGACAGCGGCAGACAGAAGCTCAGCTATGAGCTTGTCAACCTGAGCGAGCTGACCGAAATTGTTATGGAGGAACAGCGCATAATAGCTGCTGAAAAAGGGATCACTCTGCAGGCCCGCCTCATGCCAGACATTCTCATACAGGCCGATGAAACCATGCTGATGCGTCTGCTGATCAATCTGATTTCCAACAGCATCACCTACGGAAAAGAGAACGGCTCTACCGTTGTCACCCTGTCCTCCGATGGCTGTCAGGTTACCGGATCCGTCCGTGACAACGGAATCGGGATTCCGGAAGATAAGCTGGACAAAATCTGGCAGCGCTTTTACCAGGCAGATCCCTCCCGAACCGCCGTCGGCCGTAGCGGCTCCGGCCTGGGGCTTCCTATGGTAAAATGGATCGTTCAGGCCCACGGCGGCAGTATAGATGTGACAAGCCAGCCCGGGGCAGGAAGCTGCTTCACCTTCCGCCTTCCCCTATCTCCTGCCACAGGCAAAAATAAAAATCCGGATAAAAAGGAAAAGAATTTCGATGAAAAATAGCTTCCATCCCTTTTCGCTTTTTCATGTTATTTTAATCCTTCCGGGATATACTGAGAACAAGAATTGAAAGGAGCACATCTCTAAATGAAAAGAAAATTACTTATCAGCACCGGAACACTGCTCACCACTGCATGCCTTCTTGCTGCATGCGGAAACCAGCCGGACACTGTACCGGAATCTCAGGCTATCGTTTCCTCCACTCAGGAGCTGGCAGAAGGCGCCCAGGACACTGCCATCACGGCTGCCCGGGAATCCACAGACCAGACTCCTCCACAGGCCGGAGAAACCGTTTCCATTTCTCCTCAGTCCCAGAACGCCAGCAATGCCTTCATCAGCGAAACGGAGGCCAAAAAAGCCGCCTTTGACCATGCCGGTGTACAGGAAGCCGATGTGAAAGGCCTTCGTATCAAGCTGGACTACGATGACGGCCGCCAGTACTATGAAGTAGATTTCTACGCCAATGAAAAGGAGTATGAATACGAAATCAATGCTGCCGACGGCTCCATTTCCTCATACGACAGCGAGCTGGTCGGCCATTGGACTTCAGCCCCTTCCTCCACTCCCCAGAGCAGCAGCAATACTGCCGGGATCAGCGAGGATGAAGCCATCAAGCTGGCGCTGGAGCAAGTGCCCGGTGCAGTAAAAACGGATATTACCAAATACGGTTTAGATCAGGATGACGGAAGAAGCATTTACGAGATCGAAATCCTCTATGACTATATGGAATATGATATTGAAATAGATGCCCAGACTGGGGAGATTCTAAAGTTTTCTCAGGAGAAATGGAGGGATTGAGTTTATTATATTTTTCTGCCAGCCAGCTACAGCATGATTGGGCCTTTCCAATGCAGAAGGCTGCTGTTTTCGTTTTTTCATCGACACCATCAGTTCAACTGATGGTGTTTTTAGCTGCTTGCGTTTTTAGTTTCCTAAAGTGTGCGTCAAGATGCACACCCGCGCCGGACGCGATTGCCGCCAGGCAATATCTGCCTCCCGCGCGAGTACGCATCCACAGCGGAGCGTCCTTTTTTGTATAATAGGAAAGGAATTCTCCTATTATACAAAAAGGATACCGTTATCACAGTATCCTCTTTAACGACCCAGATCGGACTCGAACCGACGACCTCCGCCGTGACAGGGCGGCGCTC
>CAUWLJ010000031.1:0-34378 GCA_963559585.1 uncultured Eisenbergiella sp. | reverse complement strand
TTTTGCTTACTGATTTTTTCCTCTGCCCTTGCTAATTCCGTCGAATCCGTAATACACAATTTATTTTCAAGCATAACTTCCCTCACATTCTTCATGCGATTACTTTTCTGTCACAAATCTATTAAAAGCATACCGCAATATCGGTAATAAATCTACTTTTTTATAAAATTCCTGCCTTTCGCCGCTATGCCAAATGCTCCAGCAGTATCCTGCACCCCATCAGAATGAGGATCAGGCCGCCGGCCAGCTCTGCCCTGGCCTTGAACTTCGCGCCAAAGGTATTGCCGATCTTAACCCCGAAAACACTGAAAAAGAAGGTGATCACACCGATAAAGGAAACCGCCGGGACAATATCCACCTGCAGGAAAGCAAAGGTCACGCCCACTGCCAGAGCGTCTATGCTGGTAGCCACAGCCAGCGGCACCATGGTCTTTACATCAAAGGAATCATTCTGTTCCTCCCCGCCGTCTTTCTCCTTCCACCCATGCACGGCTTCCCTCACCATGTTTCCGCCGATGAAGCACAGAAGCGCAAACGCAATCCAGTGGTCGATGCTGGTGATCAGATCGCTGAACTGCGCGCCCAGAAAATAACCGATCAGAGGCATTCCCGCCTGAAACCCTCCAAAATACAGGCCTGTAAGCACCGCATTTTTCCAGCTCATCCTTTTCATAGACAGCCCTTTACAGACGGCAACCGCAAAGGCGTCCATGGACACTCCCAACGCAATCACCAAAAGCTCCCAGATACTCATAGCCTCATTCCTCCTGCTTTCGCCTTTGTTATATCCATGCAGGCATGGCTGCATGGCTCGTTGCCCCCGGAAAAAAGTGTGCGTCTTGACGCACACCCGCGCCGAGCGTGATTGCCGTCAGGCAATATCTGCCTCCCGCGCGAGTGCGCATCCACAGCGGAGCGTTCGTTTTTATACAATAGGAAAGGAATTTTCATATTGTATAAAAAAGACCCATCTGCCCTTCTTCACCATTCTCCGGGCGTCAGCGGCAAAGGCCAACGGCCGGGAATCGTCCAGCGGGCAGATAAGTCTCATTATTTAAAGGAAAGCCAGATATTAATTATCAGTATGTTGACTGTCCTACACAGGCTGTGCTAACTACTCCCTTATCGCAAAAGCATCATAGCACCCGTTTTCCCGGGAAGTCAACACTAACTTACGGGGAAAGTGCCTGACACGCGCAGCCGCTTGGCCCAGGCCCCGGACAGCATGCCGCTTACGCGAAAAATGCCCTGATTTCTGTCTCCGCCGCGCTCACAGAGCCCTGGATCATGGGATTCTTTCCCCCTCCCCTGCCGCCAAACCGGGCGTTGAACTCCTTTCCCAGGGCCGCCACGTCCTCTGTGCGGCTGCACAGCACGTATTTGTACCCGTCTGCATCCGTTCCTGAGAATACGGCGGCAAGAGCCGCACGCTCTGCGATCCTGTCCGCCAGTCTGCGCACCTCCACGGAGTTGAGCTCCGGCTCGAACACAACTGCCTTCTTTGTTCCCTCCGGTATTTCAGCCGTCTGATAATCAAAAAGCTTCTGCCGCAGGGAGGCAATGGAGGCCTTCAGCTCCAGAAGCTGCTCCTGCTGTCTGCGCACAGCCTCAGCCGTCTGCTCCGGCTTCACGGAAAGAAGGGCGGAAATCTCTTTCACGTTCCGGTGCTTCACCTCGTAATCCTCCAGAGCCTTCCAGCCAATCTCCAGAGTCAGACGGATTCCCGTCTTATAATGTTCAGAGGAAGTCACCTTGATGGGGCCGATCTCTCCGGTGCGCTCCACATGGGTTCCGCAGCAGGCGCACACATCCGCTCCGGGCACGGTCACGATGCGCACCGCCCCTTCAATCTCTTTTTTGCTTCTGTAATCCAGCTCCTGAAGCTTCTCCTGCGGGGGATACTCCGCCAGGATCCTGCGGTCGGCCAGCACCGTCTCGTTGGCCCGCCGCTCCGCCTCTGCGATCTGCTCCTCAGACAGAAGGCCGCTGAAATCCACGGTCACAAAATCCTTTCCCATATGGAAACCGATGTTGTCATAACCATACAGCCCATGTACGATCCCGGAAAAAATATGCTCTCCGGAATGCTGCTGCATATGCAGAAAACGCCTCTCCCAGTCGATCCTCCCATGCACCCGGCTGCCCGGTTCCACAGGGCCGTCGCAGATGTGGAGCACATGCTCTCTTTTATCCCGCACATCCGTCACCCGCACGTTATCCAGCCAGCCCTGATCCGCAGGCTGTCCTCCGCCCTCCGGGAAAAAAGCGGATTCGTCCAGGATGACCTCATAGCCGTTCTTACTCTCGGTGCAGGAGAGCACCTGAGCGTCAAATTCCTTTCTGTATGGATTTTCATTGTATAATCTTTTTGTTGTCATATATCCTGCTTTCTGCGGCCATACCGGCTGTATCTATCTTGTCCCAGCCCCTTTTCAAAGGGCCCTCCTGCCTCTATCGAAGCAGACCGAGTCAAAAAATCTGCGCATTCCCTCGCTCAGCGTCTGTGAACGAGTACCGCTCTCCTCCTCCACAAAACAGCGTCCTGATCGAATGTCCACAGAGATCGGCTCCAGAGGGAAGCCCTCCTCCGCCTGAGGCATTGCCTGTTCCACCAGGTAAAAATCATCCCCGCTGATGTCCTTTCCGGCATACTCATATCTGTGCCCTTCATCCAGGATCAGACAGATGGCGTTCTGATACCTGGCTCTGCATTTTCCGCCCAGCCTGGCAGCGATCCCCCGGTAATGCTCCGTCATTTCCTGATCCGTCAGCCTGCGTCCGTTTACATTTCTCACATGTACGCCCGGCTGTTCTTCATCCGGCAGGCCTTCAATGAAAAGGCCGCTGTCGCAGGAAAAAACAGGGCGGCGCAGCAGCGCAAAGTAGAACTCTGCCTTTTGTCTGGCATTTTCCAGGGGATCGGAACCGCTTTCCTCAGGGGGCGTCACCTCCAAAGGTTCCTCATCCTCCATACGTAAGGACGCCCGGCGTTCTTCCAGGGCCTCCCTCAAACTGACCAGCTCTATCTGTGTCCCTCTCAGCATATCCTGCATCATATGAAATTTGCCGGGATTTCCGGTTCCGTATATCAGTCTCATGCTTTTCCCCATTCCGTCCCTACTCCACTGCGTATTCCAAGCGTACTGTAATCATTGCCGTTTTGTGTCTGGAGCTGGTGTCAAACGCGCCGTCGTAGCTGTATTCTCCCGCTCCGGAGTTTTTGGCCGTGATCTGGAAAACCCCCAGGTTTGCGGACATCAGCCGGCCTGGGGCACTTCCGGCTCCGGCTGCCATGATCTCGATCCTCTGTCTTGCATTATCCGTCGCTTTCTGGATCAGGTCAAGCTTTACTTCATCCAGTCTGGTGCAGTAGTACTCCGGAGAATTGGATACCAGCTGTACGCCGGATTCGATCAGTCTGGTGATGTTCCGGGAAATGTCTTCCACCTTGTCTATATCGGTGGAGGTGACGGTCAGGTTCTGGCTGAGATTGTAGCCGTCCGGATAATCCCTGATATAGTTGCCGTTTTCATCGTATTCGGTCCGGTACTGCTGGGTAATGTCTACAGAGCTGAATACCAGCTCGTCCTCCGTCACGCCGTTTTCCAGAAGATAGCTCCGAACCATCTCCGCGTCATTTTTTATCACGGAATAAGCTTCGGAAGTGGTCGCCCCGTATGCGGAAAAGCTTCCGCGCCATACGATCAGATCCGACTCAAAATCACAGCTGGCCGATCCGGTGGCCTGAATGCCTCCTGAGCCGTAGATCTTCTTGTAATTTACCAGGCTGGTGCTGAGTATGAGCACGCAGATGATGGCCGTCGCGCCTGCAATCAGGGCGATCAGTACCCCCTTCCAGCTCCCTTTTCCCGATCCATTCCTGTTTTCTGTCCGTTTTTCTTCCATATCAATCTCCCTTCTGATGAATTCCTCTTCCGCCACAGGCGGCAGGTGAGCCAAATATCCCATGCAGGCATGGCTGGCTGCCCGCGTGGATAAAGAGTAGTGTCTGTTCTTTCAGTATAGCAGGAGAAAATAGAAAAACAATTTTTCAGGGTATATTCATGAATTCTTAAGATTCATGAATATGATCTGCCTGGCAGGGAACGGGGGACGGTCGATGTATCGGCCGGATTCATACGTGGATCACGGCGTAAAGGTGGGAGTCCTGGATACAGCCGTTCTTGAAAATGCTTTTTCTTTTGATGCCTTCCAGTTGGAAGCCTGCTTTTTCCAGGACGCCTCTGGATGCCAGGTTGGTGGCAAAGGGCTCTGCGCTGATGCGGATGAGCTTGTATTTGAGGAAGGCTTCTTCGCAGAGCTTCTGGACGGCTTCGGTCATGATGCCTTTTCTCCAGAAGGGTTCTCCCAGCCAGTAGCCCAGTTCGGCAGAGCGGGAAAAAACGTCCTGTCCAAAGACGATGGTGACGCAGCCTGCTGCTTCTCCGTCCACAACGACTGCGCGGGAAATCTGGGTTCTGCCTTCCTGTTCCATGCAGTGGGCAACGAAGCCTGCGGCGTCTTTCTCTGTGTAGGGGTAGGGGAAGGAGTCTTTGAGGCGGCCGGCTATCTTTTCGTTGTTGGCGTATTTGGCGATAGCAGGGATGTGGGATTGGTTCCAGGGCTGTAGGGTGAAGTTCATTTTGTTGGTCCTCCGTTCTTGTGTTGGATGGGCGGGAAAAAGGGAATTCAGGCCGCCGGGCACGTTCAAGGCCTGCGGCCTTTCACTTTGCGGCTGTCGCCGCATAGGCTGGGAATCATGCTCTCCGGCGGGTGAGCAAGCTCCCCCTCCGGTAGAGATGGGGGGACTGGCTCTGTTCAGGCCGCCGGGCACGTTCAAGGCCTGCGGCCTTTCACTTTGCGGCTGTCGCCGCATAGGCTGGGAATCATGCTCTCCGGCGGGTGAGCAAGCTCCCCCTCCGGAGAGCATGGTTCCCAGCCTGCCCGGCTCGTAGCTATAAAAAAAAAGAGGCCCCCGTAATTTCATGGATGTTTGGTGGTTATCCATGCGGTTCCTCTTGGTTTGGGAATATTTTTACCACACAGATACAAGCCTCTCTGGTACTTGTATCCGGTTGGGGTTACAAGTACGGGAAGTTCATGGGCATGACTGTGCACATCATCATGGCGGTCTGGCGGGGCTTCATGGTGTTGTTCATGTCCTGCTTCTCCTTTCTTGTCTGGGTGGTGTCGCTTTCTTTCTGTTCTGCACATCAGTCTAGCAGAGAGGGGCGGAATTGTCAACCTGAAATTCCGTGTCCGGCGGACACCTATGTATCATCATAGCAGTAAATCATCAACGGTATATGATGTATTTGCAGATCGGGTTCCCTGCGCTGGAAAAGCGTTCTTCGTATTCTGTCATCACGTTTCCCTGCATCAGGCGGGCGTCGCTGTGGAGGTCAAAGGTGACTTCCTCTGCTTTCCAGCCTGCGGGCTCCAGTTCTTCCAGGGCAAAATCGAACAGGGGGCGGTTATCTGTCTTAAATTCCAGGCGGCCGTCTTTTTTCAGGATCTGGTCGTAGCGGGCCAGGAACTGGCGGGAGGGAAGCCGGCGTTTGGCGTGTCTGTCCTTGGGCCAGGGATCGGAAAAGTTGAGGTAGATGCGGTCCACCTCTCCCTCCGCAAACACGTCTGTGAGCTCCTCTGCGTCCATGCGGATAAAACGCAGATTAGGGAGTTCTTCTTCCTCCATTTTCTGGATGGCGCGGAGAAGAACACTGGAGTATTTCTCTATGCCGATGTAATTAATATCAGAATGCAGCCGGGCCATATCCATGAGGAAACGGCCCTTTCCCATGCCGATCTCTATGTGCAGAGGGGCTGGGGCTGCAAAAAGTTCCTTCCATCTGCCTTTCTGCCGGCTGGGTTCGTGTATGACAAAACGGCTGTCCGCAATGGTTTCTCTGGAACCGGGAATATTTTTCAGTCTCATTGGTTGGATGTCCCTTTCTCTTGAAGTATTTTTATTTTACACGAAAAAGGGAGAAAGTCAAATAGGCGGTTATTGCTGTTTCCTGCGGTAAATCACGCGGCATGCGCAGTCTCCGTCTGCCAGGCGCATAGGGTTTTCCAGCTCATATCCCATTTCTTCCGCCATAGCAAAATCCCCCTCCATGGCCAGACCGCACAGCTTTGAACACATTTCGTCAGAAGGTCCCAGGTTCTTCCAGCCCTTCAGGTGAGGGCAGACGTGTATATCCATCTTTGGCCGCGCAAAACGCTCCTTCGGGGCTTTCCGCTTTTGTGCAGGGCGATAGGACCCCCCTGAAAAAATATCCCTTTTCAGTTCATATGTTTAGTCTGTATTGCTGCCCTCTTGCTCTTTGAATTGACTATTGCTATAATATACCCGCATAAATTTGAAGGAGCTATGTAAATATATTTATATAATTCCCGAAAAAGATAAAATAATGAAGTGCTTCTATGGCTATTGTGAATGATGAAGATATAAGTAACAGTTCAGCCCGCGCCCACGGAGCAGCAGCAAGCTGCTCCACAAAACGCAATTAAGCAATGGAGATTGACATGAAGCATCCCAATAAAAAAACCCGTCCTTTTCCCTTCCGCAAGGCGCCGGCTGCCCTTCTGCTGTGCGTCTCCCTGTTCCTCTGCATGGCCTCTGGATTGCAGGCCCAGGCCGCGCCCGTGGATCTGAATGAGGAAGCCAAGATGCGCAGGGAGATACCTATTGAGTCCAATGAACGGGAAAACTGGCCCGCCGGCCCCACGGTAAGCGCTCAGTCCGCCATCCTCATGGAGGCCGAAACAGGGACGATCCTGTATGAAAAGAATATTCACGAAAGGCTGTATCCGGCCAGCATCACCAAGATCCTCACCGGGCTGATCGCCATGGAGCAGTGTTCTCTGGATGAGAAGGTCAGCTTTTCCCAGAAGGCAGTGGACAGCATCGACTGGCGGACAGACGCCAACCTCAACATCAAGCCGGGAGAACAGATTACGGTAGAGCAGGCTTTGTACGGCCTTCTCACCGGATCTGCCAACGAGGTGGCCAACGCGCTGGGGGAGCATATCAGCGGAAGCACTGAGGAGTTTGCGAAGTTGATGAATCAGCGGGCCAGGGAGCTTGGCTGCGTGGATTCCCATTTTGTCACCACCAACGGGATTCATGACGAGGAGCATTATACCTCCGCTCACGATATGGCTCTGATCGCACAGGCTTTTTTCTCCAACGACCTTCTGTGCAAAATATCCAGCACACCCAGTTATACCATCCCGCCGTCTCCCACGGTCAGCCGGGAGCTGTATGTCAAGAGCAAAAACCAGCTTTTCGCCGGGCGTGATTATGCCTATGAATATCTGGTGGGAAGCAAGACAGGCTACACCTCCCAGGCCCGCCAGACCCTGGTTTCCTGCGCCCAGAAGGATGGAATGAAGCTGATCTGCGTCGTCATGAAGGAGGAAGCGCCCAGCCAGTATAAGGACACTATAGATCTGTTCAACTATGGCTTCAGCAATTTTCATATGGTAAATGTGGCTGAGGAGGATACGCAGTATACAGTGGACAGCAACAGCTTCTTTGATTCGGACAGCGACGCCTTCGGAAGCTCCTCCCCCATTCTGTCCATCGACCCCGCCGGAGTGATCGTCCTGCCCAACACTGCGGGATACGGTGACGCGGATTCCTCCCTTTCCTATGAGGAGCTGGAAGGGGAAAATACCCTTGCCCGCATTTCCTACACCTACAATGGAATCCCTGTGGGAAGCGCCTACGTGCAGCTGGCCCCTCCCTCCGGCAGTCAGGTCAGCGGCCAGACCGGTCATGATGGAGACAGCAATAGCGAGATTCCCGCTTCCTCCTCTCCCAGTATCTACGTGAACGTGATCCATGTGCTGGGCGGCCTGGCCGGGCTGGCCCTGATCCTGGCTTTTCTGATCTGGCTGGTCACGCTGCTCCGCAATTACAGCTTTTCCAGCGAACGAAAAAAGCGCTTCCGCTGGAGGAAGCGCCGGGAAAGCTCCAGGATCGATCTGGAGCGGTATATCAGAAAGGACCATGATCTGTAGCTGCTGTCGTTACTGTTTGCCGGCCAATATCATGCTGCTGGTTTACTGGCAAGCCGGTAAACAGTAACGGTTTCCCTTCATTCTCCGGGCGTTCTGCCCTTCATTTTCTTCACGGCCTCTGCCCTCTCTTTTCTTGTAAAAAGAGCCGCAGCCTCCTCCTCACTGATGAATTTCGTTGTTTTTACCGCATACACCCCTTCTCCCCCGCACCTCCTGACGCGGATCTTTCCTTTCATGTAACCGTGCTTCGGGCACAGGGAGAGGCTGTAATAGTGCTTTCCGTTTGGGGTAAACCACTTGATCTTTCTTTTCAGATTCCGGTGGCAGAGATAGCATTTCGTGCCGGATACCTCCTTGTCAGCCAGGAGCTGGGCTTTATCCTCAAACCTGCGTGAAATGTATTTGGCATAATCATCAAATACGATATGGATTTCATCCTTCCGATTCTGCGGAACCTGAAAGCTGTCGAAGGAGATCCGCTGCAGCACCTGGGGATCCTTGATCCGCTCAAACACCCTGGCCGTGTAGTAGGCGTCCCCAAACGCCCTGTGAAAGGGCACGTCCTTGGAAATCTGCAGGCTGTCCACCGCGTGTTCCAGATTTCTGCGCATCTTGGGTTCCTCAAAGGCAATGGCGTACAGCTTCTGCACGTCATAGAAACGGATGGGGCCGCTGCTCAGAGGCTTCATTCCAAAATAACTCATATTCCTCTGAAGCTCCGTCAGATCCTGCGGCCCCCAGGTGGCAAACCTGTATTCCCCTTCCTGGCCGCACCAGGCAAGGAAGCCTTCCATCACATCAGGAAAGCTTTCCCCTTCCTGAAGCTCCTCCATATCGATATGAAGAAGCTCCTTCGTCATCGGGTGCATCTGCCGGTACACCTGGGGTCTGATGATCCGGGAAAATTCCCCGGTTATTTCCATCTGTCCGTTCAGCCGGACGGCCCCGATCTCGATGATCTCGAAGGGGATTTCCTTCCGCTGCTTCTCTATCCGCTCGTTGCCCTGATTCCATTCCAGGTCAAACACAATATAATTCATACTCTCATTTACTTTCCGGCCTGCATCCTTGCATCCAGCTTATCCGCCATTTCCTTCAGACAGCCCGGATCGAAGGGAAGCTTCAGCCCCACCGCCGGTATCATGTTTGTGAAAAAGTCGGATGCGGACAGGCGGCAGAGCTTCAGATAGCTCTCCCATGCGGCCCTGTAGTCCTCCTCCATCCACAGCCTGTACTCAAATGCCACGGTCTGGGCGATCACATAATCGATATAGTAGAACGGGAAGCTGTAAATGTGGTGCTGCTGCTGCCAGTAGCCGCCTTTCCCAAAGAAAGGATCTCCTTCATAGTCCAGATGAGGCTTGTACTCCTTCTCCAGTCTGGCCCAGGCCTCCTTGCGCTGTGCGGGAGTCAGCTCCGGGTTTTCATATACGATATGCTGGAACTCATCCACCATGCAGCCGTAGGGAATGAACATACACGCATCCTCCATGTGCATTTCCCGATAAGCCTCCGCCCCGTCTGCGAAGAACCATTCCATCCATTTTTCTGTAAAGAATTCCATAGACATGGAGTGGCATTCCGCCGTCTCCATGGTGATGTCCGCATGCTCCCGGATGGGATCCTTCCCTGCCAGATAGCCCTGGAAGGCGTGGCCGCACTCGTGGGTGATCACGTCCACATCCCCGCTGGTTCCGTTGAAATTGGCAAAGATGAAGGGGGACTGGTACAGGGGCAGGTAGGTCATGTAGCCGCCCACCCTCTTATTCTTGCGGCCCAGTACATCAAACAGCCCGTTCTCCATCATGAAATCAAAGAATTCCTTCGTCTCCTCAGACAGCTCCTCATACATCCTCTGCCCGGCCGCCAGGATCTCCTCCGGCGTTCCCACAGGGTTGGGATTTCCGTCCTTGAAATAAACGCCCTCGTCGATGTAGGAAAGCTTCTCCAGTCCCAGACGCTGCCTTCTCTTTTCATGCAGCTTCTCCACGAAGGGGACGAAATCCTTCTTCACCTGCTCCCGGAAAGCCTCCACCTGCTGCCTGGTGTAGCAGTTGCGGTTCATCCTGTAGTATCCAAGCTGCATATAGTTCTCATAGCCCAGCATACGCGCCTGCTCCGTGCGGTTATGCACCAGCTCATCGTAGATCCGGTCCAGCTCGGCCTCGTTTTCCTGAAAGAAGGCGGAAAATTTATCCCAGGCCTTTCTCCTGATCTCCCGGTCCGGATTTTTCAGGTAGGGCTTCAACAGGCTTAAGTTCAGCGTCTCCCCGTCCCAGTCGATCTTAGCTCCCGCCAGAATATCCTCGTAGGAGGTGGCAAGGGCGTTCTCCGCCTGCACCAGAGGGATCAGCTTCTCGTCCATGGCCTTCTGGGCCAGCTCCATATTTTTGAAGGCCACCGGCCCGATTTTGCTCTCCAGCACATCCCTGTAGGGAGATTCGTAGAGAAGCTTCTGATAGGCCACGATCATGTTGGTGTACAGCGGCCCCTGCTCGTCATAATAGTCCTGCTCCGCCTTGTAAAAAGCGTCCGCAGTGTCCACATCATGGCGGATCTGCGCCAGAGTCATCATGGTATCCACATGATCCCGCAGCGCGTAGTAACGCTGATGAACGGCAAACTGCTCCTCCCCGTCCTTCGCCGCAGAAAACGCTTCCATCAGACGGCCAAACTCCTCTTTTGTCTGGTTAAAATCCACCCGTTCATAGGGCATGTCCTTAAATTTCATTCTGCATTCCTCCCTTTCCTGGAGCGTGTTTGAAAATTCATTCCCGCCATCTGCACGCTCCGGCAGACGGCCTGCCGGAGCCTGGTCTGCAGTTTTTACTTTACAAAAACAAACGACAGCATATCGAACAGATTTCTCTGGTCGAAGCAGTCCTTGAACCAGCCCTCGTAATTATGCTTTACCACAAAATAAACCGCGTGTCTGCCGGTCACCTTCTCCACCGGCGCCTGATATACGCCGTCATGCCTGTCGATCTCACAGCAGCCGATCTCTTTTCCGTTCCGGTCGTCGTCCAGAAGGATGTGAATGCTGCTGGCGCATCCGGCCCCCCTCACCTGTACGGTAAAGGTCATATTCCCAGTGGTATAATCTTCCCCGAAATCAAAATATTTATATCCGATCACTGCCCCTGTACGGATATTGGTAATCATCCGCGTAAAGGGATCCTGATCGGTCACCATACATCCTCCCTTTAATACACAGGCAATATCGGCGGGCACGATCTCATAGGGATTCAGCGCTTCCTCAAATCCAAGGGAGGTCATTTCCACCTGGGGGATCGTCCCGTCAGGAAGGATATTGATCCGCTCCACGCAGGCCCTCCTGGACATGATCGTTCCATTCGTCATCCTGTGATAGAAAATATACCACTGGCCGTTGATCTCACAGATGGAGCCGTGATTGTTTCCGGCAGGATAGTCGATCCCGTTGTCCACGATGGTTCCCTTCCGCACAAAAGGCCCTCTCGGGCTTTCCGATACGGCATAATCCAGCCGGTTTCCTTTTCTGGGAGAATAAATGAGGTAGTACAGGCCGTTGACCTTCCTGATCGAGCTTGCCTCAAAGAAATCCGTCTCCCCCTTTCCCGGCGGAATCAGATCCGCCTGGTAGGTTCCCGGCAGGATCTCCGTCATATTTTCCGGATTGATCTCCCCCATATGAGATCTTTCATACCCATAATAAATGTATACTCTCCCGTCGTCATCCACCAGCACGCCGGGATCGTTGAAGATGCCCTCGTCGCCTCCCGTGGTTTCGTCGTACTGGTATCTGGAAAGCAGGGTGAACGGGCCTTCCGGGTGGTCGCTCACTCCCACGCAGCCCTTGGAGCCCAGGATGTAGGCGTACAGATAATATTTATCCCCTTTTTTCACAACGTCCGGCGCATACAGCTCGTGATCCGTCCAGTCCGTATCGGCCTGGTGGGTCTGATCCGGGCGGGTGCGGAAGCTGTCTCCGTGGCATGTCCAGTGGTTCAGATCGTTCACGGACGCCGACCAGACCTTCAGCCTGTAATCGCAGAACATTTCCGATCCCACACGGTCATGGGAACCGTATAAATAAACACGGTCCCCGAACACCCGGGGCTCTCCGTCAGGTATGTACTCCCATAAAGGTAAGATTGGATTTGGCATCTTATTCCTCCGCAAGTTTGAAAAATATTTTTTTTATCATACCATGTTACCCACATAATTTCAATTGACTTTCCCCACCCTAAAGCTTACAATATGAACAGACAGATTCATTTTTTTATCGCTCATCTGTCAAAAATATACAAAAAAAGAAGGAGGAACATACCTATGGGACGTTTTACATTACCCCGTGACCTGTATCACGGAAAGGGCTCTCTGGCAGAGCTGAAGAATCTGAAGGGCAAAAGGGCTGTGATTGTAGTGGGCGGCGGTTCCATGAAAAGAGGCGGTTTCCTGGCACAGGCAGAGGAATACCTGAAGGAAGCCGGTATGGAAGTGAAGCTGTTTGAGGGCGTGGAAGCCGACCCTTCCGTTGAGACGGTAATGCGCGGCGCAAAGCTGATGCAGGAGTTTGAACCCGACTGGATCGTTGCCATGGGAGGAGGTTCCCCCATTGACGCGGCCAAGACCATGTGGGCCTTCTATGAATATCCTGACGTTACTTTTGAGGATCTGATCACACCATTCTCCTTCCCCGAGCTGAGGCAGAAGGCACATTTCTGTGCAATCCCCTCCACTTCGGGAACTGCCACTGAGGTGACCGCTTTCGCCGTAATCACCGACTATCAGAAGGGAATCAAGTATCCTCTGGCCGACTTTAATATTACGCCCGATGTGGCAATCGTGGATCCCGCTCTGGCGGAGACTATGCCTCCCAAGCTGGTGGCCCACACCGGAATGGACGCTATGACCCATGCCATCGAGGCTTATGTGTCTACCCTGCACTGCAATTATACCGATCCTCTTGCGCTCCATGCCATCAAGATGATCCACAGCTATCTGAAGAAATCCTATGACGGGGATATGGACGCGCGCCAGCAGATGCACGACGCACAGTGTCTGGCCGGTATGGCATTTTCCAATGCCCTGCTTGGAATCGTACATTCCATGGCGCACAAGACCGGCGCGGCCTTCACCGGAGGACACATCATTCACGGAGCCGCCAATGCCATGTATCTGCCCAAGGTGATCCGCTTCAATGCGAAGAACCCTGAGGCCGCCCAGCGTTATGCCGAGATCGCCAGATTCATCTCCCTTCCCGGCAATACCACAGAGGAGCTGATCGATGCTCTGATCACAGAGCTGCGGAGCATGAACACCGCGCTGAACATCCCTCTGGGCATCAAGAATTACGGAGAAGGCGGACTGCCTGCCGATACCTCCATCATCGATGAGAAGGAATTCCTGGAGAAGCTTCCTTCCGTTGCAGAGCTTGCCATAGGTGACGCCTGCACGGGCAGCAACCCCCGCATCCCCACTCAGGAGGAGATGGAGAAGCTGCTGAAGGCCTGCTACTATGATCTGGAGATTGACTTCTAACGGTTCTGACAGCGTAATCGTATGCTGAAAACCGGACAGTACCCGGGCGGATGTTTTATCCGTCTGCCCACATTGGTACTGTCCGGTTTTTTCTGATTTTATCTGGAGCAGCCTTTTCCTCCACCACCAGACAGGTCTTGATCCCACAGGGCCTGAAAAAGGAACCGGAGACTCTGCTCCGGCCATTCCTCCGCCCCCGTATCCGCCTGCGGCCACAGGCTTTTTCCCTGCTCAGAAGCATCAATTCCTCTGTGTTCTTCTTATCCGGCCTTCCAGAAAATACATAGCGGCCTACTCCCTTCGTGCCCAGTCTGCCTCTATCGCCTCACAGATACAGTCCGCCGCAAAGGCGGAGCCGGCCGCCGACGCATGGGCTCCGTCCCCATCATACATTTCCGTTTCCGGGTTCTGTTTTCTGTATTCCCACCATTTCTCTCCCACAGGAGCCAGAAGAGCGCCCGTTTCCTCTGCGATCTGCCGGTGCGCCTGCGTCATGCGCGCCTGTTCCCCTTCCTCATCCCTGCGCGCCCAGGTCATGTAGATCACCGTCCTGCTCCCGGCCTCCCTGATCCATTCATCCAGCGTGCGCACCGCCTGAAAAAACCGTTCCTCCGGGCCAAAGGGATGGGCGTGTTCCTGCAGAACCACATAGTCGTAATTCCCGTACAGAATGTTGAACCGCACATCCGGCTCCTGCACATGCTGCTCCAGAAACCATCCTCCATGGGCGATCATCACCGCCTCACAGTCCATTCCCTTCCGGCGGAAATACTGCGCCGCCATCCTTGGCATATCGTTAAAATATGTGTGGCTGTTTCCAATAAAAAGAATCCTCAAGCTTCGTCTGCCCTCCATCCGTAACCTCCTTCATGATCTCCTGAAATGTATTTGACGAACCTCCGCCGGAAAGCATCGCACACGGCCTGCCCCCGCCGGTTATTCTGCTCCCCCGTTCCACCTCCCCGGTTTTCGGACTCCTGCCGCCCAGGACTGCCATGAACGGGTATCTATCATGATTATACCCCCTCCCCAGCCATCCCGCAACGAAAGCTTCCCTTCCGGGGCGGATATTGATATAATATATGTTACTGTTCACAGCAGCCTCAAACGCCTGCCGTTTGAGGCGTAAGAATGTGATTCAGGAGTGAGCGGGCCTCTTTTGCGCAGCAAAAAACTTTCAATAGGCCCGCGAAAGTTACTGTTTACAGGCCTGCCGTGAACAGTAACTATAATATTGCTCAGCCTCAAACGGCAGGCATTTGAGGCGTGAGAACGTGATTCAGGAGTGAGCGGGCCTCTTTTGCACAGCAAAACTTTCAATAGACCTGCGATTCCTGCCAATTCAACAGGCGGAGGATATTAGCTTTGAGGTACACAGGATACGAACTGCTATGGTTATTTTTGCTCTATTCTTTTCTGGGCTGGCTTCTGGAGACGGGAAATGCGGCTCTGAAACAGAAACGCTTCGTTAACAGAGGACTGGTGAGCAGCCCCTTCTGTACGATCTACGGCATTACCGCCGTACTGACGGCTGTTTTCGGCCAGGAGCTGTCCGGCGTCTGGCTGTTCGCAGGCTCCGCCCTGCTGGCCACGGTGGCGGAGTGGGTGGCCGGCCATCTTCTGGAAAAGCTGGGCGGCGAGAAATGGTGGGATTATTCCAACGTGAAATGGAATCTGGACGGCTATATCTGCCTGCCCGTCTCCCTTCTGTGGGGCGTATTGGGAACGATAGCCCTGAAATGGGGAAACGACCTCCTGACGGATCTGTACCATCTGATTCCTGCAGGACTGGGAAAGATACTCCTGTGGATCCTTGTCATCGGCCTGGCGGTGGACATTTCAGCCACACTCGTTGTTCTCAGCGGAAAAAGCAGGAGGCTTGAACGGTGGGAATCCATGGATTCCTGGTTTGCCTCCATCAGCATCCGGCTGGAAAAGTGGCTTTCCTCCCTGGTCAGCCGGAGGATCGGAAAGGCCTATCCCCAGGCCGCAGCCGGAGCGGCTGAAAACAAAAAGGAAAAGTCAACGGTTTTCGCCCAGGGCTGCAGCTTTTATAAAATCGTCCTTCTTTTTATTGTGGGAGCGTTTCTGGGCGATATTACAGAAACGATTTTCTGCCGTATCACCTCCGGCGTCTGGATGAGCCGCAGCAGTCTGGTGTGGGGGCCGTTCAGCATCGTGTGGGGACTGGCAATCGCAGGCGCAACGGCTCTCCTGTACCGCTACCGGAACCGGTCAGACCGCTTTCTCTTCCTGATGGGAACCATCCTGGGCGGCGCTTATGAGTATCTGTGCAGCGTATTTACGGAGCTGGTATTCGGAACCGTATTCTGGGACTACAGCAAAATCCCCTTCAATCTGGGAGGAAGGATCAACCTGCTCTACTGCTTTTTCTGGGGAATCGCCGGGGTGGTCTGGTTTAAATGCCTGTATCCTGTTTTCTCCAGATGGATCGAGCGGATTCCCAAACGGTTCGGCACATGGGTAACCTGGCTTCTGATCCTGTTCATGGCCGCCGATATGGCCGTTTCCTGTATGGCCCTTACCCGCAGCAGCCAGAGAAGCCAGGGTATCCAGGCCCAGTACCGCTGGCAGGAGATCATGGACGAACGGTTCGACGACGAAAGGATGAACCGGATCTATCCCAACGCCAAGGAGGTCTGATTCTCCTTTTTTTGAAAAAAGTGTGCGTCTTGACGCACACCCGCGCCGGGCGCGATTGCCGCCAGGCAATATCTGCCTCTGGCGCGGGTGCGCATCCACAGCGGAGCGTCCTTTTTTGTAGAATAGGAAAGTTCCTTTCCTATTCTGCAAAAAAGCTTCCGCCGGAATCACCGGGCGGAAGCTTTTTTCATCATAATATCTTCACCGTGAATATCTTTTTCGTCTATAAAGCGAAAGCCAAATTCCTGATAAAGCCGGGCCGCCTTCTGATTTTCCGGGATCACGCTCAGATAAACGTCCTTTCCGGGATATTCCCGTTCAAGCTGCTCCAGAAGGAGCCGGACCGCCGCCCTGCCGTATCCCTTCCCCTGGCAGCTTCCGTCTATGAGAAGCCGGTCCAGCCACACCCGCCCTCTGGGCAGATATTCCCGAAGGAAAAAGCCGTACATGGCAAAGCCCACCAGGGTCTCTCCGTCAAAAATACCAATCGGATGCCAGCGCAGATCACAGTCTGCTTCCGCCAGACACTGTGCCACAGTCTCCACGTATCCTTGCTGATCAGGACGGATACGCAGGCCCAATACCGGTCTGCGTATTTCCTTTGTAACAGGAACCAATCTGATCTTCATACCCTCACCTTCTTTACCCGGCTGTATTCCCAGCCGCAGCTTCGGATTTCCTTTATTCCGCCTGAGGCTCTCCGGACACATCGCTGCCAAAATATTTCCCGGAAAGCTCCGCCAGCGTTCCATCCGCCCTCAGCTCCTCGATAGCCTCGTTCACCGCTTTTCTCAGGCTCTCCGTTTCAGCGCCCTTACGCATGGGGATGGCCACCTGGGAGGCCTCCTCCGTCAAAGCCGCGATCCTGATATCTGCATCCGGATGGGCCTTCACGTAATCATAGTAGGTCAGCTCCGCATTCAGAGTGGCGTCTATACGGCCCGACATAAGCAGTTCAAAGGTCTGGTTCAGATCGTCCACTGCGGTTACGCTGGCCCCATAGCTCTCCGCCAGCTCCGCGTAGGTGCTGGAGATCGTGTTGGCCGTATTTTTTCCCTCCAGATCCTCAAAGGTCTGAATCTCCTCGTTGCTTCCCTTTACAATAATGGCTGTGCGGTTATAAGCATAGGGCACAGAAAAATCGTACTTCTCCGCCCGCTCCTCCGTAATATCCACACCGTTGACCACCATATCATAGCGGCCCGCATCCATCCCGGCAAACAGACCGTCCCATTCTCCTTCCACAAAAGTAACCTGAACGCCCAGCTTCTCACCGATGGCCTTCGCCACCTCCACATCGTATCCAACCAGCTCGTCGTTTTCATCATGGTACGTCCAGGGTGACCAGGTTCCTTCCATGGCAACGATCAGCTCTCCCTTTTCCTTGATCTGGGCAAGCTGGCCGTCCACTTCGGCAGATCCCGTCTCCGCTTCGGCAGAAACCTTTTCCGTTCCCTCCTGCGCCGCTTCCGCCCCGTTTCCGTCAGTCTCCCCGGCCTCACTTTCCGCTGCGCCCGCCTGTTCTCCTGCCGGTTCTGCAGCCGCTTCTCCCTGCGTCTGCGTACTGCTCTGGCCGCAGCCGCCCAGCGCCAGCGCTCCGGCCAGAGCCAGCGCCATCAATCCTGTTACTTTCCACTCTTTTTTCATAATAATCTCCATTCCGGAGCGTAAGCGACGGGGCGAAGAAAAATTGCGAATGCCATTTTTCTTCTGCCATCCTTGCTATTTGTGACGCTCCGGCACAAATAGCCCCTCCCTTCCACAGATTCCCAAAAAGGAAAGGCTTCTACCGCGCCACCCTTTCCAGAAATTCCTTCGTCCTGGCTTCCTTAGGACGGTTAAAAAAGTCGTCCGTATTTCCGGTTTCCACCACTTTTCCTTCCTCCATAAACACCACCTTCGTTGACACATTCCTGGCAAAACCGATCTCATGAGTCACCACCAGCATGGTTCTGCCCTCTGCCGCCAGCTTCCTCATTACCTCCAGCACCTCCCCCGTCAGCTCCGGGTCAAGGGCCGATGTGGGCTCGTCAAAATAAATAATCTCCGGCTCCGCCGCCACCGCTCTGGCAATCGCTACCCTCTGCTGCTGGCCTCCGGAAAGCTGATCGGGATAATAATGATACCGGTCAGACAGGCCCACCTTATCCAAGGCGGCTTTTCCGATCTCCTCCGCCTTCTCCTTTGCCATCCTCCTGGCCACGATCAGTCCCTCCGTCACGTTTTCCAGAGCCGTCTTATTGAGGAAAAGGTTGAAATTTTGAAAAACAAAGGCGGTTTTTCTCCGAATCCGAGCGATTTCCTTTTTTGTAACCTCTGCAAAGGAAAACCTCTCCCCGTCAAAGATCAGCTCCCCGCCATCCGCTGTTTCCAAAAAATTGATACAGCGCAGCAGCGTGGTTTTTCCGGCTCCGCTGGGGCCCAGGATCGCCACCACGTCACCCTTTTCCACCTCAAGATCCACACCCTTCAAAATCTGTACTCCGTCAAAGCTTTTCCTGATCCCACGGACCGTCAGCATCCTATCTTCCATTTCAATCCCCATTCCGGAGCGTAAGCGACGAGCGCATCAGGGCTGTTTGTGACGCTCCGACACAAACAGCCCTGTTAAAAATAAGCCATCAGGCTTATTTTTAACACTAATCTCTCCACCTTCCGTTTTGAACCGTTTTCCTCCTGCGTCCATAATGGGCCAGCCGTTTCTCACCCACGCTCTGCAGCTTCGTCAGCACCGTGGAAAACATCAGATAGATGAAGCCCACCTCCAGGTACAGGGCCAGGGGCTCATAGGTTCTGGCCACGATCCTCTGGGTGGCCATGAACATTTCCGTCACCGTGATGTTGGCCGCCAGGGAGGTGTCCTTCACCATGGCGATCAGAGAGTTGGACAGGGATGGGAATGCGATCCGCATGGCCTGGGGAAGCACGATGCGCCTCATGATCTGCAGATAGGACATTCCCGAACAGTACCCTGCCTCCATCTGTCCCTTCGGCACCGCCTCCAGGGCTGCCCGGACGATCTCAGCACAGTACGCTCCCTCATTGATGGAAAAAACGATAACCGCCGACGGAAAGGGCGGAAGGACGATCCCCAGATTGGGAAGCCCATAGAAAATCACGAACAGCTGCACCAGCAGGGGTGTGCCCCGAACCACCCAGATATAAAACCTGGCCAGCGTGCGGAGCCCCTTCACCTGTGCAAACTGCACCAGCGCCAGAACAACGGCAATGACCATGGCGAAGGTGAATGACAAGATGGTAAGCGGTATGGTTGCAGTAAGACCAGGCAGAAGTATCTTCCAAAAGGAATCTGCCAGAATCCCTATCAGCCTTTCACTCATTAATATTCCCCCTTGCTGCCTGAAACGGCATTCTCATTTGACTGATTTTCAAGAACGGACTTATGATACTATATCGGGACAGGAGTTTCAAGCGGTTTCCCGGTTCTCCGATCATGTTTTGTCAGTCCAGATGTACCTGCCGGCAGAATATCTCCTTCAGTTCTTCCGCCGTCCCGCAGATTTTGGGGAAAGCGGTAAAAACAACATGGCTGCCATCCATGGCGCGGCTGCCATAAAAGGATAAATATAACGCACCAGAATACACGGCCCTGCAATAACCGTCACAAGATACACCAACAGCGCCGTATAGGGAATCAGATATCTTTTCCTTCCTGATACCAACAGAGCCAAACCCAGATATACCGTACTCAGACAATAAAATGCAGGAGAAAACAGAACTCTTGTAATCAGGCATTTTTGATGAATACAATCTGTAGCCACAGCCTCATAACACGACCGGACTTCAGGCATCAGGTTTTCTTTTTTCATATGTCCCAGAGCAAACACTGGAATGGCGTCAGTAATCATATAGCCTGTCCGGTTTCTCCACCAGTCCGCATATACCTGAGTATGAGATACATCATCCAAATACCAGCTTCCCATTGTATTGTACAAAAAAGCGGTGACATAGCTTCCTGGAAAACGTTTAAAAAGCTTTGCCCAAATCTGAATAAAACCTGTCGGCTCTTCTCCAAACTTTTCGTTGTCAAAATACATTTTCACTCCGTCTGAAATGAAGGGCCGATAATTACTTAAACCATCCCTGGGCACATATTCATAGATTGCTTCCAGTTCTTCTTCCGTCATATCCGCCTCATTGCTTTTAAATGTTCGTGCAATCTGCTGCAGTGGTACACTCAGCGCCTCTGCGGCTTCTCCCGGATCAGCTCCGGTCAAATGAAGCAGTCCCGTCTCACAACCACCAAAGGCAATGACCGCACCTGCTGTCAGAGCCAAAAGAGGCCCATACAGACTACGAACAGCATTTAAAGCTGCCTGGCAGATATATTTTTCTGTACTCCTTCGTCTGCGCCAAAGCGATGCACATAGTGCCAAAGCCTCCCCCAGCACCATCCCTGCCGCCATGTAGAATCCATTACGCCGAAACAGCATCATATTCAGAAGAACCAGAAAGAAGCCTATGCTGTGGACTTTTCCCAAAAGCTTTCCTTCCTGAAGAATTTCCAAAAGCATTACCAGGGCTGTTACAAGAAAAACAGTGAAAAAAGTATCCTTTGTTGTGGTGACCGCCATAATCGGATGCACTGGAAACAATCCCAGCCAGGCCGTCACCAGCAGAATACTCCATCGAGGACAACCCCTGTGTAAGAAAAAACGAATTCCATATGCAAACGCTCCCGATAGAAGAAGCATCTGTCCAAATGCGTATATTGCCATGCCATCCAAAGCAATTCCTTTTATCTGCAGGAATTGCCCCAAATCATAGCACCATCCCAAAATCAGAGTATGCAAAAGCGGATGGTGGTTATCAAAAACCCCTGTGGTATACTGAATCAGCTGCGGCTCGCCATCATAAGAATAAATGGCAGGAAAGTAAGCCAGATAGCAGGGCAGCCAGCACAGCAGGATCAGCAGCTGATAAAAGAATGGATTCTTCCATATCCCTGCTCCCATAAAAGCTATTGAAGAAGCATCTGGATTCTGAACAGCACTCTTGCCAAACATTTTTCTTCCAATCCAGGCGGCAAGCGCATAAAATCCCCCGCTCCCTACTGCCCAAAGCCCCCCGGCCAGCATTGCTTTCAAAAGGAAATCCATATTCCCCACTGCCTGCCCTGCGTCTCTTCCAGCCAAAAAGATCCCCAATATCTGCAGCAGCCCTGTCATAACTCCTGCTGCTGCACATATGCCCCATTTCTTCTTCATTTTCTTACCTGCCGCTTCTTTCTTTTCCTTTTTCTCAATCTATTCTATTCGTCCACATGTCTTGTCAAGGAAACGTCCAATAGATTCCTGCATCCTTCCATATCGTAGTGTGAAAAACAGGTCTGACGGCTTATTTTTCACAGGACTATTTGTGCCGGAGCGTTATCAATAACCCTGATGCTCCCGTCACCTACGCTCTGAAATGGATTAATATGACCATTGTACAAAAAGATGAGCGACTTTTTCAAGGATTCCCCGAAAAATGACCGACTTTTTTAATGAGCCCCTTGTTCCTTTCAGGCCGTATTCACCCCTTTACCGCACCGATCGTCATTCCCTTCACAAAATACCTCTGCACAAACGGATACAGCAGAATGATAGGGCCCGTGGCAATCACCGTCATGGCCATTTTCATGCTTTCCAGAGGAATCGTGGTAAGGGGCAGGCCGGACTTTTCCGCCACCAGCTTCATGGCCTCTGCGCTTCCCAGCATCCTCTGAAGATAATACTGCAGGGTGAACATGGTATCATCTGTGATATACAGCATACAGTTGTACCATTCATTCCAATAAGCCAGAGCGGAGAACAGGCCCAGCGTTGCGATCAGCGGCTTGGAAAGCGGCAGGATCAGCCTGGTATAAATCACAAAATCATTCGCCCCGTCGATCATGGCGGATTCGGAAATGGACGCCGGAATACCGGCCATGAAGGATTTGGCAATAATCATGTTCCACACGGAAAACAGCATGGGCAGCACCAGCGCAAGGATATTGTTTTTAAATCCCAGATACCGCATATTGATCATATAAGAGGAAACCAGTCCTCCGTTGAACAATGTGGTGAAAAAGAAGAAAAATGCAAACTTATTTCTCCATGGAAAATCCTGCCGGGAAAGCACATAACCCGTCATGGTGGCGATGATAACTGCAAAAAAGGTTCCCACCGCAGTCACACCGATCGTTACGCCGTAGGCCCTGACGATCTGCTCCGGGTTTTTCAGACACAGGCCATAGCTTTCCAAAGAAAATTCCCCTGTGGGAAGCAGCGGATAGCCATTCTTGATCAGGGACGCCTCCGGTGTAAAGGAGGCCACAATAATCAGGTAAAAAGGCAGTACACAGGCAAACGCAAACAGGCCGATTAATACATAAGAAATGATGCTGATGGAAATGGTATCCCAGCCACGTTTCTGCCGGCTGGCCGTTGATGAAGCTTCTTTCATAATAATCTCCGTTCTGGAGCGTAAACGGCAAAAGTCTCAGTACTGTTTATGACGCTCCTCACAAACAGCCCTTTGTCATCACTCTATCCGCTTCTAATATAAGGCGTAATCAGGATTGGCCTTTTTTACCAGTCCGTTTGCAATCATGATCGTGATGAAGCACAGGATCGACTGGTAGAAGCCGGCCGCCGCCGATACGCCGATATTGCCGTTGGAGATCAGCAGCCTGAATACATATGTGTCGATTACATCCGTCACAGGCTCCAGAAGTGCGCTGGATTTCACCGTCTGATAGAACAGGCCGAAATCCCCCCGGAAAATGTTTCCGATTCCCAAAAGCACCAGCGTCATCATCGTGGGCACCAGAGACGGAATGGTGAGATACCGGATCTTCTGCCAGGCGTTGGCCCCGTCCAGGGAAGCTGCCTCAAACATTTCCTGATCCATACTGGTGATGGCGGCCAGGTATACCACGGAACCATATCCCGTGCCTTTCCACATTTTCAGAAAAACCAGCAGGAACGGCCAGGCAGCAGGCGTATTGTACAGATCAAAACGCTCCCCTCCCATGGATGTAATAATACTGTTGGCCACACCACGCTCATAGTTGAACACGTTATAGACAATAGCGCCTACCACTACCCAGCTGATGAAATAGGGCAGGAACATAAAGGACTGGGAAATCTTTTTAAAATATTTTTTATGGATCTCATTCAGCAGGATGGCGCTTCCCATTTCCAGCACCACACCCATGGCGATAAAGATCAGATTGTAAAGAATCGTATTCCTGGTGACCATACCCAGCTTTCCTGAAATCATCAACGCATTAAAATTGTCCAGTCCATTCCAGGGCGAAAAATAAATACCGCCGTTGTAGTTGTACTTTTTGAACGCAAGGACAAGACCCGTCATGGGCGCATAGGAAAACACCAGCACATAGATCACGGCCGGAAGCAGCATGAGCAGCAGCATCCAGTGTTTTCTGACTGTTTTAAAAAACGGTACTTTTCCCGGTTTGGGAGTTTTACTTCGACTCATTTTTCCCTCCATGCCGGAGCGTTTATGGCTCCAGTTCCTTCCGATTTTTGTAAAAAAGTGTGTGTCTTGACGCACACCCGCGCCGAACGCGATTGCCGTCAGGCAATATCTGCCTCCCGCGCAAGTGTGCATCCACAGCGGAGCGTCCTTTTTTATACAATTAGGAAAGTTCCTTTCCTATTGTATAAAAAAGGAACGGCAGCTTCAGCCCGCCATTCCTTTTTCAATGAGAAGCCTTCAAGCGCCCTCATTTTTACTCCTTACTGAGCTGCAAGCCATTCCGAATACTGTCTCATCATTTCTTCTTCCACCTGCTTGATTCCCGCAGCTTCAAGCTTTTCATTCATCTCAGCAAGAGAAGCCTCCACATCCTCCACCAGGCCAAGCTGTAAGGAGGGAACATAATCGCCAAGCACGGTCTTACAGGCCGCCGCATAGTCAGCTACAGCCTCATCATTGAACACGAAGGTTACAGTAGGACAGGAAACCAGTCTGGGCTCCCAGGAATCTGTCATTTCCTTTTCACGGGGAATCGCTCCGTCCTCCTCATAGGCTCCGTTACGAACCCCCCAGGAAAGAGAGCAGCCATCCGGAGGGTAATTGGCGGAATTTTCCGTCTTTGTATACAGCCAGCCCTTTTCCGTCTTTTCTCCAAGTGTATAATGTTCTCCCTCAATTCCCATGTTCACCAGCCGGTTTGCATAGGTATCCATTTTTAAAATATCGATTACCATCGCGGTACGTAAGGGATCCCGGGATGCGGCCGCAATGGCAATATCGCCGTTGTTGCACTCCTCGCAGGCCACCAGGTTATCCTTGGTCAGATCGTATGCCGCGCAGACAACGCCTTCGCTCTCCTCTGCCATCTTCATGTAAGTAAATACACTTCCGTTCCACGCAACGGATGCTCCCTGCAGTGCGCCGAAAGCGTCGTCATCAGAAGTGGTGTTGGACAGCGCGCCTCTTGACCATGCGCCCGCATCTGCCAGAGTCTTCATATCCTTTGCAAATTCCAGGAAATAATCGGTGTTCCATGCCAGCTGAATATCCTCGGCAGCCGGCGCTTCTCCGTCATAGGAATACAGATACATCATATTGTTATCATTATAGAGCTGGAAGGTATCATACTGCTGCCGATAAATATCCCAGAGCTCCGCATTGTTGCCGGATGCAGCCATAGCCAGAATACCGGATTCCGGAGTCTCCTTCCCGGCAATCGTGAGACAGAAATTCATATAATCGTCCCAGTTTTCCAGCTTCTCGATACCGTATTTGTCAGCCAGATCCTGACGGATCGCTACGATCTTGTTCTGAGCCGCTTCTCTGTTGGAGGGCATGGCAACCATCTGTCCGTTCACCATGGTCTGACCAAAGCTTCTCTCCACCTGGTATCTGTCGGTCAGGGGCATATTCTGCGTCACCCATTCCCTGTCAAAGGTATAGAAAGAACCTTTTGCCGCCTCCGTATACATATACTCCCAGGGAGCGGTAAAGATCGCATCGATCTGCTCTCCTCCCGCAAGTACCAGGGAATACATGGAAGCCACGTCCGCCCAGCTGATAAATACGGTCTCAATGGATGTGTTAAAAGGCGTGAGATATTCGTTGATGGCGCTCTCCACCTTGTCCCAGTCCTGAGGGGTATCGCCTACCTGATACAGATAAACCGTGTAAGGCTCGCTCATATCCACGTTGGGATACATCTCGGGCGCTGCCTTCACATCTCCATCCAGCCAGTTCTCAGGAAGCTCTGCCAGCGCATCCTGTGCCGAAGCGCTCCCTTCTCCTCCTGCCGCCCCGCCTTCCCCGGCAGATGCCGTCTCTCCGGCAGGCGCGGAAGCGCCCGTACTGCTCTCCCTGCCGCCGCACCCGGCCAGCATGGAGAAAACCATAACCGCCGTCAGTAAACATGCTGTTACTTTCTTCATCCTGTTTTCCTCCCTCAATTTTTTGTTTCTGTGAATTTTATACAGAAATATGAGTACAAAGCTTATTATATCAGGCAGTTTTTGTGTATGTTTTGTTGTTTTTGCTTTTTTATATAGATATTTTGCTTTTTCAGCAAAAAAACAGGCCTCGAGTGCGCATCCACAACGGAGCGTCCTTTTTTATACAATAGGAAAAGAACTTTCCTATTGTATAAAAATAGAGACGGCCCTAAAAAGACCGTCTCCATCTCTATGCCGCAGCTTCTGTTTTTACTCTTTCACCGCCCCAACAGATACTCCCTTCACAAAATACTTTTGTATAAAAGGGTAGATGAAAAGGATGGGAAGAACCGATACGATAATCGTCGCATATTTTAACTGCTCCATCTGTGCAGTTCTGCTTATCCCAATCTGGGCACTGGCCCCTCCCACATCCTGCTTCAGAATCAAAAGGTTACGCAAGAACACCTGCAGCGGCTGATATTCCGGCGTAGGAACCAACACCATCGGCCAGAAATAATTGTTCCAATGCCCCACCGCATAATAAAGCAGCAATACGGACAGAATCGGCTTGGACAAGGGAAGCATGATCTTTCTCAGTATCGTAAAGTGGCTTGCCCCATCCATCTGCGCAGCCTCTGCCAGCGCTTCCGGTATCCCTTCATAAAAACTCCGGGCGATAATAATATTCCAGGCACTTACTGCAAATGGAAGAATCAGCCCTAACGGATGATTATAAAGCCCCAGATTCGTTATTACTATGAAAAAAGGGATCATTCCTCCACTGATATACATTGTGACCGTAATCATAATTGAAACGGGCCGTCGAAGCACAAACCTCTCTCTGGAAAGTGGATAAGCTGCAAGGACGGTCATTATCATGTTCAAAGCCGTTCCAAACAAAGTATACAGAATCGTATTCCGATAGGATCTCCATATGCTGGGATTAGCGAATACCAGTTTATATCCCTCCAGTGAAAAGCCCTTTGGCAGAAACGTAATATCCTTTCTGATCACATGTTCAGCTGAACTGACGGACATGGACAGTACATACAGGAACGGATACAGGCACAGGATTCCTGCAAGGATGAGGGCCGCAGCCAGTATTCCCCTGGCTGCAAGCATTCCGAATTTTTTCTGTTTCATACCCATCCCCCTTACCAGATTCCCACGCCGAAAAATTTCTTTCCTACAAAGTTACACAGGAGCAGAATCGCAATGTTAATCACCGAATTGAACAGCCCTACTGCACCTGCATAACTGTACTGCTGGCTTAAAAGACCTGTCCGATAAACATATGTGGAAATAAAGTCTGCCGTTTCATAAGTGGCAGGGCTGTACAGCAGGATGATCTTCTCATAGCCCACACTCATAATATTCCCCAGATTCAGAATCAGCAGAGTCAGAATAGTCGGCTTGATCCCCGGCAGGGTCACATGCCAGATCTGACGCAGCCTTCCGGCCCCATCTATCCTGGCGGCCTCATACAAATCCGGATTAATACCCGAAATCGCCGCCAGATAGATAATACTGTTCCAGCCAAATTCCTGCCAGACACCGCTTCCCACATACATTGTCCGAAACCATTCCGGTTCTCCGAAAAAATTGATCTTCTTTCCGGTCAGATGATACAGCATAGCGTTGATCACGCCTCCCTGAGGAGAAAAAATATCAATCAGGATACCGCAGATCACAACCAGTGAAATAAAGTGCGGTAAATAGGAAACTGTCTGGATCACCCGTTTAAACTTACCGTCCTTAAATTCATTAAGCGCAAGGGCAAAAAGAATCGGTATGGGAAAGCCCCATAAAAGACTGTATACACTGATCAAAATGGTATTGCGGAGAAGTCTTGAAAAATACGGGCTTCCGAAAAACTGTTCAAAGTATCTCAATCCTGCCCACGGACTTCCCAATATTCCCTTACTGATCGAATAATCCTTAAACGCAATAATGATTCCATACAGAGGGTAATAGGAAAAAACCAGAAAAAAGATCACTACCGGCACCAGCATCAGGACAAGCTGTCGATCTCTTTTTATACTTTTCCAAAATACCTGTTTTTTCATACTCAGATTCCTCTTGAACGGTCAAACTGCGCCTGTTTTACCTGCTTCAGTTCCTCCAGCCCCATTGCACCAAGCGTATCAACAAAGCTCTGCCATTCCTCCATACTGGAGGCGCCCGTAATAAATTTCAAAATACTTTCAGAACAGAAGGTATCAAAGTCGGTACTATACATGTCTAAAATATCCTGTTCCTCATCTGTTGACATCATAGCAGGAAACGGCTCCACCAGATTTGTCTCTTTGGCATAGGAAATCGCATTACCACCACTGTTTAATGCTTCGTATGCCTCAGCAGGTGTACGTACCAGAATCGTGTTGCTGGCCCCAAGGCTTCTAAGTGCATTATAAGGATCCAGACCGTCCGGATTATTCAGTACGAAATCAGTAAACTGCTTCTTGCCGTCCACCACTTCATAACTCTTTCCTTCAATTCCCCATTCGGTCAAGGTAACGCCTTCTTCACTTCCCCATACATAATTGATCCATTTGATAGCAAGCTCGGCATTTTCACAGGATGTGGGAATGGCATAATGATTCCAGGTAGGCTCTCTTTTCAAAACCTGCGTCTCACCTGTCCCCTCAGGATGATGGATCAGAGCATGCCTGGCTTCCGTATATCCAGATGTGGAAAGAAGATTGTCATACTGCATTTCTCTCTCTGCCAGGTGTGAAAACGCTCCTACCACATTGGTAGCACACAGGGCCTGGAAATTGGCCTCGTCTCTGGTCAGCTCCATATCAATCAGACCTTCCTGATACCATTTGTTCATTTCTGTCACAAAGGCCTTGTACTCATCTGAAGTGTATACACAGTATACCTTTCCCTCCTCGTCATACCACCACGGACCTACTCCTGCCGGAAGGTCAAAAGCGGACAGGAAAGGATTGAGCAGCGAAGTATCCAGATCAATCCCGCTGAATGGAATCTCATCATTGATTCCGTTTCCATTGGGATCCCCATTTTTAAAAGCGACAAGCACATCATGCCACTCTTCCAGTGTGGACGGCTGTTCAAGATTCAGCTTGTCCATCCAATCCTGTCTCAGAAACAGAGCATTCGCCACTACCATATCATTCACATATTTGGGTGTATCCGCTATTGTATAGATATGGCCATCCGGAGCTGTAAGCAGATTTTTCAGTTCCGGATCCTCATCCAATACTCTTTGAATGTCCGGTGCATATTGACGGATCAGATCATCCAATGGCTGAATCATTCCATCCTGTGCCAGCTTGTATACGCCGCTGTTGCTCCATGACGGAGGAACAATGAAAATGTCCGGCAGATCACTTCCTGCGGCTACCCTGGGCTGCATGATTGCATCATATTCCGCTGCCGCCTCCCAGTTGATCTTTACCCCCGTCCTGTTCTCAATCTCCTGCCAGATCTCCAGATTATCATTGATGGATACTGGTACCATCCCTCCAGGCAGGCTACCGTCAGCTCGTCCGATTCCCCATTGCCAAATGGTACTGCGTAGGCTTCTCCTCCCTCTGCCGCTGCAGTCTCCTTTCCCGTCTCCGCTTCCGCTACAGCCGGCGTACTTTCCATTGCCGCATTTCCGTCTGTTCCTTCAGACGCTGTTTCTCCTGAACCGCCGCATCCTGCCAGCAATGAAGCAGCCATCAGGACAGCCGCCATTTTTCTTCCTGTTTGTCCGATTCTTTTTTTCATAAGTTTTCTCCCAATCTTATTTTCTTTTCTAACCTGATCTTTTACAGCTTTACTTCTATCCTGGAAAGAAATGGATTCATAGCCGCTATACGTCCATCTATCTCAATCCAAAGCCCCTTTCCTTTTCCATACCGCGATCCATCCCAATCGTATCCAACGGTAATGCTATGTCCCTTACAGGGCAGATCCTCCAGCAGAAAATATTTCCATACATTTTCCGGGAGCAGCGGATCCAGAATCAATGAATCCTCCTTCGGACAGATACCGCAGATCCCTCTGATCACCAGATCACAGAATGCAGAATGGTTATAATCCTTTCCTCTCTCATATCCCCCTTTCTCTTCCGGCCAGCCCCATCCCTTCAGAATCTCTCTGGCAATCCAGATTCCAGTATCCGGGTGTTGGTTTTCATCCAGCCAGTTCAGCCTTTTCCCATTCTCGTCTGTTCTGTAATGGCTTCCGGCGTATATCTTTATCTGCTCCAGAAAATCCATCCTGTTAACAGCGTCGGATTCCCTTTCCTGAAGAAGCCTGATCAGGCTGTTTAACGTTTGTGTGGTTGCAAAAGGCCAGACCGGCCCATTCCACTGGCATTCGTGCACAGATCTGGTATTCATGAACAGCGGATGCCTCCTCTCCGCTGTGGTAATTCCCCAAGGCGCCTTAAAACAGTCCTCCCTTTTCAAATAATTCCAGGCCTTGTCATGGGATTCCTCCGGTATGGAAAAGTACCACGGTATATAACCAATCTCCTCCAAAGCCTTTCTCTCTGACGGTATTCGGTCAAACTCTAACTCTACCGTACTGCTGTCCTTTTTTTCCATAGGAATAACCCTGAAAAAGTGTGCCTTTTCATCCCATAAAAATTTCAGTATTTTCTCCTTTAAATCCTCTGCCTTCTGGCTGTACCTTTCTTTCAGTTCCATTTCTCCAGCCCAGCCTGCAATAGAAGCTATCGCTTCTGCATTTCCGTACATATAGCTGTTCAGCGTTGGGCGCAGGCCGCTGCCGCTGATAGAAAGTTCCATGGCGTCTCTGTCATCGTACGACCAGAACAGCCCATAGGCAGTCATATTAGATGTCTCCACAGCTTCATAATACCTGACCAGTGCAGGCAGAGCCTCAACCGCAAACTCCTTGTCTCCTGTAACAACAGCATATTGATAAACCACATCTGCCAGCCAGGAGGAATAGGATCTTTCCTGACCTTTTCCATCAAGCCAGAATGAAAGATATTCTCTGGCCAGATTTCTGTCCCTTTTCATCCATCTGGCTTCTGCTATATGATGTCCGCAGGCGCAGTTAATGGAGTTGTAAGGCCCCGCCCATGGAACAGGAGGCAGAAACTCCGTTATAATGCGCCCTGCTTCCGTTTCCTTAATATGTTTCCGAAATACCCACCAGCGAAAATAATAGGTTTCTTCAATCACCGGATCTGAGCATTCAAAATAAGGCACCTCCGCCTGAATCCATTCTTCTGCTTTTTCATTCGGCACAGATTGGATTGTCAGTTCCTCATCATTATCATTAAACTTACGAATATATTGTCTCCAACCGCTTCTGTACATTTTTTCTTATCTGCCCTCCTGAAATCCCAAATCAAACCCGCTATGCACCGCAACGCCGATCTGCTCTATATGACCGCGTCGGCCATTGTACCAGAGGAGCCACTTTTCTCCATCATAGATGGCATAGGGTTTATAACAGGCCTCTCCATCCCATTTCTCCGGCTCCGGCGCAATGATGGGATTTAACGGATGACGAATCCATTCTGTTATCCCATTCTTGGATTTTGCCAGGCCAATCTGAGCATAATCCTCATTGTGGTAGCCAATATAAAACATAATGTATTCATTTTCTGTCTTAACCACATGACATCCAGCCGCTTTATGTTTTTCCCAGGAATGTTCCGGATCCGCCTGAAACACAGGTTCTTCTCCATTTTTGTCCCAGTGTATTCCATCTGTGCTGACTGCATAGCCGATTGCATTCGGTTCATACTGTTCTCCTCCCGAATACCACATCTTAAACAATCCTTCTTCTTCATCCCACATCACATCAGGACACATTACGGAAGCTTTCTCCCATTCTTTTTCCGGAGTCAAAACCGGCTTGTCTCCTACACGGGAAAATTCTTTTCCATCCTTGCTTACTGCATAAAAAATATGGGAGCTCCCTTCAGCCGCTCCTGGCAGATATTGTCCGGTATACCACATATGGTACAGACCATCCTTGTACACTACCGCAGGCCGGTTCAATTCATCCTCCCATCCCTGCTCTGTAGGACGCGGACTGAGACAGACCACCGGTTCTGGCCAGACAAATCCATCCTCACTATCGGTTACACCGATACTTCCTTTGGTTCTCCAACTGAAATACATCCGGTAGCCTGTATCCGTCTTTAACACGGAAATATCAAAACAGACTCCATACTTTCCTCCCAGTACAGGGTTCCCCCGGAATTTCTTCCACCCTGCATTGGTCCCTGTGCAAAATTCTTTCATTTTGCCCCTCCTTTTTAATATGATTAATAATTGTACGAGAAACCATTGTACTTTTTCTCTTAGACCTCTTATATCATTCTCACAATTCACAGCATAAATAATATCATATTGTAACACAAATGTCTAGTAAATAATAAACACTATTTATGTCATTGATAAGATATATGTAACAAATTTATAATGAAATCAAAAATGGAGGCAAAAAATGGACAAACTTGTTATAACCCCTAAAGAATCCAAGACAGTTACCATGACTATTAGAATAGATAAATCTTTACAGGAGAAATATAACCATTTAGCCAGCCAAACCAATCGTTCTCGAAATGAATTGATTAATATGGCATTGCAGTATGCGCTTGATCATATGGAATTACAAAAATAAAGTTTTTCCTTTGATTAAAACACAAATTGTATTTTATATTTAATACTTATTGTGTTATAGATCTATTCAAAATAATAGTTGTATAATGTACTCAACTTCAATGGAGGATTTGACTACATTATGGGAAATCTTATCATCACACCAAAAGAGGATCGAACCGTCACCATGACGATCCGCATAGAGAAAAGCCTTCAGGACGAGTACAACCGCCTGTCCGCCATAACCAACCGCTCCAGAAATGAGCTGATCAATCTGGCGCTTCAGTACGCGCTTGACAATATGGAGCTTCATGATTAAGTGGAATAAGACAACGCACAACATTTCATTGGTATCTTCCAGTTATCACTACCGTTTTCATGTCTGAAGGCTGTAACCATTTCTCTTTTAACACCGTTTAAAATAAAAATCATGCTCTATCAAAAAAACGAATTCTTGTAAAACAGGGATTGAAACGTTTGAGAAACAGCCTGTTGATGAGGAGAAACCTGAACCCCTGTTCAATGGCGTTTATTATCTTTCGTACAGCACGATTTTGGGAATAAAAGAAAAAAGGTCAGTAGAATAGATAAAATAGTTTTAGAAGGAATTACTGAATCAAAAGGAAGGAGAAGCACTGCGTAAGCTGATCTGCATGGATGGAAAAACGATGCTTTCCAATAAAAGAAAAGAAGGAAAACAATTCAGTTACTGTTCACAGCAGCCTCAAACGCCTGCCGTTTGAGGCGTAAGAATGTGATTCAGGAGTGAGCGGGCCTCTTTTGCGCAGCAAAAACTTTCAATAGGCCCGCGAAAGTTACTGTTTACGGGCCTGCCGTGAACAGTAACACAATTCATGCGTTTGTCCTGGGCTTTTTCCAGACACACTGGCATAACCGTCCTTTCTGTGGTATGATATTTTTATCAATAACAGTTCCTCCCCTGCCATTCTGCAGAATAAAAAAACGAAGTACGGCCTGCCTGCACCCGGGCCGGGGGCAGGGGAAAGGAGGAAGCATGAAGGAAAACACACACCTGGCATCCGCAGTCACAGCTGCAGATGCCAAAGCCGCCTACGATGCCCAGGCAAAGAAGCTGCTCAGTGACAGGCAGCTCCTGGCCTGGATCATGAAGTACACGGTGAAGGAGTTTGAGAACTGCACCATGGAGGAAACGGCCGCAGCCATCGAAGGCGAGCCGGAGGTGGCTTCCGTGCCGGTGTATCCGGGCCTGTCGGGCCGTGCCGTCACCGGGATGCCCCAGGAAAGCAGCATACCGGGTGAGGGGACAGCCACCTTTGACGTCCGCTTCTTTGCCATTGTGCCGGGAGGGGAGCGGATCAAGCTGATCCTGGACGTGGAAGCCCAGAAGGAGTTTGACCCGGGCTATGACCTGGTGTCCCGGGGGATCTTCTACAATGCCCGCCAGCTTTCGGCCCAGATGGACACGGAATTTACCGGGAAGGACTACAGGGGGATCAAAAAGGTATATTCCATCTGGATCTGCATTTCCGTGCCGGAGAAGTACGCTGATACCATTACAGAGTACAGCATCCAGCCCCGGGATCTGTATGGAAGCTATACCGGAAAGGACAGGTATGACCTGGCCTCCGTGCTGATGATCCGTCTGCCCCGGTACCGGAAAACGGGAAAAGATATGCCGCAGGAGGGATGCCGGAGGCTTCTGGAGCTGCTGTCCCTGGTGTTCACAGCCGGGGTGCCTGCGGCAGAGAAAATAAAGGAAATGGAGACGAAGTACGGGATGGAGACCAGTACAGAGACTGGAGAAGGGATGGAGCGGATGTGCAATCTTTCAGATCTGATTGAAAAAGAAGCCATGGAGAAAGGGCTCCAGCAGGGCATGCAGGAAGGAATGGAAAAGGGAAAGCTGGATCTGCTTGTTTCCCTTGTAAGGGAAGGCGTAATGACGGCTGTAGAGGCCGCCAGGCGGGCCGGTCTTACCACGGAAGAATTTCAGAAAAGAATGATATAGCAGCCCTAGAGCGTGTTTGAAAATTGCTTTCTGCCAGATGTGCGTCCCACTTTGTGGGAGATTTGCCCCAAATGAGTGCGGCGTAGTGGTACGTACCGCGAATTTGGGGCAAATATACCGCAAAGTGGGGCGTGCAGATGGCGGGAATG
>CAUWLJ010000030.1:0-34609 GCA_963559585.1 uncultured Eisenbergiella sp. | reverse complement strand
AATTATGGTAACAGTCCAGCCCGCGCCCACGGAGCAGCAGCAAGCCGCTCCACAAAACGCCCCTTCGGGGCTTTCCGCCGAACTGCTGCAAATTATTCCGCCTTCGTATCCGGCTGAGCCGCCAGGCGTTTTATCTCGTCAAAGATCAGTTCATTCTTCACCTTGATATAGGTACCCTTCATGCCGGAGGAACGGGATTCAATGATGCCCGCACTCTCGATCTTGCGCAGGGCGTTGACGATCACGGAGCGGGTGATGCCCGCCCTGTCCGCAATCTTGCTGGCTACCAGCACGCCCTCCATGCCTCCCAGCTCCTCAAAAATGTGGAAAATGGCCTGGATCTCTGAAAAAGACAGGGTTCCCAGGGCGGACTGCACCACGGCAAGCTTTCTGCTTTCCTCCGCGCTTTCCTCACTCACGGAGCGAAGCATTTCCAGGCCCACCACCGTGGCCCCGTATTCGCACAGGATAATATCGTCAATGCCGTAGCCCTCCTCCTGCCTGTAAAGGAAAAGGGTCCCAAGCCTCTCTCCCGCTATTTCAATGGGACAGACCACCGCAGCCACTCTGCGCAGCTTCTCCCCTTCAAAGCCCAGCGTGGCCAGATTTACATTTTCCTTGGTGGAAAGGACGGACAGAAGCCGTTCATTGAGGAGGGGATCGATCATGCCGCCCACTTCATTTCTGATCAGCTCGTGGATGAGGGATTCCCTGCCATCCCGTTCCGGGCGGTTTCCCACGCCCAAAACCTTTCCCTTCCTGCTGATAACCAGTACATTGGAGGAAAGGATCTCCTTCATAACGCTGCAGATATCGTTGAATACCACTTTACTGGAATTGTTGTTGTGGAGCAGTTTCCCGATCTTCCGGGTCTTGTCCAGCAGTTGAACGCTACTCATGTCTCTTTCCTCCGGTCAGGCGTTGTATGATGCACTTCATTGCAGCACAGCAGCCTCTTTTTCCATTACAGCGCCGCACTCCTCGTTGGAGCATACCAGCTTATTTCCCTTTTCCAGCATCAGGGAACCGCACTCGGGACATTTCCGGCTGGACGGCTTCTGCCATACCATGAAATCACAGTCCGGGTTGCCGATGCAGCCGTAATACTTCCTTCCCTTCTTCGTTTTCTTCAGGACAATGTCCTTGCCGCACTTGGGGCAGGCCACGCCGATCTTCTCAAAATAGGGCTTGGTATTGCGGCATTCCGGAAAGCCGGGGCAGGCCAGAAAACGGCCATGGGGCCCGTATTTGATGACCATGTTCCTGCCGCACACATCGCAGAGCTCGTCGGACACCTCATCCTCGATCTTTACCTGTTCCAGCTCCTTCTGAGCCTGCTCAACGGCCTGATCCAGATCCGGATAGAAGTTCTCCACGATGGTCTTCCACTTCACGCTTCCTTCTTCCACACCGTCCAGAAGGGCTTCCATATTGGCGGTAAAATTCACATCCACGATAGTGGGGAAGGCTTCCTTCATCATATTGTTCACCACCTCGCCCAGCTCGGTGACGTACAGATTTTTATTTTCCTTCACAATGTATCTGCGGGCCAGGATGGTGGTGATGGTGGGCGCGTAGGTGCTGGGCCTGCCGATTCCCTGCTCCTCCAGAGTGCGCACCAGGCTGGCCTCCGTGTAATGGGCGGGAGGCTGGGTAAAGTGCTGAAGGGCGTCGAAGCTGTCAAAGATAAGCTTCGTATTCTGGTCGATTCCCTTGACCAGGGTGTTGTTCTCCGCTTTCTCCTCGTCCTCCTGCGTGTATACGCTCATAAAGCCGTCAAACAGGATCTTGCTGGCCGCCACGGTAAAACGATGCCCTGCCGCATCTATTTTTACAGAGGTAGTCTCGTACCTGGCGGCCGTCATGCGGCTGGCTGCAAAACGTTTCCAGATAAGCTGATAGAGACGGAACTGATCTCTGGACAGGGATTCCTTCAGCTCCAGCGGCGTTCTGGAAATATCTGTGGGACGGATCGCCTCATGGGCGTCCTGGATCTTCTGGCCGCTCTTTCTGCTCTCCGTTTTCTCCCCCGCATACTGCGCTCCGTAGGTACTCTCAATATAAAGAGCAGCCTGGTGCTCTGCTTCCTCGGATACGCGGGTGGAGTCGGTACGCAGATAGGTGATCACACCCACTGTGCCGCTTCCCTTGATATCGATTCCTTCATACAGCTGCTGGGCCAGACGCATGGTCTTCTGGGTGGAAAAATTCAGCACCTTGCTGGCCTCCTGCTGCAGGGTGGATGTGGTAAAGGGCATAGGAGGCTTCTTGGAGCGCTCCGATTTCTTCACCTCGCTCACCTGGTAATCTGCCCCCTCAAGCTCTGCCTCCACGCGCTCCACATCCTGGCGGCTTGTCAGGTTCTCCTTCTGGCCGGCAGTTCCGTAATATCTGGCAGTCAGGGGCTTCCTTTCACCGGGAATACGGAAGGAGGCATCCAGCGTCCAATACTCCTCGGGAATGAATGCGCTGATCTCATCCTCTCTGTCGCAGATCATCCGCAGCGCTACCGACTGCACACGGCCTGCGCTTAAGCCCCTCTTGATCTTGGACCACAGAAGCGGTGAAATGCGGTATCCCACCATACGGTCCAGCGCCCTTCTGGCCTGCTGGGCATCCACCAGATCCATATCGATCTCCCGCGGATGCTTTAAGGATTCCTTCACCGCGTTCTTGGTGATCTCGTTGAAAGTGATGCGGTAGACCTTCTTGCCACTTTTTTCCAGATTCAGGGCGTGGTACAAATGCCAGGAGATGGCCTCCCCCTCCCGGTCAGGGTCCGTTGCCAGATAGATCTTTTCCGCTTTCTTCACTTCTTTCCGCAGATTGGCAAGAATGTCTCCCTTTCCGCGGATGGTAATATATTTGGGCTCGTAATCGTGCTCCACATCGATTCCCAGCTTGCTCTTGGGCAGATCACGCACATGTCCGTTGCTTGCCGCCACCTCATAGTTAGCGCCCAGGAATTTCTTGATCGTCTTTACTTTAGCAGGTGATTCCACAATAACAAGATATTTCGCCATTTCAGATTTCTTATCTCCTATTCTCAACTATACGAATGGCCGGTAATCGTGAACCACTATACACCATATCTTTTTCCCTTGCAACCGATTTTATCAAAATTTAAGCATCCGTTCAGCCATATCGTTACTGTTCACGGGCAAGCCCGTAAACAGTAACTTTCGCGGGCCTATTCAAAGTTTTACTGCGTAAAAGAGGCCCGCTCACTCCTGGATCACATTCTCACGCCTCAAACGGCAGGCGTTTGAGGCTGCCGTGAACAGTAACTCCATATCGGCCTGCAGGAATCCTTTCCGTCTACTTCCTGTGAAAATAGCCTGCGGTCTGGGCGCATCTGCCCTCCATCGACAGCTCCAGAAGGTACTGCATCAGCTCAGGCAGGGAAAGGACGGTTCCTGCCGCAGCAAGCTTTTCCCGGATCTGGGAGGGTGTGGCAGGCGCATAGTCCAGGCGGTTTAAAACGGCCTGCTTCAGGGAGCCGTCTTCTTCTGAAAGCAAAGGGACGGTATCCTCTGTATCTTTTGCCCGCCGATGCTTTGAAGAAGGCACGGACAGGGGAGCATTCTGCAGCCGGAGCCGGGAAGCGGTCAGCCTGCGCAGAGCCTCCGCCACGGTTTCGGGAGAGAGGGCGCTGCCTGCCCCCTGGGCGATCAGGCGGTTACAGCCCAGGCTCAGTCCATCTGTCACCCGTCCGGGAACGGCGTAGACCTCCTTCCCCTGCTCCAGAGCCATATCCACAGTGATCAGCGTACCGCTTTTTTCTCTGGCCTCAATGACCAGGATCAGATCGGACAGCGCACTGATCAGGCGGTTTCTCTGTGGAAAAAGGCCTGCCCTGGGCGGGGTTCCGGGAGGATACTCCGACAGGATCCCTCCCCTTTCCCGAATCTTCTCATAGAGAGCGCGGTTTTCCACGGGATAGCACACGTCCACACCGCAGCCCAGCACAGCAAAGGTATTCCCTCCCCTCCTGACAGCCTCCTCCTGACTGATGCCGTCTATCCCCCTTGCAAGTCCGCTGATGATGTGAGCGCCTTCCCTCACCAGCGCCCCGGTAAACTGCCTGGCCGCATGGCTCCCATACTCGGAACACACCCTTGCGCCGATCACCGCCGCAGCGGGAACCCCATCTTCCGGCAGGCGGCCCAGCACATAGATTCCAAGAGGGCTGTCAGGAATCTGCCGCAGGCGGCAGGGAAATTCAGGATCGGAGGCAGGAATGTAACGGATCCCCCTCCGGCTCAGAAGCCGGTACTGCTCCATCACATCCTTCTGCTCCCTGGCAGCCAGCAGGCGGCGGACCACAGCTTCCTTAAAGGACTGTGCCAGAAGCTTTTCTTCCATATTATAGATATGCTCCGCACTTCCCGCCGTTTCCAGCAGTCTGGACGCTGTTTTACGTCCGATCCCCTCTATCCGGCAGAGCCAGTGGCCGAAGGCACGCTCCCTCTCCCCTGCATCCTCTGCCCTTTCCCGGCCTTTTCCCATCCAATACACTCCCTTCTGCCGCTGAGCCGCAGCCCGCCTTTCCCGCCAAAGCGTTACGCCTCCCCGCCCCAGTATTTCCCATCGGCCATGCGGTAACAGGCCGCCTCGCTCAGGTGAAGCCTGCCTATTTTCTGCGCCCCTTCCAGATCCGCCAGGGTGCGCGCCACCCGCAGCAGACGGTGGCAGGATCTGGCAGTGAGCTGCAAAAGCCCAAACAATTCTTCCAGATAATTCTGTTCCTCCATCCCAAGAGCGCAGAACTCTTTCAGCTGGGCCGGACCCATCTGGGCATTGCAGTGCAGACCGGCCCCGGCCAGACGGTGTTTCTGGCGCTCTCTCGCCTCCATCACAGCCTCCCTCATACGGCGGCTGTCCAGCCCTTCCGCACCCGCACCGGCCTCCTCCAGGCCGTCCGCCATGCAGGCCGTTCCGCCATATCTTTCTTTCATTTCTGCAGCATGGCCTGTCCCCTGCCGGAGCACCCGGCCCATCAGCTCCTCAAAGGGCACCCTCACCACCTCTGTGCAGATGTCCATCCGATCCAGGATGGGGCCGGATACACGTTCCAGATAGCGGCGCACCTGGGAGGGCGTACAGCGGCAGCGGTTTTTATCCGGATAGTACCCGCAGGGGCAGGGATTCATGGCTCCCACCAGCATGAAATCCGCCGGATAAACGTAGGTTCCGCTGTTTCTGGCGATACAGACCTGCTTTTCCTCCAACGGCTGGCGCAGTAAATCCAGGGTACTCCGGCAAAATTCTGTCAGCTCGTCCAGAAACAGGATTCCCTTATGGGCCAGGCTTACCGCCCCGGGCTTGGGGATACGTCCTCCTCCCGTCAGGGCATGGCCGGTCAGGGTATGGTGGGGACTGACGAAAGGGCGTCTGCCTTCCTTCAGCAGGCTTTCCGGCAGTATACCGGCCACGCTGTAGATGGAAGCCGCCTCCAGCATCTCCTCTTCCGACAGAGGAGGAAGAATGGAGGGAATAGCGCGGGCAATCATGGTCTTGCCCGCACCGGGAGGGCCTACCATCAGCATGTGATGTCCTCCCGCCGCCGCTGCCAGGGCCGCCCTTTTGGCCCCCTCCTGCCCTCTCACTTCCCCAAAATCCGGGGCAGACGCAGCTGCGCCAGAGTCCGGCCGGGTACGGCTGCTGTCTGAAACGGATTTTCCCCGCCTTCCCTTCCCGCCGTTTCCAGGAGCCAGAAGCAGGCTTACTTCCTCCAGATGCCGGATCCCTATGCCCTCCATCCCTGCCGCCAGACAGGCCTCATCCACATTTTTCTCCGGAATCAGGCAGCGCCTGATCCCCTGCCTCCCGGCCTCCAGAGCCATGGGGAGAATGCCGCAGACCGGGCGTACCTCCCCGTTCAGGCTCAGTTCTCCCGCTATCAGGGTCTTTTCCACGTATTCCTGAGGGATCAGCCCCTGGGCTGCCAGGATACCCACAGCCACCGGAAGATCATAGGAGGTTCCCTCCTTGTGCAGGCTGGCCGGAGAGATATTCACCGTAATCCTCATGGGCGGCAGCTCCACGCCTGCGTTGCGCAGAGCCACCCTGATCCGTTCCCTGGCCTCCTTTACCTCGCTTCCCAGAAGCCCCACCATTTCAAAGCCCGGCAGCCCTCTGGAGCAGTCCACCTCCACCTGTGCCAGAAAGCTGTGAAATCCATGAAGCGCCCCCGTCATCACCGTTGCGTACATTGCCCCTCCTTCTCATCCGTTGTGAACCGCACCCTCCTGCGCTGTCCTCATACCTGGTAAATATCCATAGCCTCGTATCCCTGGCGCAGCTTCAGCAGAGCCCTTTTTTCGATTCTGGACACATAGCTTCTGGAAATGTTCAGCCTCCGCCCAATCTCCCTCTGTGTGACCTCCTCGCAGCCCCCAAGGCCGTATCTAAGGCAGAGGATCTCCTTTTCCCGATCCGTCAGCAGCGAATTCATCAGTCCGGACAGCCTGCTGATGCTTCGTTCCAGCTCAAGCTGATCCACAATGTCCGTCTCCTCCTGCCAGGTCACATCCAGCAGGCTGATCTCGTTTCCCTCCCGGTCGGTACCGATTGGCTCATAGAGGGAAACCTCTCTGGACGTCTTTTTCCTGCTTCGCAGCATCATCAGCAGCTCATTGTCAATGCACCTGGCCGCATAGGTGGCCAGCCTGCTGTTCTTGGAAGAATCAAAGGACTCCACCGCTTTGATCAGACCAATGGTGCCTATGGAGATTAAATCCTCCATGTCTTCGTCCACGTTCTGATACTTCTTTGCAATATGGGCCACCAGGCGCAGATTCCGTTCTATCAATGTCTGCCTGGCCTGTGCGGCCCTGGCGCTGTCACTCCCCTGCATGGCCTCAAGGCATGCTTTCTCCTCTTCCTTCGACAGTGGTTTCAGAAAAGTTTTCAAAAGGAGCCCCCATAATCAGTTTAATACTATTCTATGTGCCCCTTTCCTCCGAAGTGCCAGTACCCTGCGCAGATTTTCCTCAGAAGCCCGGCAGCCTGCCGCCTGGCAGGCGCAGGCTGAGCTTTTCCTTTAAACACGCTCTAAAACGTGTTGGAAAATTGCTCTAAAATAAAAATTCCGCCAGCGCGTAATTACTCACGTCCACCCCACGCTCTGTCAGGCGGTACCTGCCCTTTTCATGCAGCAGCAGCCCTTCCCTTATCAGCTTTCCCACGGCTTCTTCATATACATCCTCCAGCCTCTCTCCAAAGCTCTGTCTGAACGCTTCCTCCTCCACCCCCTCGGTCATGCGCAGGCCAAGGAACATGAATTCTTCCATCTGCTCTGCCCTGTCAAGCCGCTGAAGGTCCTTCTTCATGGACGTCTCCAGCCCGGTATCTGCACAGCAGGCCAGATATTCCTCCATGCTGCGTGTGTTGCTCCACCTCACATTCTGCCGCAGGGAAGCCGCCCCCAGGCCGAAGCCTGCATAGTCCACTCTTTTCCAGTAAGAAAGGTTGTGCCTGCACCGGTATCCGGGCCGGGCATAATTGGAGATCTCGTATCTGTCATACCCGCGGCGGGCCAGGAATTCCCCGGTCCGCTCGTACATCCGCCGCTCCTCGTCCTCATCCGGCAGGGCGGGAAATCCGCGCCGGGCCGCCTCCCCCTTTTCCCCGTAAAGCTCATAAAAGGGCGTGCCCTCCTCCACGATCAGGCTGTAAGCAGACAGATGGGCAGGCTCCAGCTCTGCCGCCCGTCTCAGGGTGTCCATCCAGCTTTCCAGAGTCTGTCCGGGCAGGGCGGACATCAGATCCACATTCAGGCTGGTAAAGCCCGCCCTCCCGGCGGCCCTCCAGCTTCCCAGAAAATCCTGCCAGGTATGGATCCTCCCCAGCGCCTTCAGTTCCTTATCCGAAGCCGACTGCAGCCCCAGGCTTAGACGGTTCACGCCCGATCTGCGGCAGGAGGCCAGAAAAGCTTCGCTCACCGTGCCCGGATTGGCTTCCAGGGTGATCTCCGTCTCCCTTTCTGCAAAATGAAACCGGGAAGCCAGACGGGACAGGAGCCTGTCAATCTGCTCTGCCGTCAGAAGGGAGGGCGTCCCTCCGCCGAAAAAAATGGTATGCACCTCATACTGTCCGTACAAGGCGGACTGAGCGTCTATTTCACGCAGAAGCGCATTCACATAACGTTCTCTTGCCGTATCGTCGGATGGAAAAGAGAGAAAATCACAATAGAGACATTTCTTCACACAAAATGGAATGTGCAGATAGATGCCGAGAGGCATCCGGTTGAATGACCGATCGGAGTTCATCCTTGAATCCTTTCTTAACAAACAAATTAACAGAAAAACCGGCAGCGCGCAACCAGTTTCCATGTAAAAAAACATTTTCGTCATATTGCACGAAAGCGTCATTTGCATGAAATCAGGCTGCGCGCCGCGAAATCTATTTCTTATCGTCCAGCTTCAGAACGCTCATGAAGGCTTCCTGGGGAATCTCCACATTTCCCACCTGTCTCATGCGCTTCTTGCCTTCCTTCTGTTTCTCCAGCAGCTTCTTTTTACGGGAAATATCTCCGCCATAGCACTTGGCCAGCACGTCCTTGCGCATGGCCTTCACCGTCTCCCTGGCGATGATCTTGCCGCCCACCGCCGCCTGGATAGGGATCTCAAACAGGTGCCTGGGGATCTCATCCTTCAGCTTCTCACACATTCTGCGGCCCCGCTCGTAGGCGCTGTCCTTGTGGACGATGAAGGACAGTGCGTCCACCTCCTCACGGTTGATCAGGATGTCCAGCTTCACCAGCTCGGACTGCTCATAGCCCTTCAGGTCATAGTCGAAGGAAGCGTAGCCTCTGGAACGGGATTTGAGCGCGTCGAAGAAATCATAAATGATCTCGTTCAGCGGCAGCTCGTATCGAAGCAGGGCGCGCTTTTCCTCCATGTACTCCATCCCCAGATAACGGCCCCGGCGCTCCTGGCACAGCTCCATGATGGAGCCGATGAACTCGCTGGTCACCATGATCTCCGCGCTCACCACAGGCTCCTCCATATACTCGATCACAGAGGGGTCAGGCAGGTTGGAGGGGTTGGTCAGCTCGATCACCTCACCGTTCGTCCGATGCACCTTGTACACGACGCCCGGAGCCGTTGTCACCAGATCCAGGTTGTACTCCCGCTCCAGCCGCTCCTGGATCACCTCCAGATGCAGAAGCCCCAGGAAACCGCAGCGGAAGCCAAAGCCTAAGGCCACGGAGGTTTCCGGTTCATAGAAAAGAGAGGCATCGTTGAGCTGGAGCTTTTCCAGCGCATCCCTCAGATCCGGGTACTTGGCCCCATCCGCCGGATATACGCCGCAGTACACCATTGGGTTCACCTTTTTATATCCCGGAAGGGGGCTGGCACATGGATTCTGGGCGTTGGTCACCGTGTCGCCCACCGCCGTATCCTTCACATTTTTAATGGAAGCGGTGATGTAGCCCACCATGCCGGCAGTCAGCTCCTCGCAGGGGATAAACTGGCCTGCGCCGAAATATCCCACCTCCACCACCTCTGCCTGGGCCCCTGTGGCCATCATGCGGATGGGCGTGCCCTTGGATACCCGTCCCTCCATCATCCGGCAGAAGATGATCACACCCTTGTAAGGGTCATAGATGGAGTCAAAGATCAGCGCCTGCAGCGGGTTGTCTGCACTGCCTGACGGTGCAGGGATCTTTTTCACGACCTGCTCCAGCACATCCTCTATCCCGATACCGTTCTTGGCCGAGATCAGAGGCGCATCGTGGGCCTCCAGGCCGATCACATCCTCGATCTCCTCCTGCACCCGCTCCGGCTCCGCGCTGGGCAGGTCGATCTTGTTGATTACCGGAAAAACGTCCAGATCATGATCCAGAGCCAGATATACGTTGGCCAGCGTCTGTGCCTCGATCCCCTGTGCGGCGTCCACCACCAGGATCGCCCCGTCGCAGGCCGCCAGGGAACGGCTCACTTCATAATTAAAGTCCACATGGCCGGGCGTATCGATCAGGTTGAAAATATACTCCTCCCCGTCCTGCGCCTTGTAAACGGTACGCACCGCCTGGGATTTGATGGTGATGCCGCGCTCCCGCTCCAGATCCATATTGTCCAGCACCTGCTCCTGCATTTCCCTGCTGGTGAGCAGCCCCGTCTTCTCTATGATCCTGTCGGCCAGCGTGGATTTGCCGTGGTCGATATGGGCTATGATGCAGAAATTCCTGATTTTGCTCTGATCTATGGGCATATGGTTCCTCCAAACTCTCTTCAGTCTGTGCAACAGACCATCTGTTCTCAAAGAAAGGCGCACCCGGTGTGCACCTTTCTATGCGTGCGCTGAAAAAGCTGGCTGCAAAGAACATTTCTGACAGCGCCGCCGTTTTCTCCATGAAACTACGCCAAGTATAGCAAAACTCCACTTTCCGGTCAATATCCATCCGAAGCGGTTCGGCCTTTTGGGTAAATTTCACGTTCCTGTCCGCTGGCAAGCCAGCAAACAGGAACATTCGCGGGCCTATTGAAAGTTTTGCTTCGCAAAAAGAGGCCCGCACCCTACCGGGAAGCCCCGAACCGCTCCCGCAGCCTGTCCATCTCATCCTGCCGGATGGCCAGCACGCCCCCATGCCTTTTTTTCAGCGTTCCCAGGTCATAAGAGCCTGCCTGCGCCACCTGAAAGTCCGCCTTTTCCAGATTGGAGCACAGCAGGGGCAGATAGCCCTTCCCGGTTCCGAACTGATCCAGAATGAGGCACCAGGTTCCGTCCGGCAGAGGGTAGCATTCCGGCCCTTCCACACCGCCAAGCTCCTCCAAAAGCGGCACGTCCAGCCGTTCCGCCTTTTTCTCCTGCAGACCCGTCATTCTGTCCATCCAGACCTTTTTGGTGACTTCATTTTTCACGAAGCGATAGTAAAAGCCGCCCTTATAGACGATGTTCATGTCGATCACATCCTCCGGCGTATCCAGATAAATAAAGGACTCCCCGAACTGCACAAAATCCCTGGTATAAGCGCCGTAGATCCTCTGCTTTGCCCGGCTCTCCCCGGGAAGGCGCACCATGGAAGCCCAGAATACGAAGAAGGCCTCCTTCTCCTCATCATAAATACATTCCGGCGCCCAGACGCAGCCCGCCTCCGGCACGCCCACGGTACAGCTTCGCGGCCTCTTCCAGTTAACCAGATCCTCCGACTCCCACACCATCAGATCCCGGCTGCCCGCATACTGAGCCTTGTCCCAGTCATTCTCCGCACCGATCCGCAGGTCAGTGGCAATCAGGTAACACTTTCCGGTCTTTGGATCCCTCACAGGAAAAGGATCCCTCACCCCTTTCTGCCCGATTCCGGAGCGAAGCACCGGCTTTCCTCCGTTCAGCTCCTCCCAGTGCAGGCCGTCCCTGCTCACTGCGAAGTAGATCTGCTCGCCGTCCTCATGCTCTCCCGTGAAAAAAACGAATAAATAGCCTGCCGCCCCGTTGTCCTCCTGTATGCTCGTTTTATTCTGAAAATCACTCATTTTCCGCACAGCCTCCCGTCTTATTTTCCCACATTATAACGCCCTGACGCCTGAGCGGTCAATAAAAACGGGGCTTCGTTCAGTCAAAAAAAGCTCCTTCAGTTACTGTTCACGGCAGGCCCGTAAACAGTAACTTTCGCGGGCCTATTGAAAGTTTTTGCTGCGCAAAAGAGGCCCGCTCACTCCTGAATCACATTCTTACGCCTCAAACGGCAGGCGTTTGAGGCTGCTGTGAACAGTAACCTCCTTCACCCATGAATCACGTTCTGACGCCTCAGGCAGCAAGTGTTTGAGGCTGCCGGGAACAGTACGCTCTACGGCCTGTTCCCCGTCAGCTCCATATCCAGAAGGTGGGCAATCGGGGCACAGGCGTTTAAAATTTCCTCCACCGTGTTGGTCTGCGCTCCCAGCTCGATCAGAAGGCTTCTGGGACGAAGGTGCATGTTGTAGCGGTAGCCCTTCAAATAGATCCGCCTGGTCAGCCCCGGATAGTACTCGTTTGCCAGCACCTGCATCTGAAAAGAAAAAGCCAGATTATCGTTTATGTAGGGATTTTCCAGATAGTCGATGGCTCCCTGAGATTTCGTGTAGGAAAGGCCGTTGAAAAACATGAAGGTGGCGGTGGGTCTTCCGTTCAGCTCCGTCACCAGTTTCCTTCCCTCATTCACCGCGTCCCGGTGCAGATCCACCACCACCTCAATGGTGGGATTTTCAGCCAGGATCTGCTGGATAACGGGAAGGGAATTGGAGTAGGCGTAATCCCTGGACTCCACATCAAATTCCCCTGTGTGGTGGATCACATTGTAGCCGTACTCCTCCCGCAGGATACGGGCCAGCAGTTCTCCTGCCCCCACGATGGAGGTGCTCGGATCACCGGGAACAGAATCCACAAAGGTTTCCTGGGAATGGGTGTGGTAAATCAGGATCTGGGGCACGTCTGGATTTTTGGCAATGGTCATGGGCCGGCTCAGAAGGTGATCCAGCTTTAACTGCTCCGCGCTGGTCTGGGTGGTGGCGTCCACCGCATAAAATTCCTTTATCAAAGCGTCGAAGTCCTGATAATAGCTCCAGTCATACTCCTGCTGCTTCGCCGAAGCCTTCACGAATCCAAAGGCATCCGGTTCCGGCGCTTCCTCCGGTATGGGTACGCTTTCCGCCGCACTTTCCGTCTCCTCCGGCGCTTCTGCCGCCTCCTGGTTCTCCTCCTGCAGGCGTTTTTCCATCTCCTCATCCAGCCTGATCCGCCCCTCGGAAACCTCCGGCATCTCCAGGGCATCCCCGTTTTCACTTTCCTGATCCTCGCTGATCCCTTCCTGAAGAAGGATCTTTTCATAAGTGCTCCCGCTCTCCGTCTGCAGTCCGCCGCCCTCCTTAAGGCCGTAGGCAAGGGCGGGAGCCTGCTGCCCCAGGATGTCCCGAAACAGGCCGTCCGCCCCGGCGCTCCCCTGGTTGGAAAAAGCAAAGGAAGGAAGCCAGACCTCCAGCATTTCCTGACCGGCCTGTCTGACAAGCGCCTGCTGCCAGCCCGGCCGGCCGGCCTCCTCCTGCTCCTCCTCCGTTTTTTTCCGCACCAGGAGATCTCCCAGCGCCATCAGGACAAGGAAAAAAACAAAAATATGAAAAATCCGTCTCACATTCCATTTTCTTTTCATAGGAAAATATATGCGCGTCCGCTTCCCTTTTATACCGCGGATGAGACAGGGCAGCGTTTACCGGCCTGCATACAGGCGGCAATGGGTCAGGCGATCTCCAGGGCGATGTTGATGGCCTCCGAAATGGTAAAGCTCAGCCGCTTCACCATCTCATCAATATCCTTGCTGGTCACATACATGTTGTTCAGCTCCGACAGCGCTTTCGGATGCTCCCGGTTCAGAAACGCCGCCGTCTCTCCGCTTTCCTTTAGAATGGATTCTATGGCATCCCCAACGATGGTGGCCGCATCCACCACGGTAGGCACCCCGATGGCGATCACCGGAATCCCCAGACTCTCCCTGGTAATGGCGTTTCTGTGGTTTCCCACACCGGAGCCGGGGTGGATACCAACATCCGACACCTGGATCGTCCGGTTCAGCCGCTTCGTGCTCCGCGCCGCCAGGGCGTCCACCACCAGAACCACGTCCGGCTCCGTCTGCTCCACCACCCCCTTCACGATCTCCGCAGACTCCATTCCCGTCATGGCCGTCACGCCGGGCACCAGGCTGCTCACCAGGTTCATCCTCTCTTTTCCATAAGCGGCCTTCCCGTACTCCCTCACCACATGGCGGTTGATGAACAGATTATCCACCACGCCGGGGCCAAGCGCGTCCGCCGTCACATCCCGGTTGCCAAGTCCCACCACCAGGACAGACTGCTCCCGCTGTGCGTCCGGGATCAGCTCCTTCAGCTGTCTTGCCAGCTCCTCCGATACCTCCCTGTGATAATCCTCATCAGGCTCCATCAGGGCAGGAGCCTCCAGCGTCACATAGGTTCCCATGGGCTTCCCCATAGCCTTCGCCCCGTTTTTCGTATCAATCACCACGCGGGTGATGCTCACCTCGCTTTTTTCATTCCGAAATTCCTCCACGCGGACTCCCCTCAGTTCCCCGTCCGCGTCCGTAATGCTCTCCCTGGCCTCCAGCGCCAGATCCGTTCTCACCTGAAAACAACTCATCTGTACTCTCCCGCTCTCTTTCTTACTTTAGATTATGCGCTGCCGGGCGCGGGGTTTCGGGTGGATATTGGATACCCGGGCCCGCGTGGCCGGAAGCCCGCCTGTGCCCTGGGCCGTGACAGGTTCTGTGCAGGGCACGCTTTCGAACCTGCCGCGGCCGGCAGACCCGGAGCCCGGAGGCTTCACAACCTCCCTAAGCCCCTGACACACCTCTATTTTTTGCAAAAATGTACAAATTATGTATTGACAGATACCTGTACGTCCTATAGAATACATTTGTATGTTTTCATTAGAGCGACCGTGTCCGGGTTTAATGAAACATTTTCATAAAAGAGTGAAAAGAGTCGTTTGAAAACGGAGGTGAAAATCTTGGCTAATATCAAATCTGCTAAGAAGAGAATTCTGGTTAACCAGACCAAAGCTGACAGAAATAAGGCAATCAAGTCCGCTACTAAGACTGCTATCAAGAAGGTATACACAGCAATCGAGGCCGGCGATAAGGAAGCTGCAAAGGCAGCCCTGCTTGCCGCTACCGCTACCATCGACAAGGCAGCTACTAAGGGCGTATATCATAAGAATACCGCTTCCAGAAAGGTTTCCCGCCTTTCCAAGGCTGTGAACCAGATGGCTTAAATCAAATCCTTTACAGGAAATTAAAGTTCCCCGCTTTCCATACCGTCATGTGGAAAGCGGGGAACTTTTTTTGCGTTCCGGCCTTTAAGAAATCCCCCGTCTGTCCCGGAACGCCTTCCACTGGGTCTCAAAAAAGGAATCCGCGTCGGGAACAGGCCGCACCGGTCTCCAGTCCGCCTTGCAGACGGAATTTTCCCAGTCCATATTTTTGCCGGTATCCGGCAGCTCCAGCCGGATTTCCTGGATCAACCCTCCCAGCCTGCCGCCATCCATGCGGCACCGGCAGCACTCAGGCAGCCTGTCGTCCGGCTTGTCTGCATCCGGGCAGGTGTAAAGGGCAGAGCCGCGGCTCCCTCCTCCCCTGCGGATGTAATCCAGCATGGCAGACAGGTATACCTTCTGCGCGATCAGCATGTCCAGCAGATGGTAGAGCATACCCGCCTGGCTGAGATTGGAGATCCGTGCCCTCTCCTGAAAATGGACAAGCTCCTCCTCCGTCTCCTCCAGCGCCCGGCTTAGCAGCTTTTCGCTGCGGATCATCCCGGCGGCGGCGCTCATGCGGGCGGCGGCCCGTTTCCAGATTTCTCCCAGATGAGAGCGTTCCCCGGACAGGGACAACAGCTCCGCGCGCTCAAGAGCTCTCTCCCGGCAGGCCGCCCTGGCCGTTTCGCCGGGATAAACGGCATTCCCCTCCATCCCTTCCCGGAAGCCTCCGGAAGCGTCTCTCTGCTTCCTGTTCCTGACGAAAACGATATGCTCCGCCGCGCGGACTGCGCCTACCTGCCCCGCGTTCAGCGCGCTTCCGCCGGGTCTGGACACGCCATGGCTTCCGCACACCTCTCCCACCGCGTAGATCCCTTCTATATTGGTCTGCCAGTGAGCGTCCGTAGCAAGCCCGCCGTTGTTGTGCTGGGCACAGACGGCGATCTCCAGCATCTGCCTGCGCAGATCTACGCCATGCTCCAGATAAAAAGAAACGGCGGGCTCATTCATACGCAGAAGGCGTTCAATGGGTGTGCCGAAGCAGGCTCCCGCCGCCTCCAGATAGCTTCTGGCTTCATCGGGCAGCCGTATAAAGTCCACCTCATCCTCTCCCGGATTATGAAGAAAATCCAGAAAAACACGCCTTTTTTTCAGCACCGTCTCCTGGTAAACCAGAAGATCGAGCACAGAGGAGCCGCCCCATATTTTACTGGTATCAAAGGGCCACTGGTAGCCCTTTAAAAAGATGGCAAGCTGCAGCTGTGCAGGATCCTGAAAGTAATCCAGCAAAAATTCCCGCTCATCCCCTCCCTCCCGGCCGGTGGAAACAAAACGGGGAAGCGCCTGCATATAGGTTCCGCTTACGTTCCAACGGGGATTTAGGGAGGCCATGCCAAACTGCCATTCCGTCAGGTTCTTTCCCCGGATCCCTGCCTCAAAGGCAAGGCCGCTGCTTCCCAGCTGGGAAGCGGGATAGACGCTGTCTTGATACATACCGGCCGGGCCACCTGTGGCCAGCACCAGGTTCCTGCACCAGATGAGCACAAATTCACAGGTTCCCGGAGCCTTCCCCTTTCCGGCCTCCTGATGCAGGCAGAGCGCGCCGCACAGCTTCCCCTCCTGCACCAGGATCTGAACCAGCTGCATGTGATCCAGCACGGGAATCCGGCGTTCACCCGCCTCCCTCTCCAGGCATTCCGTCATCATCCTGGAGGTATAGGGCCCTGCGCTGGAGGCTCTTCTCCTGCTGTCATGATCGGTCTGATAACCGATGTATTCCCCGTAGCCGTTGTCCGGAAAGGGAACCCCCAGCTCCTCCAGATGGTAAAAGCATTTTGCTGACAGAGCCGCCTCGCACAATGCCAGATCCCCGTCCACACATTGGCCCCAAACAGATCCTTCGCCATGGCGCGGATGGAATCCGGCTCGCCGCCGCACAGGGAAAGCTTGTAATAGGTCTGCTTGTCCGAGCCCGTATTCCGGGAGGTTCCCGCCCTTGTATGTTCCGCGGCAACAGCCAGGCTGCGTTCTCCGAGCCTGTGCAGCCGCACTGCAGCCGCGTAGCCTGCCGCTCCCGTTCCCACCACCAGAGTGTTCAGCTCCAGCTCCCGTATCTCAGCCGCCATATCGTCCTCCTTTTTACAGCCTGCGGATATGGAAACCTCCGTCCACATCCAGATAGCTCCCTGTGGTGTAGCAGATCCTTTCAGAGCAGAACAGGCTTACCGCATCAGCCACATCCTGCGGGGTTCCCCAGCGCCGGATGGGAAAAACTCCCTGCTCCAGCAGAGCGTCATATTTGTCCTTCACAGCGCTGGTCATATCCGTGGCGATCACGCCGGGCCGGACCTCGTGCACCAGGATCCCCTCCGGCGCAAGACGGTCTGCAAACAGCCGGGTGATCATGGCTACGCCTGCCTTGGAAATACAGTACTCCCCTCTTGAGGTGGAGGACGCTTCGGCGGAGCAGGAGCCCACGTTGACGATGGTGCCCCGCTTCCTGCCGTCCCACTCCTGCTTCAGCATCTGCCTGGCCACAAGCTGGGTCAGGAAAAGCGTTCCCTTGGTGTTGATGCCCACCACCCGGTCGAAGCTTTCCTCCGTCATTTCCAGAATGTCCGCCCGTTTCAGGGGAGCCACGCCCGCATTGTTCACCAGCACATCCACCCGGCCGAACCGTTCCAGCGTTTCCTGCAGCAGCCGTTCCCTGTCTTCGGCGCTGTCGATGCTTCCCTGCACATAGTGCCAGACAATATTCTGGTCAGAGAGGCTCTGCAGGCCCTCCCTGTATGTTTCCTGTGCTCCCGTTGCCAGGATCACCACCTGAAATCCGTCCAGGCCAAGCTGCCTGGCAATGGCGTAGCCGATCCCCCGGCTTCCCCCTGTTACAATAGCCGTTCTGTTCATACGTTCCTCCTTTTTTTGCTGTGCAGATGCAAAGCCTAATTCCAGGCGGCCTGCCGTTTCAATCTCCATTCCGGAGCACGAGCGGCGGCAGCATCAGACTAGAGCGTGTTTGAAAATTGCTTTCTGCCAGATGTGCGTCCCACTTTGTGGGAGATTTGCCCCAAATGAGTGCGGCGCAGCGGGCTGCGTTAAACGAATTTGGGGCAAATATGCCGCGAAGCGGGGCATGCAGATGGCGGGAATGAATTTTTAAACACGCTCTAATGCTTCCTGATACTCCCTGTAATATTTCAGATATACGCCGGAATCCCGCACGATACATCCGGTGGGCTTTCCTGCGCGGATCAGATCTCCGCACTTTCCGCAGGCCACACAGGTTTTCAGAGGATCCATCCTTCCGTTTTCCATGATCTGGCGTGGAAAAGCCGGGTTGGCAAAGGACATCCTTCCAAACAGCATGTTGTCACACAGCCCCTCCTCCACGGCCCCCGCAGCGTACAGGTCGGAATACTGGCGCAGATAGGATGGGCCTGAGGCGGAAATAAACATGCCCGGAACCGCTTTTTTCACCTCTCCGATCCCTTTGATGATCCGGGCCACTCCGTACAGGGGATGCTCGTCCGGAATATATTTTCCTCCGTCGAAGGGGCGGGTAACGTGAGTGCTCACATAGGGATTTCCCATGGTCAGATTTACCATCGGCAGCCCATACGTATCGTGAAGGATACGTACCAGACGGATGGGCTCCTCCATGTCCGGCGCGGGCGCAGAGCCTAACGTGTTCTCCCGGCCATCCTGCTGCAAAGGCGCCTTCACGCCAAAGCCCCAGGGATAGGGAAAGCCGTCGTATATGCCGATCCTGGCCGTTACCAGAAAATCCTCCGTCTCATAAGCCTTTGCCGCTTCGATCCCGTTTCTCAGAAGGCGGGTGCGGTTCTCGAAGCTTCCTCCGTAAAGTCCGGGACGCTGATAGGCCGACAGAAGCTCCATCAGCAGATAGCCATGGCAGGCCTTGACATCCACAGCGTCAAAGCCAGCCTCCCCTGCCAGCCGGGAGGCCTCCCCGAATTTCTCCTCCAAGCCTTCCAAATAGTCATCGGACACGATACAGCTATCATCCGCAGGACGAAGCTTCTCATACTCAGGATGGCGGTAGGCGATCATGGGAGCCGGCCTTCCCTGGGGATTGGAATAACGGCCGCTGTGATTGGCCTGCATCACCAGATAGGGGGCAAAACCGTTGGCCCTGATCCCCGCCTCCCGGATGGCGGCGGTAAAACGTTTGTAATTCTCCAGATTGTCCCTTGTGAGCATGAGCTGATGGGCGCGATTCCCATCCGGTTTTTCAGAGTAACATTTCCAAAAGATACCTCCTGGGTCAGTACATGGGTGTCCTTTGCAAAAGGAAGATGCACCTGCAGCTCCTCTGCCTTCTGTTGGATTTCCTCCAGACTTCTGTATGTAAACCTTTCATGCTTCATGTTATCCTCCCTGCAGAAGCGCCTCTGACTCCGGCCGCGGCGGGAAACACGCATGTGTTTTCCCGTTTTCCCGTCTGCGATCCCGGTCGTTTTGCAACGCTCCGGCACAAAACTGTTGATTGAAAACAGGCCATCAGCCTTTGTTTTTCATCTTTTATTCTCAACATCCTTTTTCGGACAGTTATCATCCAAACAGAATATGGTGCGGCTCCCCCGCCCAGGGAACTGCTTCTTCATAAGGCAGCTTCCCCTCTCTCCAGCAGCGGTCCAGCACTTCTCCCAGCCCCTTACAGGTATACTGCCCTGCCGCTTCGCCATACTCCACATATTCCCTGGGAAAAACCGGCGTCTCCGGGAAGCTTTCCGCCAGAGCGCAGATACATTTCAGATGGGGCAGAACGGCTTCCGGGCCGCAGGGAATGGGGGCGTTTTCCCGGACAGCCTCCGCCATACAGGTAAGCTTGCGCATTCCCTCTGCGCCGGGCTCTTTATAGTGGATCGTACTTCCATCCTCCAGACGGCCCGTCAGGGATTCCCGCCCTTTCTCATAGGACATGATAACCTGTCCCTTTTCACCCTCCATCACAAACTCCGGCATCCGTTCCTCCTCCTTAGGAACGGCATGGGTGGCATAGAAAAGCAGCTCCGTCCCGTCTGCGGTAAAAATCCGAAGAGCACAGGTGTCAAACATTTCAATGGGATTGGCCCGGTACACCTCTGCCTCCATGGAGAGCAGCCGCGCGCTCCGGTCCGGCTGCTCCCCGGTAAGAAACAGCATATTATGGAGATAATGGGCAGCGGCGTTTGAGGCCACGCTGTCCAGAACCGGCTCCCCGTTTTCCAGCCGCCGCTTCCCCGCCCATCCGGTTCCCCGGCGGAAATATTCCAGATCCCTGGGAAAACAAACGATCGTCCTGATCCGGCGCACCTTTCCGTATACTCCGTCCAGAATGTCCCGCTTCACCGCCTGTATCCCCTCACTGAAGGACCACTGGAAGCCGATCCCCAGCCTGCGGCCCGTGCGGCTGCGTACTGCAATCATGTCCTCCGCATCCTGAAGCGAAGCGCACATGGGCTTCTCGCACAGCACATCGCTTCCATGCTCCATACAGGTCACAGCCTGACGGGCATGGAGATAGATGGGCGTAACGATAATGGCAAGCCGGGCCGTATGCTCCCGGTAAAATTCCTCCACCGTATCAAAAACGGGAACGCCCTTCCCCATCAGTTCCCGGCCATATTCACTCCCGCCGGCATAGGGATCCACTGCGCCTGCGATCTCAAACTGCTCTCCCACCGGAGTATGAAGCAGGGTTTTCAGATAAACGCCCGCATAGCCTCCGGTTCCCACCATTAATAAGGTTACTTTCTTCATTTTATGTTCATTGCCTCCCTCCTGCGGCTGTTCTGACACGGTCTGCCCCTGCGAACAGCTTTTTCCCATAAAACCACTGTCTATATGATACACAAAAAAGGCGGGATAGGAAAGTACCGTCCCGCCTTTTTTTGTTATCAGACGCTCCAGGCAATAAATGAAAAGACTGTATCACCTTTTTTATCTTCCTGCACATAACTCGACTTTTACTGCATATACTTTTTAATTTTATATGCAGTAAATCTGGATGGCATCTTGTTTTTCTGCATATAATATGATATTTTTATATGCAGAAAAGGAGGATCTATATGAGAAAATTTGATTATTCATTTTTGAACAATGGGCTGCTGCCTGCAAGCTTGGTAAACCTTACTTCTAATATTTCCGCTTTGAAAACTATGGCAGGAATCCGCAAAGAGGAATATGCACAAATCTTTACCGAACTAGAGGCCGTTGCAAAAGTGCAATCCATCAAAAGTTCAAATGCGATTGAGGGGATCGTTACAAGCGATGAACGTATCGCCGCTATTGTCAATCAAAACAGCGCTCCTCTGAACCATAACGAGGCTGAAATTGCCGGTTACAGGGATGTATTAAACGAAATTCATTTAGGCTTTGAACACATAGATTTCAGAGAGCGTGATATTCTGCGCTTACACGAAATGATGATGTCCTTGGCCGGTTATGAGTATGGAGGTCAATACAAAACCGACGATAATGTGATTTTAGAGGTGGACTCTGACGGTAACAGACAGGTACGTTTTCGTCCTACACCGGCAGAAGAAACGCCAAAGGCAATGGAACAATTAGAGTTTGCCTATATGGAGGCACGCAGCAACGCTAATATCAATCAGCTCCTGCTAATTCCCTGTGTAATTTTGGATTTTCTCTGCATACACCCTTTCCGTGACGGTAACGGCAGAATGTCAAGGCTGCTTTCCCTGCTGCTTCTGTATAAAAATGGTTTTGACGCAGGAAAGTATGTGTCTTTTGAAGAACAGATCAATAAATACAAAGCCTACTATTATGAAGCTCTCCGTCAATCCTCAAGAGGCTGGGAAACAAATGAAAACAGTTATTTCCCGTTTATTGAAAATTTCCTGTCTACCCTTTACATGTGCTATAAAGAGCTTGATAAGCGTTTTGCTGTTGTTCATGGAAAAAAGATTACAAAGAAAGCCCGTGTAGAGGCTACGGTATTAAACAGTCTTACACCGCTTTCCAAAGCAGAAATATGCAAAATCCTTCCCGATATAAGCCCCACTACCGTTGAAGCCGTCCTCGGTGCAATGGTAAAAAGCGGTGCGATAAAGCGAATCGGCTCATCGAGATCGACAAGGTATTTGAAAGCATAAATCAATGCCGTTTTTATTAGAAAAGATTTGATTCAAGACTTTCGCCATTCTCCAATAACCTTTTCTACTACAGGCAGGCTCTTTTGCTTTCCAATGCTTTCAGCATTCGGTACTTCGTTTTGATTTTCTTCCATTAGGGACGTGCACCGCAAGGCGCACTTACAAAAAAGGCGGGATAGGAAAGTACCGTCCTGCCTTTTTTGTTACCGGCCAAACCAGGCGGTAAGCGGCCCTTTTTCTCACCCCTTCACCGCGCCGATCATAACCCCTTTTTCAAAATACTTCTGGATAAACGGATAAATACACAGTACAGGAACCGTAGATACAATAATCACAGCAAACTTGATCTGGTCGGCGTACTGCTGGGCATAGCTTCCCGCTCCGCCTCCCGCCTCAGACACGCCCGCCATGGCCTGATTGCTGATCAGGATATTTCTCAGAACCGTCTGCAGCGGCTGGTATTCATCACTGTTCAGATACAGCAGCGCCGTAAAGAAATCGTTCCAGTGCCCCACCGCATAATACAGTGTGATAACCGAAACCACTGCCTTGGAAAGCGGAAGGACGATGGACGCAAAGTATCTGAAGTGGGAACAGCCGTCCAGCTGTGCTGCCTCCTGAAGCTCGGCGGGAATGGAATTTTCAAAAAAGGTTCTTGTAATGATCACATTATAGACGCTCACAGCCCCCATGATAATCATGATCAAAGGCGAATTGGTAAGGTGGAGTGTTTTCACAAGCATGTAAGTGGGCACCATGCCGCCTCCGAAATACATTGTGATCACAAAGAGCGTCATAACCACACGGCGCGCCCTGAATTTGCTCTTGGCCAGCACATAGGCCGCAGGCAGGGTGACGGCAAGGTTCAGCAGGGTGCCGCAGATCGTATAAATAAGGGTATTTCTGTAGCCCACCCACAGATCCGTTCTCTCCAGAATCTTTTTATATCCATAAAAATTAATATCCTTCGGCCAGAGAGTAACCAGACCCTGGTTCACCATATTGGAATTGCTGAAGGACACGATCACAATGAAATACATGGGGTACAGTACAATAATCAGCGCCGCCACAGCAATCAGTGTCACACAAAAATAAAAAACACGGTCTTGCAGGCTCAATCTTTTTCTACTTTTCACGGCCTTCCCTCCTACATCAGACTGATATCGGCAGCTTTCTTTGATACCACGTTAGCGATCATCAGGAACGTAAAGTTGATCACAGTATTAAACAGCCCTACCGCCGAACCGAAGCTGAACTGCCCCGACTGCACACCCACATTGAACACATAGGTAGAGATTACCTCCGACACCGACAGGTTCAGATCGTTCTGCATCAGGAAAACCTTCTCAAAGCCCACGCTCAGGACACGCCCCATATTCATAATCAGCAAAATAACAATGGTAGGAATCAGGGCCGGAAGCTCTACATGCAGCACCTGCTGCCACCTGCTGGCGCCGTCCACTCTGGCCGCATCGTAAAGCTGCCCGTCCACAGCCGACAGGGCCGCAATAAAGATGATGCTGTTCCACCCGGCGGACTGCCAGATTCCGGATAAAACATAGACGGGCACAAAGGCTTCCGGAGAGCCCAGCAGATTGATGGCCTGCGGAATCAAATGCACCTCCTTCAGCAGTCTGCTCACCAGTCCGGTGGAGGGCGAAAGTAAAATCTGAAGGATCGCCACCATCACAACCGTCGAGATGAAATAAGGCATATAAACTGCAGTCTGCACCACTCTTTTCAGCTTCTTCTGTCTCAGGGAATTGATCACAAGAGCCAGCAGAATGGGCGCCGGGAAACCGCAGATCAGTGTAAAAAAGGAGATTACAAAGGTATTGCGAAGCGTCGTCCAGAACATAGGACTTTCAAAATATTGAATAAAATATTTGAAGCCTACCCAGTCTCCTCCGGTCAGCCCCTTTGAAAAGTCATACCTGCGGAATGCAAGCTGTATGCCGTACATCGGGCCATAACAGAAAATAAGTATATATGCAAGCGCCGGCAGTATCATAATCCAAAGCTGCCAGTCTCTCTTTAGTGAGGACAATATCTTTCGTCCCATAGCACACCTCCGCTGAACCAGTTATCATTTCCAAACCGGGAGGGGCCGGGAAAACTGTTTTCCATTGTTTTCCCGGCCCCCGTTCCATTCCTGCTTATTTGACAGATTCCAGATACCTGTCGTACGCCGCCTGTCTGATCTCCAGATTCTGTGTCAGGCCGATATCGTATACGGACTGCACATAGGCATCCCATTCCGCCTCAATATCTCTGGAGGGATCCGTCAGCCATCCTGCATAGGTCTGGTCCACAAGATTGTTGATATTCGCCTGGTTCATGGCCAGGTCAGCATTCTCATCCATGGAATAGGTGATAAATTTGGAAGGATAGGTTTCGCACACTTCTTCCATCCTGTCAAGTGTGGCTTCCAGAGGCTCTCTCTCCTTGTTGACCCTCTGCATATCCTCTCCCATCGTCAGCTTATCCTTCATATCGTCCGGGATATAGTAGGGGCTGTAATCTGCGAAGGAGTTCGTCCACTTCCAGGTTCCTGCATCAAAGCTGGGATCTGTGGGAGGAAGCACGGTATAGGTTCCGTCCCCATTGTCCGAAATACACTTGTCCACATCGTTCATGCCGCCAAAGAGCACCTGTATTCCCATGTCTACCGCATAGAAGCTGTCGATAAACTTCACTGCCGCGTCCTTGTTCTCACAATTTGCGCTTAATGCCACCGTAGCGGGGTTCACTGAATTGTTGTCGGAATAATAGCCCCAGAACACCTTGCTCTCATCGGAATCCGCATGGGGCTTTAAGGCAGGCAGGGGAACATACTGATCGGCAACCTCTGTTCCGAACCGGTCTCCCGTCTCCCATCCAAGGGTCACACCCACCTTTGCAGTGCCGCCCTCTCCGCGCGCAAGGGACTGGAATTTGGAGTAGTCCTGCGTAATCACCTCCTCGTTGATCAGCCCCTGGCTGTAAAGCTTCTGAAGCCAGATCATGAAGGTCTTGTACCGCTCGTCCACACGATAGTTCTTTACCTGTCCGTCCTCCACAAAATAGCCTTCGCTCTCGTTCATCATCGGTACGCCGAAGCAGGCCAGCAGGAAGGTGGGGAAGCCATTGAAATCCAGGGGAATCTCATCCGATGGATCTCCGTTTCCGTTAGCGTCCCCCTCCTTGAAGGCAATCAGGACTTCCTCCAGCTCATCCATTGTGGCAGGCGCCTGCAGTCCCAGATTGTCCAGCCAGGTCTGATTGATGTACAGCACCCGGTTGGTTCTGGGCCAGATACTTCTGTAGTTGGGCAGTCCGTAAATAGCTCCCTCTTCATCTGTACTGAGTACTCTCAGTTCAGGGTGATCCTCAAACATTTTGGATACATTGGGCATCTTTCCCGCATCAATGTAAGGGGCAAAATCCTCAAACAAGCCATTGTAGGTTGCAAAATCCGTTGTGGCCGTTGCCTTAAACAGAATATCCGGGATGTCTCCTCCGGCGAACATCACGCTCTTTTTCTGATCCCAGTCCGCTGTGATCTGCTGCCACTCCACTTCCACTCCATTTTCTTCTTCCAGCAGCCTCAGCCATTCCATCTCGTTCACATCCTTGGTCAGGCTGTGCTTGGAAATCAGCGCTGAGAGCGGTACGGTTTCACCCCCCCCCCGCCGATTCTTCCGCCTCTGCTCCGGCCTCCGGTGCTGTCTGTCCGCTCTCTCCACCGGTATTTCCTGCCGGTGCGCTCCCGCACCCGGCCAGGCCGCCGATTCCGATACAGCCTGCCATAAGCAGTGCCAGCCACTTTTTCGTTTTCATAATCCTGCATCTCCCTTCCCATATATCTTTTTTACGCTGACGTCAACCAAACTGTAGGTTCATTATAATAAACAGGGAACAGGAAAAAAACGGCCCCGATTTTGTTTTATGTGTTATTTTTTCTCCATACCCCCTTCATTTCTGCACATACTGGGCGTAACGCCGGTTTCTTCCTTGAAAACCTTTGCAAAACGCCTTGCGTCCTCAAAGCCCACTCTCTGGGCAATCTCCGAAACGCTCAGATCCGTGCTGCGCAGAAGCCTTCTGCCCTTTTCCAGCCGCAGCCGCCTCAGATAGGCGGAAAAATTCTCCCCCGTGTATTCCTTAAAGGTTGCGGAAAACATGGAATAATTCATGGAAACATGGTTGGACACCTCCGCCATGTCGATTGGCTTTGCATAGTTTTTTCTGATATAGTCCACGGCGGACTGCATTTTATGTCTGCTCACGCCGGTGATCCCGGTATCCATATCCTCCTGCTTCTCTGTCCCATCCTCCTGCCGGCGCTCCCGGATGAGCTTCTCCGCACGCCACAAGACCTTCCCCAGCTCTTCTCTGTCAACCGGCTTTAACAGATAGTCCATCGCCTGGAATCTGAGCATCTCCTTCACATATTCAAATTCCGCATAGCCGCTGACCGCAACAACGATGGGCTTTTCCTCCGGCTCCAGATTGTCCTGTATCCATCCCACAAGCTCCAGTCCGTCCATGAGCGGCATTCTGATATCCGTTAACACAACATCGTATTTTTCCTTCTTTAAATGCTCCACCGCTTCTTTTCCGTTGCGGCACTCCGTTATCTCAGTATAGGGGACTCCGCTGTTTTCAATCATCACATAGATGCCGTAGCGGATCATCTTTTCATCCTCTGCCACCAGAATCCTTCTCATAGCGCTTCCTCCGCATGTATCGTCAAAACGATCTTTGTGTAACAGTTTTCCTTTGAATAAATCTCCAGTCCATACCCCTCACCGTACATCAGCCGGATCCTTTCATGGATATTACGCAGGCCTATCCCATTCGCAGTGCATCCGCCGTCCCCCTTCCTGATTCCTTCACGAACCTGCTGCAACGTATTCTCGTCCATCCCTTTCCCCATATCCGTCACCTCTATGTACGCACATTCCCCCTTCCGATAGGCTTTCAGATAAATCGTGGTGTCCTCTGCCAGCTCATCCAGACCGTGGACAATGGAGTTTTCCGCTATGGGCTGCAGGATCACCTTGGGAACCTTCAGCCGCTTCACAGCCTCCTCCACGTTTTCCCTGAAGTTAATGTAATAATCGTATCTGATGTTGCACAGGCTCAGATAATTGCCCAGATACTCGATCTCCTCCTGCAGCGTGACGCTGTGGCTGTTGATCTGAAGGTTGTACCGGAACATCCTGGCCAGAGCCAGCAGAGCGTCTGCCACATTGTAGATTCCCCTCACCTCCGCCATCATCTTGATAGAGTCCAGGACATTGTAGAGAAAATGGGAATCGATCTGTTTTTCCAGGCTTTTCAGCTGGGCCTCCTTCACCATAACCTCCCTCTGGATACTGATCTCCATCAGCCGCTTCACTCTCCCCAGCATGCGGTTGTATTCCACCGCAACCGCATTGATCTCCACCTGATCCAGCCGCGGGATCTCCACATCCAGATTCCCGTTTTCCACCTCCCGCATGCAGGAGGAAAACACCTCGAAATCATGCAGAAGGCGTCTGACAATGCCGTCAACCGCCTTCATCAGAAGAACCGTCATCAGAATTCCAATCACCAAAATGCACAGCGCCTGCCAGGCCATGGTCTGATACTGCTTCTTCACACAGGTAAGCTGCATCAGAAACAGGCCGTTGCTCTCATCCTTATTTACCGTCAGAATCACCGGAGAGGCTTCCCAGATCCCATGATAAACCTGTATCCCCTCAGCATCATACTGCTCCAGGCTGTCCAGCCCCATCAGTCCGGCCAGCTCCTTCTCTGTAATCTGCCCCAGGCTCCCCTCCTGTGCTCCGAGAACCCGGTTCCTGGAATCCACCAGCAGGACATCCGAAGGCCCTGTCGTATCATAAAGCTGTGGTATGATCGCTTTCATGGGAAGCATGATTTCAAACACTCCCGTCAGGCTGCTGCTGATCCTGACAGGAAGCACAAAGGAGGCCATATCCCCGGCCGTAAAGTAATCAGAATATCTGTCGGCTTCCACCCCATCCGCAGCATTCATATACCAGGCCCCTCTGTAGGAAAGGGAGGCTCTGTCCTCATACCACAGGCTCCCTCTGGCTCTGTCCATATGATAAAGGTAAGAAGAATATTCCCGGATTCCGGGCTCATCCAGGTGTATCCTTGCCGCCTGCACCTGGCTGACACTTCGGATTACCCTCAAAGCGGACAAGGTCTGTTTCTGAAACAGATACCGGTTGTATTCTCCAAGGCTGTCGCTGATCGCCGCCTTTCCTACTTCTGTAATAAAAGTGGTATCCGCCCATACCGTCCTGGCCATCAGCTCTATCGTAGCCATCTCATGGCTCATATTTTCAGCCTTATTGTGCAGATCCTCATATTCCGCCTCCTGAAGCTTTCCCACCTGATTGGCATAGATAAGGGAAACAGCCATACTCCCCAAAAGGATCAGCGGCAGCAGAGAAAAAACCAGAATGGCGTTTCTCATCTTTTCATGAAGTGTCTGATCCCTGTATCTCTTTCTTTTTTGCTTAAGCATGCCTCTCCCTCATCCCCCGTTTCCCGTCCTTCGTCTGCACTTCCCATCCCACCCGGCGCACCGTCCTGCAAAAACAGCGCTACCTGATAGATAGCGCTGCCGTCTGCCAAAGGGCAGAACAATGTAAATGAGCGGCTGCCTTTTTCACCGCCTACCTGATCTTCCACTTTCCCTTCGTTCCCAGGAATGCCTTCCACTCCTCCAGGCTTCCCTTCTGAAAACCCTTTTGGGAAACCAGAAGGGACGTCCTTTTCTGGATCACCAGGACGTAAATACTCTTTGCACTGATCACCTTAGTGATGTCCTCATATCCGAAAACGGTATGCGCGCCGCTGTTGGCAAATACCTCCAGCGCATCCGAATAGAAAAGCACCCTTCTCTCCAGAGGCTTGCCGCCGTTCTGCTCCACCAGGTGCCTATACTTCTTCTTTCTGGAGGAGCGGGCCATAAAGGTAGGCAGAGCCAGACAGATCACTGCCATCAGCAGGAACATGGCGCCGGATACCACTCCCATCACAAGGCAGAACGCCCCCAGCACATAATAAATCCTGCTGTACTGGCCCATAAAAGCCTTGGAAAACTCATAGTAAATATCCTCGGTGATGCTAAAATCATTCTCAAATAACAGTTCTCCGCTGATCCGCCTTCCTCTGGTCTGGCTGTCGGTGATGCTTCTCCTGGGCTGTTCATCGGGCTCATCCGGAGCCGCATTCTCCTGAGCGGAAGCATCCCCGGCGGGCAGGCTCTCTATACCGCCGGCGTCATCCGCACCGGTTCCCTTCTCTGTGCCGTCCACAGCCGTCTCCATCCTGTCTGCCTCCCGGCAGTCCGCGAACCCCTCCTGCGTCTCTCCGATGCCATCCGCATCCGCATTTTCTCCTGCATCGTTTTCTTCTGCTCTGTCCCAGTCCGATTCTTCCTCTTCTTCCTCAGAATCCACCTCGATCTCCTCATCCTCATACCAGGAGGTATCCCTGGCCTGCAGCATTGCTCTTTTTGTGATTTCTCCCATTAATCGCTTTCCTTCTTTCTTCTGTGTAATCTGACATACATTATAATAGAACGGGCAGGGCAAGTCCAGTGTTGGCCAGATTTTATTAGTGAAACCTTTGCGCTCTCTTACGGAATTGCGGGATATACTGAAACGGAAAGCTCCTAAGTTCCTGCCGGATGCGGAAATCTTCTCCCTCCAATCAATATGCTGAAAGTATAGCCGTGCATATAATAATATGAAAAAAAGAAATGAGGCAGACATCATGCTTCCACCCTGTTTCTCTAAAATAAAAAAGGCCTGCGGCAAAGAGAATTGCTGCAGCGGGAATTTCCACAGCAAGACCTGTTGTATTCCCGATCCACAGGGAGAGCCGGGCCCGCAGGGCATTCCCGGCCCGCAGGGGGAACCAGGCCCACCCGGTATTCCAGGCCCGCAGGGGGAACCAGGCCCGCAGGGCATTCCAGGCCCCTGCAGCACCGCTGCCGCCCAGTACGGCATCACAGCCCTTGTCCCGGATCAGGGCCTTGTCCCCTTCTATCCCATCTGGGAAAGCGGCGGGCTTACCTCTCTGTCCCCATCCACCGTCGTCACGCTGGAGGCCGGCTTCATTTATGCCATCTCCTTCGGAGTCCTTGCCACCACGGAGCCGGAAAACTATTTTCAGATTATCCCCAGGCTGAACGGCACTCTCCGCCTGCTTTTCACAGCACAGGGGAACGCTGCGGCGGGTAACCGGAATGCCTTCGCCAGCCACTTTTTTCTCACCAATGAGGCTCTGGACGGGCCCCTCACACTGTCCCTTTCCGCCATTTATCCACCAAAGGCGGATGAACTGTCTGTAACCGGACACCTTTCCATCTATCCGGTCACCTGCCGCAGCATGCTTTGATTTTCTGTAAAAGGATAAAATCTCCTGCCGGCCGGGAAGGCGCGGCTCCCACAGGCCGCATCCTTTCCCTTGTGCGCCTTGCAGCGCATGCTTCCCTGAGCCTTTGATTTCGGAACCGGTCAGTTGAGGATCTCAAACCGGCTTTCCCATCTCACCACAGGCAGAAGCCGCTCCTCCACGTCGGCAATGGCAATGAGGGCCGTATTCTCCAGCCTGTCCAAAAGCTGGAGAATTTCCTCCTCCACGCCCTGTACCTCCATTTCCACTCTTCCGTCCTCTTTGTTTTTTACCCAGCCGGTAAGGCCCAGCTCCCTGGCGGCCGTCCATGCCCGGAAACGGAAGCCCACTCCCTGTACCCTGCCGCTGAAGATCAAGTGTTTTCTGATTTTCATTGTGCCTTCCGCCGTCCTTAAAGCTTCAGTTTCCGAAGCAGCCCGCCAAGGGAGGTGGCTGTCTCCTCGTGGGAGCTGTATTCCTCCGCGCCCGCCCCATCCTCTTCCGCGGAGGCTTCCTCCTCCACCGCCTTCACCGACCGGAAAGAGGCTTCAAGCTCCTTTGTATAATCTTCCATTGTCTCCATATTTTCCTCCGCTTCTGCCACCCGGGCACTGCCGTTTCCATTTGGCTCATGCTTTTCTTTCAATCAGTCTGCTGCTGTTCTCCGGCAGACCAGTAAACAGCAGCAATCTGTTTCCATTATAAGCTTTCATAAGAGTCTTGTCGAGTGGCGGCATGGGGTTTATAATGGCAAAAGAACGTTGCTGTTACTGTTCACAGCAGCCTCAAACGCCTGCCGTTTGAGGCGTAAGAATGTGATTCAGGAGTGAGCGGGCCTCTTTTGCGCAGCAAAAACTTTCAATAGGCCCGCGAAAGTTACTGTTTACGGGCCTGCCGTGAACAGTAACACGCTGCTGGTAACAGCAGAAGGAGGGCTTATGTTTTACACTGACGAAGACTTAAGATCCGAGGAGCTGTTTTTAAAGCTGACGAAAACCAGCGAAGCCCAGCCTGAAAAGGGATGGGTTCCCGCCTACTATTTTGACATCTGCCTCCCGGACGGCACGCGGGCAGGGAAGTGCGATCTGCGTGTGGGCCACAATGACAACACCTGCATTGGCGGAAATATCGGCTATGAGGTGGATGAGAAGCACCGCGGGCATCACTATGCGGCCAAGGCCTGTGAGCTGCTTTTTTCACTGGCAAGAAAACACGATATGGGCTATGTGATCATTTCCTGCGCCCCGGAAAATGGTGCTTCCGCCCGCACCTGTGAACTGGCAGGCGCGCATTTTGTGGAAACCGCGCCCATACCGGAGACAAACGACATGTATCGGTGCGGTAAGCGGCTGGAAAACATTTACCGTTTTGATTTATAAAAGAAGAAAGCTGTGCGGCGAAAGGAGCGATTCTATGTGTGTGGCGCTTCCCGGAAGGGTGACTGCGGTGGAGGGAACCGTGGCGGTGGTTGATTTTCAGGGAAATACGATCCGGGCAGAGGCAGGGCTGGTCAGGGTGGTTCCCGGTGACCGGGTTCTGGTTCATGCTGGGTGTATCCTGCAGGTGCTCTCCAGCGAGGAGGGAGATCTGATGCAGGAGCTTTTTGATGAGATAAAGGAGCTGGAAAATGGCGGCGATTCTTGACTATCTGCAAAGCTATCAGGGACGTCCTCTGCATCTGATGGAGGTATGCGGAACCCATACGGCCCAGATCCACCGGAACGGGATCCCGGCGCTGCTGCCTCCCTCCATCCGGCTGGTGTCCGGGCCGGGCTGTCCGGTTTGCGTGACGGTAAGCTCCTACATTGACCGGCTGATCCGGCTTGGCCTGGAAGAAAATCATGTGATCGCCACTTTCGGGGATATGCTCCGCGTCCCCGGAAGCAGGCAGAGCTTAAGTCAGGCCAGGGCCGAAGGATGCCGGGTCAAAATGGTCTATTCCCCGCTGGATGTGCTGAAGCTGGCGGAGGCTGATCCGGCACATACCTACATCTTTGCAGCGGTGGGCTTTGAGACTACGGCTCCTGTATATGCCCTGCTTTTGCGTAGGGCCATGGAGAAGGGAATCACAAACCTCCGGCTTCTGACCTCCCTGAAGGTCATGCCGCCCGTGATAGACCGGATCTGCCGGGAATACCAGGACGCGGACGTTTCCTGCGGCATTGACGGTTTTCTGGCTCCGGGCCATGTGAGCGTCATCACGGGAAGCAGAGTTTTCGGAGAGCTTGCCAGGCGGCATGGGATTCCCTTTGTAGTTGCCGGGTTTGAGGGCGGGCAGATCCTTGGAGCCATCGCGGCCCTGGTAAAGCTGTGCGGACAGGCGGATCGAGGGAAAATGCTGAATATGTACCCCTCCGCCGTCACCTTAGAGGGTAATCTACTGGCCCGGGAGGCGGTAAACCAGTATTTTGAACCCTGTGACGCGGCCTGGAGAGGGCTGGGCGTCATCCCGGCCTCCGGCCTGCGCCTGCGCCGGGAATATGCCGCCTTCGACGCGGGCGGCGCCGGGCTTGTGGAGGATACGGGCGGAAATCCTGCCTGTCACTGCGCCCAGGTGCTCACCGGCAGGATCCAGCCTCAGCAGTGCCCGCTGTTCGGCCGCGTCTGTACACCGGACAGCCCCCAGGGAGCCTGTATGGTTTCCACGGAGGGGAGCTGCTTTACGCGGTTTCAGACGACAGAATAAGAAACCCGCCCCTGAATCACGTTCCCGGCTTCTTGTTTGAGGAGCTGTAAAATGCTTAACTGGGGAGCTGTAAAATGCTTAAAATAACAAAGGAAACATTTGCTGTCATTGGAAAAGAAGGTTCCACATCTGATGGAGAAGGCTTTATCCAGAAATTATGGGCTGACGCAAACAGCCATTTCAGTGAAATTGCACATCTGGCAAAGAAAGACGCAGACGGAGGTATTGCGGGAATATGGGGCGCTATGTCTGATCTTTCCCGCTCATTCAAGCCATGGGAGGATGGCTTCAGCAAGGGCTTGTATCTGGCAGGGGTAGAATGTATGGAGCATGCGGAAGCACCTGACGGCTGGACAAAATGGTTAATACCTGGTTATGAGTATATCGTTGTTGAAAATCATACGGGAGTATTTGAGGATACCATCAGGCAACTGAATGAGGATGGGATTTCTCTGGCCGGAGCAGTTCACGATTATACCGATCCGGCAACAGGAAAGGATTTTCTGTATTTCCCGATAAAGAAACTTTCATAACCATGTTCACTGATAACCCTGCTTCTGCAAACGGAGCGTCACAAAACTGTGAGTATCGCAGGTGAGAAACCACATGCGTGTTTTCTCACTGCGGCCGGAGCAAAAGCGCTCCGGCATGGAGGTAAAAATGAAGATCACAATGGCCCATGGAAGCGGCGGACGGGAGACCGGAAAGCTGATTTCCCGGATTTTTGAGACAAACTTTCACAATGAGATCCTTTCCAGGATGGAGGATTCCGCCGTGGTTCCGGGAAGCGGCAGGCTCGCAGTGACCACGGACAGCTTCGTGGTGGAGCCTCTTTTTTTCCCGGGGGGTGATATTGGACGGCTGTGCGTATGCGGAACGGTGAACGACCTGCTGATGAGCGGCGCCCTTCCCCGGTATCTTACCTGCGGCTTCATCATCGAGGAGGGAGCGGACAGTGAAATGCTGAATGCCATTGCAGCCTCCATGGCCCGGACGGCACAGGAAGCGGGAGTGGCCATCGTGGCCGGGGATACCAAGGTGGTGGAGGGAAAAGGCGGGGTCTATATCAACACTGCCGGGGTTGGCTTTGTGCCCGAAAATACGCAGATCAGTGCCTCCGCCTGCCGGGAGGGGGATGCTGTGCTGATCTCCGGCACTCTGGGCGACCACCATGCGGCGATCCTCAGCGCCAGAATGGAGATTTCCAACCAGATCACCAGCGACTGCGCTCCCCTTGGGGAAATGGTATCCGCCATGCAGAAGGCCGGTGTGCGCATCCATGCCATGCGGGACCTGACCCGGGGAGGGCTTGCCACGATCCTGAACGAATTTGCCCTCTCCTCCCGCTGCTGTGTGGAGCTCGAACAGCAGAGGCTTCCGGTAGCTCCCGCCGTACAGGGCTTCTGCGGCCTGCTGGGCCTGGATCCTCTCTATATGGGAAATGAGGGGAAAATGGCAGCCGTGGTGGCCGCCGAGGACGCTGAACTGGCCCTGTCCTGTATGCAAAAAAGCCCTTACGGCGGGAATGCCGCCCTGATCGGCTCCATCACCCACCGGGAGGACGGCCGGGTGCTTCTCCACACCCCTGTGGGCGGGATCCGGGTGGTATCTGAGCTGATCGGGGAGGGGCTCCCCCGGATCTGCTGAAGCAAAG
>CAUWLJ010000029.1:0-35388 GCA_963559585.1 uncultured Eisenbergiella sp. | reverse complement strand
CCCGGAGCCAAAATCCCAATTTCAATTCCCGCTGCTGGGATCCAGCGCATCCCTCAGCGCATCTCCGATAAAATTAATGGCAATCACCAGCACCACAATCAGCAGTCCCGGCGGGATCCACAGCCATGGCTGCCCGGTAAGCACCGTCAGGGACTGAGCCCCGTTCAGCATATTTCCAAGGCTGGCCGTAGGAGGCTGTACCCCCATTCCCAGGAAGCTGAGCGCCGCCTCATCCAGCATGGACAAAGCCAGCACGGAGGTGGCGTACACCAGGATCGGAGCCGCCGTGTTGGGCAGGATCTCCGAAAAAAGAATGTGTCTAAGAGGCATCCCTGCCACCACATTTCCCTTGACAAAATTGGTTTCACGCAGGTTCAGCACGTTCCCCCTCACCAGGCGGGCAATGCCGGGCCAGTCCACAAAGCCCAGGATCAGGATGATATTCCACATACCGGGCTTGAAAATGGAAGCGGCCACCAGCACCAGCAGGATATAGGGAAAGGACATGACCATATCCGTAAAACGCATGATGAGCATGTCCGCCACTCCGCCAAAATACCCTGCTATCAGTCCCAGCACCACGCCGATCACCGTGGAAATCAGGGTGGCCATCACTCCTACCAGGAGGGAAACCCGCATGGCGTACAGCAGACGGCTGAGCACATCCCTGCCGATCTGATCCGTCCCCAGCCAGAACTGGGCGTTTGGAGCTCCGCTGAAGGGCCCCACGATAGCATCCGGGTCATAGGGCGCGATCAGAGGCGCAAGCAGCGCGGCAGCACACAGAAGGAGAAGGACCACCAGGCTCACCAGCGCCAGCCTGTGACGCCTGAAACGGCGGAACACGGTCTGGTAATAGCTTTCATGGGTCAGATCCTTTTTCCCGGCCTGCTCAGGCTGCCCGTTTTTTTTCTTCGTCCACATACTCACACCCCCTTACTCCAGCGAAATGGTGGGATCCACCAGCGCATACAGAATATCCGTCAGCAGATTCGCCGCCAGCACCACCACGGCTGACAGCAGGCAGACTCCCATGATCACAGGGTAGTCCCTGTTGGAAATGGCGCTCATGGTCATCAGCCCCAGTCCGGGCCAGGAAAACACCTGCTCCACGATCACCTGGCCTCCGAACAGCATGGGAATCTGCATACCGATCACCGTCACAATGGGGATCAGGGCATTGCGCAGGGCGTGCTTGTTGATCACCCTGAAGCGCCCGATCCCCTTTGCCCTCGCCGTCCTCAGATAATCCTGCTGAAGGATCTCCAGAACGGCGCTTCTGATATAGCGGATGTTGGTACCCGCCATGGACACGGCCAGCACCAGCACAGGCATCACCATATGTCTTGCCACGTCCAGCGCCCCGCCCTCCGTTCCCAGCGTGGTCATACCGCTGGAGGGAAGCCAGCCCAGCTTTACCGTAAAAAGGAAGATGAGCAGCAGCGAAAGAAAAAATCCCGGCACGCTGCTCCCCAGAAAGGACAGCGTCACCACCGTATAATCCCCTTTGGAATACTGATGAATGGCGCTGTAAATCCCGGCAGGCACAGCAATCAGGAGGCTGGCAATCAGAGAAACGCCCATCAAAAGCAGGGTCGGCCCCAGGTGGCTGGCGATCATAGCGCTCACCGGCTGATAGGTTTTGATGGAATAGCCCATATTGCCCTGAAGAAGCTGGCCCAGCCAGGTAAAATACTGAATGTAAACGGGCTGATCCAGCCCCAGCGCAATCTCTCTCGCCTCCACCGCCGCTTCGGAGATCCTGGGCCCCTGCAGCATTTCCAGAGGGCTGCCTGCCAGACACATAATGGCATAATCCAGGATGGTGATTCCAAGCAGGACGGGAATGGCGATCAGGATCCGTTTGATGATATATTTTGTCATGCCCAGCCTTCCTTTCCGCCTGCCAGAGGGCAGGCTGCATAATGGCCGCTTCCGGGAAGCACCTCCCGCATGGAAGGCTCCCGGCTTCTGCATTCCTCCGAGGCAAAGGGACAGCGGGGATGGAAGCGGCAGCCTGCCGGAGGCTCCATGCTGGAGGCGATCTCTCCCTCCAGAAGCTTTCTGTCCTTCCTGTTGTCTGCCGCGTCCGGGTCCGGAACCGGAGCCGCATCAATCAGCGCCCTGGTGTAAGGATGCGCAGGCGTGCGGAATACATCCTCCGCCTTTCCGATTTCCACGATCTTTCCCAGATACATGACGGCAATCCGGTCGCTCACGTAATTCACCGCCCCCAGGCCGTGCCCCACAAACAGGCAGGTTAAGTGAAGTTCCTTCTGGAGAGAACGCAGGAGATTCAGGATCTGTGCCTGGATGGACACGTCCAGCGCGCTCACCGGCTCATCACACACCAGGAAGCGGGGATTCAAGGACAGTGCCCTGGCGATACCGATCCTCTGCCGCTGCCCCCCTGAAAACTCATGAGGGTACCTGCCCAGTATATGGGAAGGCAGTCCCACCATATCCAGAATCCGGTCAATGTCCTTTCTCACCGTCTCCTTCGTGGAAATATGGTGATACAGCATGGGCTGGGACAGGATCTCAAAGATATGCTTTCTGGGATTCAGGGAAGAATAGGAATCCTGAAACACCATCTGAAGCTGGGTACGGATTTCCTTCATCTGCCGTCCCTTCATGGCCGTCAAATCCATCCCGTCGTAGCGGATCACACCCTCCGTAGGCTTTTCCAGTCCCACGATCTGCCTGCCTATGGTGGATTTTCCGCAGCCGGATTCTCCCACCAGCCCCAGCGTCTCTCCCTCGTATACCTGAAAGCTCACCCCGTCCACAGCCTTCACATGGCCTGTGGTATGGGTAATGATCCCCCCCTTCAGCGGATAATACTTCTTCATATTTTCCACCTCCAGAAGGGGAATCCTCTGCTTCGTTTCCTCTCTCTCCTGTGTCATTTCTTCCTCCCTGCCAAAGCCTTCCCGGCTCCGGCCGCGGCGGGCACACACGTATGTGGTTTCCCATCTGTGATCCCCGAATCCGAACCGTTACTCTACGCTTTTCCACCTCACACATTTCACCAGGCGTCCTTCCCCTGCCGGAAGGCTCTCCTGAGGCGCATCGCACTCCGGCCTGCGGAAGGCGCACCGGTCTGCGAAACGGCAGCCTGTGATGGAATCATAGTTTTCAGGAACGATACCCGGAATGGATACCAGCTCCCGCTCCTCACCGTCATAGATGCTGGGAACCGTGGCAAGCAGGGCCTTCGTATAAGGGTGTCTGGGAGAGGCAAACAGCTCTCTCACCGGGCCTTCCTCGATGATCTGTCCCGCATACATCACGATCACCCGGTCTGCCATGCTGGCTACCAGCCCAATATCATGGGTAATCAGGATGATGGACATGCCGATGTCCTTTTTCAGCTCCCTCAGCAGGCTCATGATCTGGGCCTGGATGGTTACGTCCAGCGCCGTGGTAGGCTCATCCGCAATCAGAAGCGAGGGCTCACAGCACAGCGCCATGGCGATCATGGCCCTCTGGCGCATTCCTCCCGACAGGGTGTGGGGATACTTTTTCATCACTGCTGCCGCGTCCGGCATTCCCACTCCTGTAAGGATCCTCTCCGCCCGCTCCCTGGCCGCCTTCCGGGACAGCCCCAGGTGGATGCGGATGCTCTCCGTGATCTGGTTTCCCACCGTAAAGGCAGGATTCAGGCTGGTCAGGGGATCCTGAAAGATCATGGACAGATGGTTTCCCCGCAATTCGTCCAGCTTCTTCTCCGGCATTCCCACCAGCTCTTTACCGTCAAACAGGACAGAGCCGTCAATGACGGCCCCGCCCCTTCCAAGTAATCCCATAATAGAAAGAGAGGTGACGCTTTTTCCGCACCCGGACTCGCCCACAATGCAGACCGTCTCTCCCTTATCCACATGAAAATCAATATGATCCACGCTGACCATCCTTCCGGAGTCCCCGTCAAAGGCCGTGGTCAGCCCTTTTACCTCAAGCAAATGCGACATACCCGCTCCTTTCCCGCTTCTGTGCGGTCAGCAAGCCAAAGCCACACCTGTACAGCCGCGCCGCCCGCCGGAGTGTGCCTGAAGCCGCCTTTCTGCAGTTCTCAGACACACTCCGGGACGGAACGCGGCCGCTGTCAGGCATCCTGCTGTGCAATATCCCAGTTATGCACGTTGTTAAAGAAACCGTATACGCTGGGCGTTGCTCCTGTCAGACGCTTGTTCACCGCTCCCTGTGCGCTGATGATGTAAGCGGAAATCATGGGAACGTCCTCCTGCACCTTTTTATCCACGATGGAGAACAGCTCTTTGATTTCCTCCACATCGCTGGTTTTCTGGGAAGCCTCCAGGGCCGCGTTCACCTCCGGATCAGAATAGCCTGTCCAGCTTCCCTCTCCGCCCAGAAGCCATGCCACGTCCGGGTAAGGATCCACCGGGGCGTAGGTGTACTGCACCGCCAGTATATCATAATCTCTGGTTCCGGCCACGCTCATCAGTGTGGCAAAGTCCACCGTCTGGATCTCTGCCTTGATCCCCACAGCCGCCCACTGCGCCGCCATCACGGTGGCCGCATTCACGAAGGTGCTGTCACCGGAATTCACATAAAAGCGCAGGGTCTGGCTTCCGTCCCAGCCGGCTTCCTCCAAAAGCGCCTTCGCCTTCTCAGGATCGTAGGAAACGGGCGTGATGCTTTCATCAAAGAACGGGCTGGCGCTGGAAAGGAAGCCGTCCACCACTTCACCGTGTCCATTCAAAAGCTGGGTCAGCAGCTGCTGTCTGTCAATGGCATACAGCATGGCCTGGCGCACCCTTTTATCGGTTACATTCCCCGTCTGGATAAAGACGGACTGATTGGTGACGGGAGAGCCGTACACCACCTCCACATTTTCCAGAGCCTCCACATTGGCGTAATCCTCCGGAGGAATCACGCTCATGGTCTGCTGGGTAATGTCGATTTCACCCGACTGCAGTCCTGCATAAAGCTGGCTTCCGTCTACAATCTTAATATTGAGCTTGTCGATCTTCGGCGCACCCTTCCAGTAATTCTCATTTGCGGCAAAGGTGATATAGTGATCCACGTCATAACCGGTCACATAAAAAGGGCCGCTGATCACATCAGGCTTGCTGAACCACTCCGCTGTGGTCAGCTCCTCCTCACTGAACTTCTCAATCACATGCTTGGGCATGGGCATCAGATACCTGGCATAGGTACTCTGAAAGGTGGTCAGCGCCATCTCCGTTTTGGTGGTAAACTGCACCGTCTTCTCATCGATCACCTGGATGCCCTCCACGCTGTCCGCTCCGGCCTCCACGAATCCGTCCTCACCCACGCCTTCAAATACGTAATACATCATGGCGGTATTGTTCACCACAGGGCTGGCCAGACGCAGAGCCGTATATGCCACGTCCTCCGCCGTAATGGGAGTGCCGTCCGACCAGGTGGCCGCCTCGTCGATATGCACCACAAAATTCCGGTTATCCTCTGTGGTGATGGAATCTGCCAGCATGGGCTGGAAATTCAAATCCGCATCCAGCTCCACCAGAGGCAGGAAGATCAGGCCTGTAGCATACTTATTGACCTCTCCTCCATTTAACAGAAACGGATTGAGACTGGTCAGCGTATCCGTCACGCCCACATTCACGATCTTCTCCCCGGAAGCCGTCTGTGCCGCAGTGCTTTCAGAAGCAGCACTCTCTGTGGCTGCTGTGCTTTCACCTGCGCCGCTCCCGTCAGCAGCCGCAGAACCGCCGCAGGCTGCCAGGCTTACCGTCAAAGCCACGGCAGCCGCCAGGCTCAAAAAGCTCTTTATCATTCTTCTTCTCATCTTCTTCCCCTTTCCCGTGCATCCCGGACGCACGTCCTGTATCTGCAAATTTACAGTTTCTACATCAGATCCTCTACAGACCCGCTTTCCCCGCAGCCACCGGGTAAAAGCTTTCACCAGACCTCGCGTGTATACGCGGGTTTTGGGCGCAGACAGTCTCTGGATTCTCTGTTTATATACGGAAATCTGCCATAAAATCGCTTTATTATATCGTCATCCCCCAGGCTTGTCAATGTATTTTTTGAGGCGGTTTCGAGGCCCTCTGACAGTTCGCCTTCTGTTCATCCTGTACACTATTTCGGCCAGAATCCTTGACAAACAGTGCCCTTCGCGTTATATTACAATCACTTTGCATTTTTTGTTGAAATAGAGACCGATTTCTTCCCCAGGCAGTGCCGTTCATGCGGCAGAAATGAAAGGAGAGGTAAGCGTGAAGAATCATCTGATCTACCAATCTTCTGAATACGACTGCGGGCCTGTATCCCTGATCAACGGGATCCGCTATCTGTTTGAACGGGAGGAGATTTTTCCTGACCTGATCAAGTTTATTATGCTCTACTGCATGGATACTTATAACGAAACAGGGGAGCTTTGCAAGAGGGGCACCTCCGCGGCGGCCATGAATTTTGTGACCAACTGGCTGAACCACTTTGCGGAGACCCGGCATTTTCCCATCCACTGCGAATTTCTCTCCGGCAGGGATGTGGTGCTGGAAAAGGGAGGCCGGATCTGCAATGCCCTGGAGGAGGGCTGTGTGGTTCTTCTTCATGTGTTCCTGGAGGTGGGGCATTATGTGCTTCTGACCGGAATCGAGGGCGACGACGTGATCCTTTTTGATCCTTATTATGAGGAGGAGGGAACCCCCGGCTTTGATGAGGAGTATTATACAGAAGGAATCACCTTCATCGAGGGACAGCCCAAAAGGGCCAACCGGGCGGTGAGCATGGAGCGGATGAACCGATTCACCAAAGAGTATTACGAAATGGGCGACTATGCCTGCCGCGAGGCGGTAATCATGAAAAATACAAGCCTGTAGGTTACGTTCAGCCGCATCGGTCTGCACGGTGAAAGCATGGGAGCGGCCAAACTATTCAGCCAGGCTCCCCCCCTATGGCTTCACGTAAAAGGATATGCGCAAAAGGATGTGCATAACGGCCAGGCTCCATCGGCTGTTACGCACATCCTTTTTTAATCTGTCTTTCTCTATATCTTTCCCTGAGCCAGCTCCTGTCCCACGTTCAGGATATGGTCGCCGATCCGTTCAAAATCCGTAAGCATTTCCGAGTACAGCACGCAGGCCTCGTCCGAGCAGGCGCCGGAGTGCATCCTCTCGATCTGATTCTGCCGGTACTGCTCCGTCATATCGTCGATCTTCTGCTCCAGGGCCGAGATCCCGGTAAGCTGTTCCAGGGTCAGGCTGTCCATATTGTGGAGAAGCTCCATAGCCTGCAGACTTACCTGCTTCATCTGCTCCATCTCCTGTTTTGCCTCTTTGGAGAAATGAATCTGTTTTTCCTCCAGCATCACCGTATACTCACAGATATTCATGGCATGATCCCCGATCCGCTCCAGATTTCCCGCGATCTTGAAAAAGGAGCTGATCAGCGGAGAGTCCTTCTCATTGGTCTCATACACGATAATATTGGAGATGTAGGAGGAAATCTCCTTGTTCAGATAATCGATATACTCCTCCCGCTCCTGCACATCCGGCAGAAGAAGGGTTCCCTTCTCCATCACTGCATCGAAGCTTCGCTCCACGTTTTTGCCGGTCATCCGGGCCATGCGCTCCAGCTCCTTCCAGATGCCGTGGATTACGATGGCGGAATTACCCATCTGATGCTCCGCCGCCCTGTCCACAGGCTTTAAGTATTTCAGATAAGGCCCTTCCTCCTGGGAAGCTTCCCGATCCGGCAGGATGCGCACGGCAAGCGCGGCCATAGCCTGTCCGAAGGGAAGCAGGAGCAGGGTGGTGGCAATGTTAAAGAAGGTGTGCATATTGGCGATCTGAGCCGTGGGATTGCCCGGCGTCAGACTCTCCACCAGGGACACCAGCGGCGTGGTCATACACACGATGGTGAACAGCACCGTACCGATCACATTGAACATCAGATGGATCACCGTGGTGCGCTTGGCGTTCCTGCTGGTTCCGATAGCCGCCAGCACAGCCGTGATACAGGTTCCGATATTCTGGCCGAACAGCACGTACACCGCGCTGGGAAGCCCGATCAGCCCGCCCGCCGCAAGCGTCTGCAGGATTCCCACAGAGGCGGAGGAGGACTGGATGAGGGCGGTGAATACCATACCGGCCAGAATACCCAGAAGCGGGTTGGAAAACCGGGTCATCAGGCTGACAAAGGCCTCGGATTCCCGCAGGGGCATCATGGCGCCGCTCATCATTTCCATACCGATGAAAAGAATACCCAGACCTGCAACGATCTGGCCGTAATGATTCCAGAGCTTTTTCTTAATAAAAACAACGAATACCACGCCCACAAAGGCGAAAAGCGGAGCCAGCGCTCCCACGTCCAGCGCAATCAGCTGGCCGGTGATCGTGGTGCCGATATTGGCTCCCATGATGATCCACACCGCCTGCTGAAGGGTCATCATTCCCGAATTCACAAAGCCCACCACCATAACCGTGGTGGCGGAGGAGGACTGGATGACCGCCGTGATTCCCGCGCCCACAGCCACTCCCAGGAAACGGTTGGCCGTAAGCCGCTCCAGGATCCGCTTCATCCGGTTTCCCGCTGCTGCCTCCAGACCGGAGCTCATCATCTGCATTCCGTACAAAAACAGCGCCAGTCCTCCCAGCATTCCCAAAATATCCGTTACACTCATTCTGTTTTCCAAACCTTTCTGTGTTGATCCCGCCCGGTTCCGCCTGCCGTGGCCGGTAAAGCCATGGCCCTCTGCAAGCCTGGATTCCGCCGGTTATGCCTGAAAAAGGATGCAGACTGTCGGCATGCGGCAGACTGCATCCATAGATGAATGTATAGATTATGAGGTTTTTTGTCAAGAAAGCCCGTCCGGTCTTAGCAGTTTATTAGCAATGCCCTGGAAATACGCTTTCTTAATTCATATAGATAGAAAGGGCTGGACGGATACTGCGTAAAGGTAAACGGAGCCTTCTCACCCTCGTAAATCACCTCAAGCACCCTCTCTCTTCCGATCCGCTCCTCCAGAGCCCGCAGGGCGCCAAGATCCGCCAGTGCCTCCAGCTGCACCTGGCCGCGGATGGAGGAATAGGGCGTTCCGTCCGGTCCGGGGTAGACCAGGAAGGAGTCGCCGGAAGGAAACGCATATCCGGCATGGGTGTCGAAGAAGGGATCCAGATGCTCTCTGGAAAACTGGGTGTTGTAGAAGTTAAAGCCCCACTGCAGAAAGCCCTTCACATCGTACAGATACATGAGCACACCCATGATCCGGTTTCTGGCACTGGGCATGGCGAAGAAGCGGTTGGGCACATCCACGCACTGGCTGCAGCAGTAATATACCCACAGCTTCTCCACACCGTGATCCGCAAAAGGCTGAATATGGTCGTTGGCCACCACTGGCTGCTCCACCAGCCCCTTTTCATAAAAAGAAAAATCACTGAGGGCATCCACCACAGGCCAGCCCTCCAGCAGATCCGCCGCCACACTTCTGGCCTTTTCGTAGCTGTCCAGATGTTCCCGGGAGGGTTCGTCCGAGATATGGAAGTACACCTCATCCTTTGCATAGCCCAGCTCCAGAAGCTTTTCCTGCAGCGCCGGAAGAAAGCTTTCCAGAAAATGGCGGTAGGAGGGATCGTCCGCCGCAACGTGCCAGCCGAACTTTTTCTTCTCCTCCCCGTTCTCCCTCACCACAATCTTGGGCACAGCCTTTGCCCCCCACTGGGTGAACAGATGAGGGATCTCGATGTACCGGATTCCCGCCTTGCGGCACAGGGCGCACCAGCGTTCCAGGAGAGAAAAATCGAAGGAATACCGCTCTCCCTCCAGGGTGATCCCCACCAGCTGCACCGTGGTACGCTCCCCGCCCACCTCTGTGTCCAGCGGCGGCGTGAACACCGGCGTCAGAAGCATATTCACGCCAAGCTCCGCCGCCATGCCGATCTGCTTCTCCAAAGCGTCCCAATGCGCTTCCCCAAATACCGGAACCTGGTAATAATCCGCCACGCAATCCGCATGGAACCACTCCGTGTGAAGCAGCTCCTGCTCCGGCAGGCTGACGTCCGCCACATTAATATGAAAACGCAGAGTACGGTTCCAGGACGCCGCCTCCCCCGCAGAGGCCTTCTCCGCGGTCTCATGAGAGCCGTCCTGTTCCTCCCGGCCTGCCCACCGGGCCGTCAGCCTGATCTCCACCTCATAATCCCCCGCCGGAACCGAAGCCGTATCCGGAAAATCGATCCAGACGGAGCGGTACTGCCCCGGCATGGGAACCACCGTCTCCTCCTTCTTCGGCTTCAGAATATCCGGAAACAGCCCAGGAAGTGTGGTAATATAATTTTCATCCCTTCTCTCAAAGCAGGGAAAGGCAGAGGGGGCCAGCAGCACATCCCGCATTCTCGCCTGCGCAGGAAAGCCTGCCGCTTCCAGCACGTACTTTTCAGGAAGCCTTCCTTCCATCTCCCTCTGCCTTCCATATACAAGCTGAACTGCCGGCGTCTCCCCCTTCAGAATATACACCGTCTCCCCCTCCCGCATCACCTGCGGAAGCCGGTCCGGAAACACCTTTTCCAGGCTCCCCGCCAAGTACCATTCATACCCTTTCATTTTCCTACCTCCATCAAATTTTTTATCCTCACAGCAGAAGCGGCTTCAGTACCGCCTCCGCCTGTGGTTCCCCGTTCTCTGCACTGCCGCCTTCGTCACGCCGCCTTCATCTTCAGCCGCACCTTCTCCACCCTTTTTCCGTTCATCTTCTCCACTCTCACCTCCATGGCCTCGTCCTCGAAGTGCTCTCCCTCCTCAGGCACCTTGCCCAGCACGTTCATCACCCATCCGGCCACGGTCAGTACCTCGAATTCCTCCTTCCGGCCCAGCATATGGAACAGCTTCTCCACATCCGCTTTGCCCGAAACCAGATACTCCCCGTCCGAAAGCTTCTCCACCTCCTGCTCCACCCGGTCGTGCTCATCCCAGATCTCGCCCACAAGCTCCTCCAGAATATCCTCCAGCGTTACGATACCGCTGGTCACACCAAATTCGTCCACGATCACGGCCATGTGCATCTTCCGGCTCTGAAGCTGGGTGAGCAGTTCGCCGATCTTCCTTGTTTTCACGATGAAAAGAGCAGGCTGCACGATGGACTCCAGGCTTTCCCCCTTCCGGTATACCCGGTTGTGGAAATCCTTTTCATAAATAATACCCGTAATATGGTCGATGCTGTCCTCATACACCGGAAGTCTGGAATAACCCGTGCGCTCGAAGATCTCCGCAACCTCCTCCACAGGCGTTCCCAGCGCCACTCCCGTCACATCGATTCTGGGAGTAAAAATATCAGCCGCCTCCATCTCGTTAAACTCTATGGCGCTTCGGATCAGGCTGCCCTCCTGCTCGTCGATGCCGCCCTCCTGCTGGGCCTCCTCCACGATGGTCAGAAGCTCCTCCTCCGTAATCCCCTTATCCTCCTCGCTCCTGAAAATCAGGGAAAGCAGCTTCTTCCACTGGGCGAACAGGAAGTTGACGGGGGTCAGTATTTTCATCAATATGTTCAGAAACGGAGCCGAAAAGCAGGCGAACCGCTCCGGAGATTCCTTGGCAATACTCTTGGGAGACACCTCGCCGAAGATCAGCACCACCACCGTGGTCACTGCCGTGGACACGCTGGCTCCCGCTTCCTCTCCCAGAAGATCCACAAAGATCAGCGTGGCCAGAGAGGCAGAGGCAATATTTACAATGTTGTTCCCCACCAGAATGGTGGAAAGCATGCTGTCATAATGCTCCGAAAGCCGCATCACAAGCGCCGCCTTCCGGTCTCCCTTATCCGCCATATTCTTGATCCGGATCCGGTTCAGGGACGAGAATGCCGTCTCCGTGGCCGAGAAATAGGCCGACATCACAACACAAACCACAATAATAATCAACGATATACTGTCACTATCCATTTTTTCCTCCATGTGAAAATGTTAAAAACTGTATTTCTTCATCTGTCCGGCGGGCCTGCCTGCCCACGTCCCGCGCCTCGTTGACGCCCGGTGAACACGGCAGCCGCCGGATGGCAGGCAGGCTTGCCCGCCCGGCTCGCTGCACGCGCAAAAAAGACACAACCATCCCTTGGGCGGGGAGGGTTATGTCTTTGTATCTGTTACTGCCCTGACCGGGCAGGCTCTTTTTCTCATAAAGCAGCACATACGGTCAGTATCATCCGCATCGTCGCTCATTTACCACGCTCACCTCCTGTTTCTTTGGTCTGATATAGATAGGATTATACTGGACGGAGGAGGAAACGTCAACTGAATGGGGAATTTTTCTTGTAATCCCCTTTTTTCACGGGATGTCTGATTACCGTTTTCAGCTTCTCAGGCGCTGTCCGTCTGGCATCACTCAGATAAATCTCATGGTGAAGCCTTTTATCTGTAAGATCCAGCTCATAACCCTCTGCCGTCATATAAGCATACATTCTTTCAATGGTTTCCGGCTCGTCATCATAGGGGCCGATGTGCATACATTGCACGCATAAGCCCTCGTCATAAGCAAGAAACTCTGCCTTTGAGAAATCCTCTTTCTTTTTCTTCTCAGCCTCTTTTACTGCCCAGTCGAAATCTTCTTTTGTCACAAAGTCCGGCAGGCGGAGCATTGAAATAAAATGAAAATCCTCCTTCCGGCTGTAATCGATCCCTTTTCCATGCTCCTGCCACCAGAAGCCTTCCAGCGGCGGCACAACATAATCAAAGTATCCCTCAATTTGGCGAGTCCCTTTTTTGCTCATTTTAATCGTAAAAGCGATGCCGTAAAGCAGAGCAATGGAGCGCTTATATTCACTGTCTTTGGCATTGGGATTTCCTTTTCCCCGAACCGCAATGTAATTCATAGGCGGCACTTTCACTATACCCGGTTTGTTCTTCGGCATGTAAAATTCTTTATACTCTTTTTTGTAGTCAAATGCCATCTGTTTTCACCCCTTCCAGAATCTCCCGCTGCTTCTTTTTACTAAAGCTGCCGAGTACAAGGCGATAGGATTGATCTAACAGGTCCTTTAACAAATCATCCGGCACTTCCCCATCCGGCTTAATCGAATTCCAATGCACTTTATTCATGTAATATCCTGGAATAATATCCTCATACTGCTGCCGCAGGAAATCACCCTCAGCCGGGTCAAGCTTCAGTGTAATATAATACGGCTCGCCATTCATATCTAAGCAGACCGCCGCAAACATCTTTCCGCCGATCTGATAGCGGAGCCAATTCCAATCCTTCTGCAGATCCTTGGTTACTCCTGTTTTGCCAAGTAAATACTCATCCATCCAGCCGTATCTCATAGAGGCATCCTCCTTCTTTGCCATTGAATAAACTAAATACTTCCCTCATATTTCTTTTTCATACATTCTATACTGATTCTGATTTCGTCCCGTATCTCCTTTGGTTCAAGCAATTCCACCTTATCTCTAAAGGTCATCAGCCAGGTGATCAGATTTTCTTTGTCCGTATAATCCGCCTGAAATAACAGTGTTCCGTCCTCCTGCTCAGTAAAGCTCTCACCTCCAAATTCCTCTACCAGCCGCCATTTACATTCCGGCTCAAACAAAGCCTTCACCTTTATTCCTCCCGGAAATATCCTTTCATTTCTCAAGTCCGGCATCGGCGCCTGCCTTTGTGAAAACACCGTCTCTGACAGCTGCAGATGCTCCGTCCGGTTTAGTTTGAACATTCTAAAATCTTCCCGCATCTTACACCAGCCCCATACATACCAGTCTGACCACCGGAATATCAGATAATAAGGCTCTATCCGGCGGACCGATTCACCTTTGGGGGAAAAGTAGGTAAACTCCAATTCCCTGCATTGGTCAATCGCCGTGCGTATCAGTTCAATTTTGGGTGCAAGCGCCTTTTTATACCAGGAGGACAGGTCAATCAGTACCGACTGGTTTCCAACCATAAAATCAGAGGAACCTGCCGACAGCTTTTCCATCAGATTTCCATAACGGTTTGTCCCGTTTACGCTGTCAAGGCTGCGGAGCCCTGCAAGAATATCCTGCATTTCTCTTTGCGTAAACAGGGTTTTATCCAATTTATAATCCTCCATAATCGAAATGCCGCCATTGGTTCCCTGCCTTGTCGCAATGGGGATTCCAGCCCTGCACAAGTCCTCAATATCCCTGTTTATGGTTCGTCTTGAAACTTCAAACCTGTCGGCAAGGTAAGGCGCCGTAACCGTATCTTTTTGCAGCAACACAGATAAAATTCCAATATGCCTGTCTATTTTCATGACTGCTCCTCTTGCAATTTCGATTATACGATAGAAAACACGACAGCTGTATGTCATGTTTCAATGACAATGCAGTTCTGTAGGAAATAACCACAAAAACGTCCCCTATGCTTCGGCCAGGGAACGAAAAAAGCGATCTCTTCATCAGAAAGCTCATAATAGAAAGTCAAAAATTCCTCCGGTACAGAAAATCCCTTGATATTTCCTTCCGCCACCGTCATTTTGATAACATTCGTATTCTCATACAAGGTAAGGGTAACGTCTTCTTCCGGCTCCTTTCCGCCCAAACGGGCAACGGGGTATCGGTATGAGACCAGCTCGTACTGCTCCCTGGCACCCTCTAACTCTTTTTCCATCTCCTCCTGACGTTCTTCCGTGTCCGAAGCTTCAAAGCACATCGAATGCTGATGATACTCATAAAGCTGTTCTTCCTCACTGATTGTTTTGATAAGCTCCTTATCCTCCGCCGAATAGACCCTGACCTCCGCCAGACGGTCCAATTCCTCCAGAGTATACGTTCTCTCCTGCCCTGTGGAGCACCCTGCGCAGATACACAGAAGAAACACAGACAGGACACTGATTTTGATATGGGTTTTGATACAAATTTTCTTATTCATCCTTCCCTCCCTGCCGGAGCGCTTTTTGCTCCGGCCGCGGTGAGAAAACACGTATGTGGTTTCTCACCTGCGATGCTGGCGGTTTTGTGACGCCTAGGCACACAACTGTTGATTGAAAATAAGCCATCAGGCTTGTTTTTAATCTTTCCCTCTGCCTTCTATCAATAATTTACACGTTGTAACCAACAAACAGCAAAACAAAACGAGGACCGGCGCATATGGGCTCCATCCGTTGGTTGTCAGGCCGATCAGTACCGCAAGCGCTGTAATCGGCAGAGCCATATAGATCCAGCGATACCTTTTTCCATATCCGCCCCGGGAAGTCTGCTCTGTATTTTTCATCACAACAGTGTCCGTGTGCATCCTCATTCCCGCCCAAAGGATCAGGGCCAGCCATACCGTATCTGCTGTCCACTCAAACACATTGCAGGCTGCCTTCCCGCAACAGATCATGACCGCATACCCGATTTCGGAACTGGCCAAAAGAATCACCACTCCCGCAATCATCATAATTACAGATTTCTTTTTTCTGTTTTCCCTTTGTTTCTTAAAGTCCTCAAGTACCTTATCATCGAATATAAGGCGTTCCTCCCGTATCTCCCGATACTGCCTGGTCTGGAAAAGCCACCAAAGCATAAGGATGATCCCTGCTGTCATGGTAAGCCAGTAAAGGACAGACCATATCGTGCTATGATTTTCAAAGCTGACAAAGACATTCGATACTGTAAAAAGGCTTATCCCTCCCATAATCAGTCTTATCCTCTGCCGACTGTACGCCAGGTAGCCGTCCAGCATCTCCCGGCTGACATAATACCCTCTGTTGGATGAAACTGTTTCTTCCGGGCTGTTTTTTTCTTCGTAATCCTCCTTCAGCAGATAGTCCAATGACACTCCAAACAGGTTACTGATCTGTATTAATTTCCCCACCTCCGGAATTCCTTTATCATTGACCCATTTCCCTGCCGCCTGCCGGGACACCTCCAGCCTTTCAGCCAAATCCTCCTGCGTCATGCCATTGTCCTTTAACAGTATTTTTAATTTCTGTCCCAATGTCATTCTCCCACCTCCTGCGGACATTTTACTTCCAAACAGCAGGAAAAAGCAACCAATCTTCGGTTTCCTCCTGTCAACCCCGGGTTTCGCTGTGCGTTTGAGGCCAGAGCGTGTTTGAAAATTCACTCCCGCCATCTGCACGCTCTAAAGCGAACCCGCTGTCTTTTCACATAAAGCGGACAGACAGCTTATCCCTTTCCACAGACGGCAGACAGGCGGCGCATTCCTGCGCCGCCCGCCATTCTCCGCTGTCTCTGTTCTATTGTCAGGCCTATTCTTATGATCCTATCTTCTCAGATCCTCCGCCTGCAGCTGGGCCCTCACGCACAGCTCTGCAGCCTTCAGGGCATGAGCCTGGGTCATGGCGTTTTCCGTGCGGTTGATGCAGTCCAGGATCAACTGGCCAAAGTAGGGGAAGCCCACCTGGCCTCTCACATTCACATAATGCTCTCCCTCCTGATTCACCCAGAAAACGTGGTCTCCGTCCGCTTCCTTTGCCACATCCACGTACTTGCGCAGCTCAATGTACCCCTCCGTTCCCAGGATGAAGGTACGGCCATCGCCCCAGGTGGACAGACCGTCCGGGGTAAACCAGTCCACACGGAAGTATCCCACGGCCCCGTTGTCACCGATCAGGGACGCATCGCCGAAATCGTCCAGCTCCGGGTACTGGGGATGGTTATAGTTGGAGATATGGCTGGCAGAGATCGTCGCATCCTGCGCCCCTGTGTAGAACAGGAACTGTTCGATCTGGTGGCTGCCGATGTCGCAGAGGATGCCGCCGTATTTCTCTTTTTCAAAAAACCAGGCGGGACGGGAGGGGGCGTTCAGACGGTGAGGGCCCATGCCCAGCACCTGGACGACCTTTCCGATGGCTCCCTGCTGCACAAGCTGGCCCGCGTACACGGCGCACTCCGACTGAAGGCGTTCGCTGTAGCTTACCATATATTTTTTCCCGGTTTCCGCGATGGTCTGTTTCACCGCATCAAGCTGCTCCAGTGTGGTGAGAGGGGCCTTGTCCACAAAATAATCCTTGCCCGCCTTCATGGCGCGGATGCCCAGGGCCGCCCGCTCCGAGGTGACGCAGGCCGCCGCAATCAGGCGCACCTCCGGGTCGGAAAGCACCTGCTCCTCGCTCTGCGCCGCCTGAACGCCTTCCTCCTTGTAGGTGTTTAAGAATGCCTCCACCTTGGCCGGATCAGGGTCGTATACCCATTTCAGAGTGGCCCCGGCTTCCAGCAGGCCGTTGGTCATGCCGTAGATGTGTCCGTGATCCAGGCCGATGGCGCTGAAAACAAACTCTCCCTTCTTCACCACCGGGTTGGGTTTTCCCTTGGGTGCATAATTCATTCCATCCGCTTTATTTACTCCGCTCATTTTTTTCCATTCCTTTCGCATCGCTCAGGCACAGTCACGCCTTCCGCTCCTCATAGTTCCCCACAGTGATCTCCCCCTGCTCCAGATTTTCCACATAGGAGGTCTTTTCATAAAAATGGGGTGCATTTTTCAAAATCCCCTCCACCGTATAATATTCATCCTCCGGCTGTATGGGCAGGCTTACGGTGCGTTTCTGGAAGCCCGCCTTATAAATAGCGGTGATCAGCTCCACCGTCCACCGTCCGTCCTGGCCTGTGATGAAGGGGCGTTCCCCTTTTTCCAGAGCGGAAAGCATATTTTCGATCTCCCCGGTGTGGCCCTCATAGGGCAGATCCGGCAGAGCCGCGTAAGCCTCCTCCAGCCGGTTCATCAGCTCCTGGTTGTGGCCGGGAACCGGAAAACCGTTTGCCTGGGTGATCTCCGCCACACAGGACCAGGGCGCGGCCAGCTTGGCCTTTTCACACTGGAGCACCAGTCCCTGCTCCTCGCCGTGGTGCACCACGGAGCTGGTCACCTGAGCCACCGATCCATCCGCATAGGTCAGGGCGGCGAAAGACAGATCCTCCGCCTCCGAATTGTCGTGCATCACATTGGCAAGCACCGCCGTCACCTCCGCGGGAAGCTCGCCCTGGATCCAGTTGATCATATCAATGTGGTGCACCGCATGATTCAGGGTAGGGCCGCCGCCCTCCTTTTCCCAGGTGCCCCGCCACCACAGATCATAGTAACAGTGCCCCCTCCACCACAGGGAGTCCACATGGGCGCACCGGATCTTCCCCGCCAGCCCGCTGTCGGCCACCTTTTTCAGCTTATAGATGCTGTTGCGGAAACGGTTCTGGGCGATACAGCCCATGGTCACGCCGTTCCTGCGCTCTGCTGCCAGCATCTCATCGCACTCCTTCAGGCTGGGGGCCATGGGCTTCTCCACCAGAACATTCATCCCCGCATCCATAGCCCGGATGGCGACCTCTGCGTGGGCGGATGGCGGCGTGCACACATGCACCAGGTCGATCTTGATCCCAGACGCCAGCATTTCTTCCAGGCTGGCGAACACCCTGGCATCCTCCAGGCCATACTTTTTCTTTTTCTCCTCCGCCTTTTCCGGATAAATATCCACCAGAGCCGCAATCCGGCATCTGTCCGGGAAGGTAAGAAGCCCCTCAATATGGGCTCCCGATATGTTTCCTGTCCCCACTACTGCTGCACGTATCATGATTACCTCCGTTCTTCCGGCTTTCTGTTGTCACTGTTCACCGGCCAATGTCATCGGTTCACTGGCAGACCGGTAAACAACAGCATTCCGCTTTCTTTTCCGGTTGTTCTGGAGAGTATTGTACCATAGAAAAAGCGCATGTTCTTTGCACTTTTTGGCCGGAAACATGCGCATACTGCTTTTATTTCTTACACATAAAACTCACCCTTCCCGCCCCACCGACTGGCCGTACCGCCTGGGCGAAAGCCCGGTCATATTGCGGAAGGTGCGAATGAAATTGCTGTAATCGGAAAAGCCTGCCAGCTCGCAGGTCTCCGTCACGCTCCTGCCCTCCGCCAGATACCGCTTGGCGGCGGCAGTTCTTTTCATCAGGATATAGTGATAGAGGGTTCCCCCGGTCTGGCGGCGGAACAGATGGCCCAGGTAGGATCTGCTGAGGGAAAAATCGGCGGCGATCCGTTCCAGGGAAAGCTCCTCCTGAAGGTGCTCGTCCACATAGCTCATGATCTCCCCGATCAGCCGGTCAAAATGGGCAGGCTGTTCCTGACTGGACTGGCGGAACGCCAGGTTCACGTTCACCAGAAGCTGGGAAAGCAGGGAGAGGGAAAGCACGTCCGCTCCGTAGTCCTCCGACTCCGTCACCCGCTTCAGGCGGCGGATCAGGCCGGCCAGCTCCTCCGTGCTCTCCTCTCCAAGAAGGATCACCGGATCCTCTCCGTCCGCCCTGTTCTGAAAACAGCCCAGCAGGTTGGTGGCCGGGGTGGAGAGGGACGCCACCGGGCCGGGCAGGAAATGGACAGCCAGCCTTTCATATGGAAGGGTGCCGTGGTGGCAGGCGCGGTGAAGCTGCCTGTCGTTGAACACGGCAAGATGGCCGCGCTGCATGTGGTGCAGGGACTGCTCGATATACAGATCCACATCCCCTCCCAGGAACAGATAGACCTCATAGTCATCATGGAAATGGTACTTTGCGTCCCACATTTCCGTGGTGCATTTGTCCATGACCGCGATATGATCTTTTATTTCCGCATAGTACGCTTCCCGTCTCATCGACCCGGCTGCCTGTCAAGCCCAGACTGCTTATTGAGAAAATTCAGGAAAATATCCCAGATCTGCCTGCTCCAGAAGGTTCCCTCATGCTCCGCCCCTTCCACACACACAAGGCTCACATCCGCGCCGCATTCCTCCAGACGGCGCACCATATTTTCGCTCTGGGAAAAATCCACCACATCATCCGCATCCCCGTGGGCGATCAGGAAGGGCACATACTTCTTCCCCGGTGTCACATAGGTGATGGGGCTCATGCGGGCCAGCAGCTCCTCATCCAGCGTGCCGCCGCAGAAAAGGGAGAACAGCTCCACCGTCCCCGGCAGATAGGTTCCGTCCTTTCCCTTCATGCGGGCAGTCAGGTCTGTGGGGCCGAAGCAGTCGATTACCGCATCCACATGGTCGGACATGTCCCCATATTCCTCCGTCCGAAATTCCTCCATGTCCCCCGTCAGCCCCAGCAGAAGGGAGGTATTGCCGCCTGATGAGGTGCCGAAGGCATATACCCTTTCCCCGTCAATGTGATATTCCTGTGCATGGGCGCGCAGGTAACGCACGGCCGTCTTTACATCCTTCAGGAATGCGGGGGCAGGATGTCCCTCCTCAATGTTCCTGTGGGTCACAGTGGCCACCACATACCCTTCCATGGACAGCCTGGCAAGCTGAGGGATCTCATAAGTAACGTCCGGGAAATGCCATCCGCTTCCCTGGATGAACACCACCAGCGGAAAACGGGACTGGGTATCCCCCTCCGGTGTCTGCGGCAGCAGCAGATCCAGCGTCAGCTCCTGCCCCATGGTTGTGGAATACACGATACCGGGACGGATCACGGAAAGTCCTTTTAATGTAGGGTTGTTTGCAATACGCAGCATGGTTTTTTCCTCCCTGTTTCTTATTGTTTTTATGCCTTTGGTTTTTGTTTTTATACCGTCGGTTTCAATTGAAAATCCGCTTTCACTTGAAAATCCTGTTTCATCTGGAGTCCCGGCCTCACTCCGCCGCACCCGCTCCGGCCTCCTTCCCAGCTTCCGGCGCGCCTGGCATCCCGCCTTCCGCTCTGCGCAGCCGGATTGCCATATACTGTTTGCCCGGCAGCTCCACCCGGAAGCGCCCCCTGAAGATGCCCTTCTTTTCAATGGTCATCTCCCAGGTATCGATCACCTCTGCCTCAAAAGGCGTCTCATCGTCAAAATAAAAATCCTTGAAGGAGGGACGCATGAAGCTGTAGTAGATCAGATAATAGCTCTTCACCTTCGTCCACGGCTCCATCTGCGGAACGGCACATACAGAGCCAAAATCCTGCTCACAGGGAGCCAGCCCCAATCCGGGGGTCTCCTTCATGATATCCAGAAGGAAACTGAACCGCTTCCAGCTTTCCCCGTGAAGGACGCCGCCGTGGGACCACCAGAGCACGTCGTCAGGAGACAGATAGGTTTCCCCGTGCCCCGGATAGCCGCCTCTGCACACCGCCTCCCAGAAGCGTCTGAGCATCTCCTCCCCGGTGATGTTTCCCCAGGCGTGCTGGATATTCCCCTCGTAAGCAATCTCGTCCAGCACCACAGGCTTGCGCCACCGCTCCCTCCACTCATTCACCAGTTCTGCCGTCTTGTACACATCCTGCCTCTGAATGCTGCAGTGGGTCACCCAGGGCCTGCTGTAATCATAAAACGGCATACAGTTGTGCACGCTGCGCAGATGGGAATAAGGATCCTTCCGGCACAGGATAGAGGCATACCGCTCCCAGTCCTCCAGGGTTTTCTCCTTCATCAAATCGTACTCGTTTGCCAGAGACCACCACACATTGTGGAAGGCGGCGAACCTGGCCACCGCATAGTTCCAGTACAGATCATCCTGCTCCCTCGTCATGCAGGAAAAGCCCCACCGGTCATAAGGGTGCATCATGATCAGATCAGCCTCGATCCCCAGCTCTCCCAGGGCCATAATACATTTCTCGATATGCTGAAAGTGCTCCGGCACGAAGCGGGTGAAATCCCAGTGATTCCCTTCGCTCCTTCCATTAAAGCCCCCAAAATTCTCCTTCGTCAGCACACTGCTGTCCATGGGCGTCCCCTCATAAGGATAGGAGCGGGGCTCCCCCAGGTTGTAATCATAGTGCTTCGGGAAAATACAGAAACGGATCTTATTGAAGCGGGCCTCCTTCAGGCTTTCCAGCGTCTGCCGGATCCGCTCATCCGACTGCAGCTCCCACACATAACAGGTGGTTCCCACCGAATAATAAGGCGTGCCGTCCTCATAGGCAAAATGCCAGGTATTTGCCACCCGCACCGGGCCATGGTTCCCCGGCTTTGCCGGAAGCGCCCGGAACGCTCCCTCCTCCGGGCTTTCCAGAAAATCCGCCTCCACCCGGAAAGTATACTCCCCCTCAAAGGAGGGCATGAAACGTACCCGGTACATCCCGTCTCCGTCGTAAAAGCCGTCCGCCTCCTTCTTTTCATTCTTCCCCTGGAAAACGCCCCGGATCCGGTGTTCTGTAAAAGGGTTTCCCTCTCTGGGCCCTTCCACCTCGATTTCCAGCATCCCCCAGCGGGTCACTTCCTTTTCATACTGCATTTCAGGTTTCCTCCCCTTTCGTCTTTTCAAACACACTCTAACGCTTCTGATCGTATAATTTCTTACTCCGCACTGCTTCCTTCATTTCAAGCCCCGTATCATAATCCAGCTGGCGGGGTTCGCCCGGATCATTCTCCCTCTGCCTGGTGAAGCCGTCGTTTTCCCACACCGGCTTCTTATCCGTCCGCCAGGGCCTTGCCGCCCACTGATAGCCCCGGTACAAGTCACGGGTTCTGTTCATCCAGTCCAGCAAAGCATCATGGAGACGATCCCTTTCCCCGGCGCAGGCGGGATCCCAGATCCGGTTGTGCACCTCCGCCGGGTCCTCCTCCATGTCGTAGAATTCATCCGTATCCAGCAGATTTACCGCCAGCTTGTAACGGTCTCCGATGGCGGCGCGCATCATCTGCAGACCGCCGAAGCCGTCGTGATCCGTCTCGTACCGGGTAAACTCCGTAAACACCACATCATTGATGCGCACGGAAGCATCCTTTATCTGGGGCAGCATACTCTTTCCCTCCATCATCACGGGAATGGGCAGGCCCATGTAGTCCAGGATGGTGGGCGCCAGATCGATGTGGGAAGCGGGATAATCCACCACGCGCCCCTTCTCTCCTCCTCGTATGATCAGCGGGATATTGGCAATCTCCTTATAAGCCGCGCCGTTCTTCATCTGAAGCCTGTGCGCCCCCAGCATATCCCCGTGATCCGAGGTGAAAATCACCAGCGCGTCAGGAACCAGCCGGTTCACCACCTCCATCACCCGCCCGATCTCGTAGTCCACAAAGCTGTTGCAGCCCAGGAACTGGGAAAGGCTTTTGGAGGGCTGATTGATCTCCTCCGGCTTCTGCCCCAGCGCATCCCCTGCCCACAGTCTCTGCATCAGGGGCTTATCCTTCAGGTCATCTGCAAAAACCGGGCTGTCCGGGAAGCGGAAGCCCTCATACATGGTATTGTAGGGAGCCGGGCAGATATAAGGGCCGTGTGGCTCATCATAGGAAAGGCTCAGGAAAAAATCCTCGTCCTGATATTTTTCCAGAAAATCCATGGCCCGGTCGGAGCAGCGGTGGGCGTAGGTCATCTCCTCCCCCCAATTCTCATCAAAGGCCGTGTCCGACCGCCTGGAGCGCATCCGCTCCTCCTCCGTCAGCTCGTCCAGGTAGCATTTCATGTCGTACCAGTAGTCGGCGTCCCACCCCTCCGGACAGATCCCGTAACCGAAATAGTCCCCTCCGTCCAGATGCCACTTTCCCACGTAACCGCAGTGGATGCCGCCCCGTGTCAGCCGCTGCCCGATGGACTGCGCATCCGAGCGCAGAGCCACGCAGTTGGTCACCATCCCGTTGGTATGGGGAGCCGTTCCCGTGAAAATGGCGCTCCTGGCCGGGCCGCATACGGGCTGGCAGCTATAGGCATTCTCATAGCGGATCCCCTCCTGCGCCAGCCTGTCCAGATTGGGCGTGCGCATGGCCGGATTGCCGTAGCAGCCAAGCATATCCTTTCTCGTTGTGTCGGTCATGATGAAAACGATCTGCTTCTTCAATTCCTTTTCTCCCTTCTGCTGTTTTTATAAAAAAGTGTGCGCCTTGGCGCACACTCACGCCGAGTGTGATCCTTCAGCGGAGCGTCGTTTTTATACAACAGGAAAGTTCCTTTCCTGTTGTATAAAAAAACGGCTGCGGTCTCCCGCAGCCGTAACCACATCTACTCCAGAATCTTTCGCCTGTACTGTTCCCTGCGCCGATGCCCTTCCCCGGAAGCCTCCATCTGCTTCCTCAGCTCCGCGATCCGCGCCCTCTTTCCTTCCAGATGGCTTCCCGCGGCCTCCGGATAATGATATCCCCTGAAGATCAGCCTCAGACTCAGCCTGATATAGTCCATTCCCTCTGCAAGGGCAAGATCCAGCTTCATAAGCTTCAGCAGGAGCATGTGATATGCCTTACTCCATGCGTCCTCATGATCTGTCAGATATAGATAGGCCGCCGCCAACAGAAGAAATACGATTACCGCCAACATCAGAGTTCCCTTCATAATTCTCAACCTCTTTTCCTTAATCAAACATGGTGAACTGGGAACATACTGCTTCTGTTTTTATGCTTTTATTCTACCCTTTTGAGGGGGCGTAGTCAACCGGAAAAAGGAAAGTTTTCCAAGCTGATGCCCCCGAAAAAGCCACTGTTTACCGGCCTGCCTGCGGACAGCGTCAGCCCACTCTGACAACGCCCTTCACAATATCCGCCTTATTGTGCACGCAGGAATCCAGGGCGTTTTTGATGTCGTCCAGTTCAAAGGTATCGGTCACAATATCCCGGATGCGGATACGGCCCGCCGCCACGGCTTCAATGGCCATGGGATAAATATTCCGGTAACGGAACACGGTCTTGAAGGTCAGCTCCTTGTCCAGCGCCATTCCAATAGGCAGGTTCATCTGGCCGGATGCGCTGTAGCCCACGAAAACGATGGTCGCTCCCTTCTTTGCACCGCGGATGAGCTGGCCCGCCGTGATCTCGCTGCCTGCCGTCTCAATAGCCAGATCGGCCCCCTTTCCTCCGGTCAGCTCCAGGATACGGGCCACAGTATCCTCTGTTTTCCCATTGATCACGTAATCCGCTCCAAGCTCCGTGGCCTTCTGCAGCCGTTTGTCCATCACATCCACCTGGATCACCTTCGACACCCCCATGGCTTTCAGAGCCAGCAGGGCACACAGGCCGATACAGCCTGCTCCGGTGACCACCGCCGTCTGCCCCAGGCGCGCTCCGCCCTGACTTGCCGCATGAAGCCCCACCGCCAGCGGCTCAATAAGCGCAGCCTCCATGGCGCTCATCTGATCCGGGATCGGAAAACACAACCCTGCCTCATGGGCCACATACTCCTGAAATACTCCGTCCACAGGAGGGGTTGCAAAAAAGACCACATCCTCGCACAGGTTGTACTTACCCTCCTTACAGTGTTCGCAGTGCCCGCAGGTCTTTCCTGGCTCCAGAGCAACCCTGTCTCCCACCTTCAGGCCGGTGACGCCCTCTCCAAGCTCCACCACCGTGCCCCCGGCCTCATGCCCCAGCACAAAAGGCGGCTCCACCACAAAATCCCCTATTCTGCCGGATTCGTAATAATGCAGGTCGGAGCCGCAGATCCCCACATACTCCACCTTTACCAGCACCTCCCCAGGCGCCGGATGGGGAATCGGACGCTTCTGGATCTCCACCTCTCCGATCCCCGTCATCACAGCCGTTTTCATCATTCCCTCCATTGATTACCCCTTTCCTGCTGCTCTGGGCAGCAAAGTTTTTTGGATTATATTCATCATAAAGCTTTTTTGTCCTGGAGGCAACTCAGAATGAGCAGGGTGGTTATCAATTAAGGGCAGGGAATATCCCATTTCCAGAGCATTCCCTGCATGAATTGTTTATTATGATATTGTTATTTTAATCTCCATTCCGGAGCGTAAGCGACGGGAGCATCAGGCTTATTTTTCACACTACTCTCCTGCCGCTTCCAGCACCAGTTGTTCAACAGCAGAACTTATATAAAATCCATTCTTGCACATATCGGACAAAAGCGGACGAACCATTGGCACAATCCCACATTTTTTTTGCTTTCAGCAAAACACCCAAGGTACCTGTGACACTTTACGCATTCTCTAATTCCTCCATAAATTCTTCCTTGCCGTCAAATCGGAATATGGATATTTTATTTTGGCTCAGATACTTGATAAACTCTTCTTCGGACATTCCGGCTATCTGCGCACAATATCCGATGGAAACACCACTCTGTGTATAATAGCCCAATGCTACTGCCCGTCTTGCAAACTGATTGGCCTCTTCCTGACTCATCTTTGTATCGTACACGTCCTCCCAAACAGCATTTTTATTACAGGCGCACGTTTTGGTATCCGGTAATGAATCATTTTTTAATGTTTCTTCCAGACAGCCGGCACGCAGAACTGATCGACGGCCAGGTTTACCATCCAGAGCCTGTTTGAAAATTTTTCTTTTTTTAATGTTCCTTTAATCTTCCCCCTTTATGATACAGCCATAGCAGACAACGAACGCCTCCCGCCAGGAGCCGTTCTTCCAGAAAAAATTTTTATCATGAAAGGCAGGAATTCAAGTATGAAAAAAAGAAATCTTATGATCACCGCATCCACTCTGGCCCTCGGCTTTTCCCTTCTGGCAGGAGGCGCAGTTCTGGCCGCCCCCTCTTCCGGTTACATCGGCGGAGAAAGCGCAAAGCAGATTGCACTGAAGGATGCCGGGCTTTCCGCAGAGAATGTGACCTTCATCCGCACCCATCTGGATTTTGACGATGGGAGAGCGGAATACGAGGTGGAATTCTACCAGGGAAACACCGAATACGACTATGACATTGACGCCGTAAACGGAACCATCCTTTCCCGGGACTATGATGCGGAATATTACTCTCCCGCCGCCGTTTCCTCCAATACGGCCCTGGCCGCCCCCGCTTCTTCCGGAAAGGATTCCATTACTGCGGAGACTGCCAAGCAGGCCGCTCTGTCCCACGCGGGCATTGCGGAAAAGGATACCCGCCGTATGGAGATTGATTTTGATTACGATGACGGCGTATCCGTATATGAGCTGGAATGGAAGGTAGGCCGCACGGAATATTCCTATGAGGTCAGCGCTTCCACCGGCGAAATAATCAGTTGGGAAGCAGATTATGACGATTGACGCTCCGGTTCAGATGAAGCAGACAATTTTCACACACTCCCTGTTTTTCTTCCCCCGTAAAAGCCTTCCTTCTCCTGGCTTCTGCGGGGGAAACCGCATATATCCGGCAGAAGCAGAAGCCGCGGCATTCCTTCTGTCAAACAGGCCAAAATCTTTTCTTGTTTTTGTGCATCTTTTTTCTTCTCAGCAATCCTGCACTATACTTCCCCTGTTTTTATCCTGTTTTTAATCGCTTTTGCACTGAACTTTCCAGATATACGGTGTTATAATGTGACTGTAACAAGGAAACGATACTTAACAATACCTGCTTATGAATCACAAGTGGAAGGCTGCTAAGCATTCAGTTTTATGGAGGAAAAGTCAAATGAATACTTTAAAAGCTGAAAAAAGGAGCATGGACACAAAAGCAAAAAGGCTGAGAAGAGAGGGTTATGTGACCGGAAACGTATTTGGCCGGAAGATAGAGGGTTCCATTCCGGTTAAGATAGAAAAAGGCGCATTGGATCAGTTTCTCAAAACCAGCGGCAAAGGAAGCAGGATCCTGCTTGATGTGGACGGTGAAAGCATGGACGTCCTGATCAAGGAAATCGACATCAATCATCTGAAAAAAGAAGTGAACGAAATTGACTTCCAGGCTCTGGTAAACGGCGAGATGATCCATTCCGTGGCGGAGATCCTTCTGCTGAACCACGAAAAGGTGGCCGAAGGAATCGTGGAGCAGCATTTAAATGAAATTTCTTACCGTGCGCTTCCCTCTGCACTGGTGGAAAAGGTGGAGGTGAACGTGGAGCATATGAAGGTGGGCGATTCCATCAAGGTGGCGGATCTTCCCATCGCCTCCAACAAAGACGTGCATCTGATGACGGATCCTGAAGCGGTGGTTGTTTCCGTGGGGCTTGCCCACAACGCACCCATTGAGGAAGCCGACGCTGAGGATGGCGCCGAGGGCTAGAGCGTGTTTGAAAATTCATTCTTATCTTTGATAAAAAGCCGGGGTGTTCCCGGCTTTTTTGTTATGTGAACCGGGCTGCGCACATTCCCCCTGTTGACCGAAAGCCGCAGCCGTCATATACTGTAAATACGTAAATTTTACTGAGGAAAAGCAATGATCGAGATATTAAACGGCACACATGAGACCGTAGCCTACCGGGACATGCACGGCTTCCGCGTTTTCCGCAACACCGATTACGAGGATTTTCCCATCCACTGGCATACGGCGCTTGAGATCATCCTGCCCATTCAAAATGAATACTGTGTACGCACAGGCGGAGACAGTCTCACCTTCCAGCCCGGGGACATCCTGCTCATCCCTCCGGGAGAGCTGCACTCCCTCTATGCCCCGCCGGAGGGGGAACGGCTGATCCTGCAGCTGGATTATGCCCAGTTTGTGGGATTGGCGGGGATGGATTCCCTGCTCCATATCCTGCGCCCCTACCGGCTGCTGCGTGCATCCGAAAACCCGGAGCTGACCGCCTCCCTGGTCTCCCTTCTCCATGAGATCGCCAATGCCTACAGGGGAGAGGATCCCTTTCGGGAGCCTGCGGTGTACTCCCTCCTGCTGCGCTTTTTTGTGACGCTGGGACGGGCGGACGTGGCGGATGCAGGGAAATTTCCCGATCTGTCTCCCAGCAAGCAACAGGAATATATTGAAACCTTCATGAATATCTGCAACTATATCAACGAACACTGCACCCAGGAGCTGGACATAGATTCTCTGGCGCAGATGGCCGGCTTCAGCAAATACCATTTCGCCCGGCTGTTCAAACAGTTCACCGGGATATCCTGCCGGGAATATCTGATCGGCCGCAGGATCGCCTGCGCGGAACGGCTGCTCCTGTCCCCGGACCTGTCCGTCGCAGAGGTGGCCATGCAGTCCGGGTTCAACAGTCTGTCCACATTTAACAGAATATTTAAAGAAAGGAAGGCGTGTACGCCTTCCTCCTATAAGTCATTGAACAGGGGGGCGAAGCTGGATATCTAAAACGTATCCCCAAAATCCTCCCCTTCATAAAGGGACGGCAGAGCCTCATAATATGCTCTGCCGCCCCTTCTTTTTCCCCTTCTTCTCAATCGCCGCTGTCGCTCAGCCGCCCTTACAGCTCAATCTTCACCACCACCGGCTTCTTCCCGGTCAGCTCCACACTGCGCGCATCCGGCTGGCTGCAGCCCACATACAGGGTGAAATGGGTTCCGTCCACGTATCTCTTACCCTCCTCGTCCACGATGGTAAGCGCCGCTGCCGGAATCTTAAGCTCCACTTCCTTCTCCTCCCCTGCGCCAAGCTCCACTCTGGCAAACGCGCACAGGCTGGTGTTGGGCACGGCGTGGGCGGAATCCTCAGGACGGATATAGGCCTGAAGCACCTCGCCCGTGGCGCAGGCTCCCCGGTTTTCCAGCACAGCCTTCACCGTAAAGTCCTCTCCTGCCGCCACTTTCCCGATGAGAGAAGCCTCCTTTACGGCCACATCTCCATAGGTCAGTCCATAGCCGAAGGGATACAGGGGCGCTTTTTCCAGATAACGGTAGGTTCTTCCCTTCATGGAATAGTCGGTAAACTCAGGAATCCCTTCCATATCCCTGTAGAAGGTTACAGGAAGCTTGCCGGAGGGAGAAGCATTGCCAAACAGCAGGTCTGCCGCAGCCTTTCCTCCTCTTGCGCCGGGATACCACACCTGGAGGATGGCGTTCACATGCTCATCCGCAAAGCTTAAATCCACAGCGCTTCCGGTGAGGACGCACAGCACCACAGGCTTGCCGCAGCCTGCCACAGCCTCCAGAAGCTCTCTCTGGACTTCGGGAAGCTGAAGATCGGGCTTGTCGCCGGAGGCATAGCTGTTTCCGGTATCTCCTTCTTCTCCCTCCAGAGTCTCGTCCAGTCCCAGGCACAGAACCACCACATCGCTGTGCTCCGCAACGGTGAGCGCCTCGGAAATGCGGTCCTGTCTCCATCCAAGCCCTTCCAGCCTGTCCTTATACAGATGGGAGCCCTCGGAATAGTACACTCTCACATCATCGCCCACCGCATCCTGGATCCCCTCCAGCATGGTGATGTAGCGGGAAGAGGTTCCGTGGTAGTTGCCCACCAGAGGGGAACGGCTGTTGGCGTTGGGGCCGATCACACCGATGGTCTTCAGGCTCTCTTTTTTCAGAGGAAGAACGCCGTCGTTCTTGAGAAGCACCATGCTCTCTCTGGCAATCTTCTGCGCCAGCTCCAGATGCTCCGCACATTCCACCGTCTCATAAGGGATCTGATCGAACTCGTTCTCATCGAAGCAGCCCAGCAGGAACCGGGTGGTAAACAGACGCTCCGCAGCCTGGGTAATCTCCTCCTCCGTCACCATCCCCTGCTCGTATGCTTTCAGCAAATGCAGGTAAGTCACGCCGCAGTTCACATCGCAGCCGGCCTTCAGTGCCATTGCAGCGGACTCCTCCGGTGTCTTGGTCACGCAGTGATGCTCGTGAAAATCCTTGATGGCCCAGCAGTCGGATACGAAATGGCCCTGAAATCCCCAGTCCTCCCGCAGAATATCGCGGATCAGCGTATTGCTTCCGCAGCAGGGCTCGCCGTTGGTGCGGTTGTACGCACCCATCACAGATTCCACATCCGCTTCCTTTACGCAGGCCTCAAAGGCGGGTAGATAGGTCTCATACATATCCTTTTTTGTCGCTTTTGCATCAAACTCATGGCGGATCCCCTCAGGGCCGGAGTGAACCGCAAAATGCTTGGCGCAGGCCGCGGTTTTCAGATACTCTCCGTCTCCCTGCAGGCCCTTCACGTAGGCCACTCCCAGGCGGGAGGTCAGATAAGGATCCTCTCCGTAGGTCTCATGGCCTCTGCCCCATCTGGGATCCCTGAAAATATTTACATTGGGAGACCAGAAGGTAAGGCCCTTGTAGATATCTCTGTCATCATGCTTGGAATACTCGTTGTACTTGGCCCTTCCCTCCGTGGCCACTGCATCTCCGATGGTCTGGAGCAGCTCATCGTCAAAAGCGGCCGCCATGGCGATAGCCTGGGGAAAGCTGGTTGCCACGCCTGCCCTTGCCACACCGTGAAGCGCCTCGTTCCACCAGTTGTATCCGGGAATGTTGAGACGGGGGATGGCGGGCGCGTCATAGCGAAGCTGGCCCGCCTTCTCCTCCAGTGTCATCTGAGCCACAAGGGCTTTTGCCGCCGCTGCGGCTTTTGCTCTGTCTTTCATGGTATTCTCCCTTCCGGTATGCAGCGATGGGCGAAGCGAAACTGCGGACGCAGCCTTTCTTCTGCCGCCATACCTCCTGTAAGCTCCGCGGCGGACGACGGCCTCCCTCTGCCTGTACGCGCCGCCGCAGGCGGTTTGGTTTTTATAGGAAAAGGATACCAGAAACGCCGGAAGCTGTCTTGCAGAAAAAGGGCAAATGGTGGTTAATTTTTGCGGTTTTATTACCGTTCACCGGCAGACCGGTAAGCAGCAGCGCGGTTTTATTCCGCGCGGCATCGTCCCGTGCCCTCCGTCTCCTTTCCCTGCTTTCCCCGCTTCCCCTTCCCTTTCCCCCTGACCCTGAGAAAGAAAACCACTCCGGCCGTGGCCAGCCCGATCTTAATCAGGGCGGAATAGGCATCCATATACTGCAAAATGATCTCCCAGGACTCCCCGGCGGCCGCGCCCAGCAGGACGAGAATGGTATTCCACACCAGACTTCCCAGGACGGTATAAAGGGTAAACCGCACCGGATTCATCCGGGCCATTCCCGCCGGAATGGAGATCAGGCTCCTGATGATGGGCACGCACCGCCCGAACAGCACAGCCTTCTGCCCCTTCCTGCGAAACCAGGACTCCGTATCCGCCAGCTCCTCCGGATGAAATCCCAGCCGTTTCCCCACCCTTCCTCCAAGCAGAGAAGCCACCCGGCCCGGGCCGAGCCACCTCCCCAGACAATAGAGAAGGAACGCCCCCTTCAGCGAGGCCGCCGTAGCCGTAAGGATCACCCCCACAGCGCTCATCTGCGTGCATGTGGTGAGAAATCCGCCAAACACCAGGATCACCTCAGAAGGGATGGGAGGAAAAAGATTCTCTATCAGGATCAGCCCTCCGATCCCCCAATATCCAAACCGATTCATGATCGACAGCACAACAGCCTGCATACGCAAAACCCCCGGCCTTTTTCCTAATCTATGCACCGCTGCCGCCGCTCATTCCCGCCCGTCTCCGAATAAATGCTTGACAACCTTACAATCCAGATGCTATCCTGAGAATAAGTTGAGAGGGAGTAGTTATATGTGCAATCAACACACCTGGCCGCCGGACGTTTTGTTCCTGCCGTATCCGGCCATGGTTGTACACTTTCTGTATACAGAAAGAACGAGACTTTTGGCAGATTGTGTGCCAGCAGTCTCTTTTTTTATGGCTCTACATCCCCGCTTCCCAAAAATCATTTTTAAGAAAGGAAAGAAACTTATGGAATTCATCTACGAGGGACTCCTGTCCATCACCCCCCAGCAGATCGTTATGTACCTGGTCGGCGCTCTGCTCATCTATCTGGCAATCAAGAAGGAGTACGAGCCTTCCCTTCTGCTTCCCATGGGCTTCGGCGCCATTCTGGTTAACCTCCCCATGTCCGGCGTTATCAACCAGACCATGGCCGGCATCGGCGAGGTGAACGGCATCATCGAATGGCTTTTCAACGTAGGAATCGAAGCCTCCGAGGCCATGCCCATCCTGCTCTTTATCGGTATCGGAGCCATGATCGACTTCGGTCCCCTGCTGTCCCAGCCCGTCATGTTCCTGTTCGGTGCAGCCGCCCAGTTCGGCATCTTCTTTGCCATCTGCGCCGCCGCTCTGATGGGCTTTGACTTAAAGGACGCTGCCTCCATCGGTATCATCGGTGCGGCTGACGGCCCCACCTCCATCCTGGTATCCCAGGTGCTCGGCTCCGCTTACGTGGGCCCCATTGCAGTGGCCGCTTACTCCTACATGGCGCTGGTTCCCATTGTACAGCCCTTCGCCATCCGTCTGGTTACCACCAAGAAGGAGCGCATGATCCGCATGCCTGCCAAGCCTGCAAGGCCGGTTACCAAAACTACCAGGATCCTGTTCCCCATCATCGTAACCTTCCTGGTAGGCCTGATCGCTCCCGCTTCCGTATCTCTGGTTGGTTTCCTGATGTTCGGCAACCTCCTGCGTGAGTGCGGTGTGCTGGGCAACCTGTCCGATACCGCCCAGACCTCTCTTGCCAACCTGATCACCCTGCTTCTGGGCATCACCATTTCCTTCAGCATGCGTGCAGAAGCTTTCGTACAGTTCGATACCATCCTGATCATGGTGATCGGCCTTCTGGCTTTCGTGTTCGATACCATCGGAGGCGTGCTGTTTGCCAAGATCATCAACCTGTTCCGCAAGGAAAAGATCAATCCGATGATCGGCGCCGCCGGAATCTCCGCCTTCCCCATGTCTGCCCGCGTAGTGCAGAAGATGGCTCTGAAGGAGGACCCGGGCAACATCCTCATCATGCAGGCAACAGGCGTAAACGTATCCGGCCAGATCGCTTCCGTTATCGCCGGCGGACTGGTCATCAGCCTGGTATCTGCTTATCTGTAAGGAGGGATTACAATTATGACAAACAACTTTCTGATCGCGCTTTCCATTATGGGAAAGGGAATGCTTGGAATCTTCACCGTTATTATCATCATCAGCCTGGTAGTGGCCCTGATGGGCAGACTGGGCAGCGGAAAAGAGGAGAAAAAGGAGGACTGATCCGTTACTGTTTACCGCTTTGCCGGTAAACAATCGCACTGCTCCGCTCCTGCATAATAAAGCTTTTTACAAAAGGGGATATTGGGGAGAGCCGGCCTCGCGCCGGCAGGGATGTACTGCCGCCTGTTCCATTTCAGTACCGGCATACAGCGAAAGGCTGGGAAATCGTATGGTTTCCCAGCCTTTTGCTGTATGCCGCATCTGCCCGCATGGCAGACGCCGGTACTTACTGCGGCTGCGGGCTGCATTTCATGCGCCAGTTCAAGAAGAAAACGGAGATGACGCCCACTCAGTATCAGTATCGAGAGGCAAATGCGGTTACGGCTTCACACCCTCCGCGCTGTCCGGTCTGAAAATAATTTTCAGCGTCACCATCATCAGCTTCATATCCAGCCACACCGAGTAGTTCTCTATATAGAAAAGATCCATTTTCAGCTTGTCCTCATAGGCAGTGCTGTACTTTCCATAGACCTGGGCATACCCTGTCAGTCCGGCCTTTACCCTGGTGCGGTAAACGAATTCAGGCGTGTCCTTCATGTATTCCGCCATAATCTCAGGCCTCTCCGGGCGGGGGCCTACAAAGGACATATCCCCTTTCAGAATATTGAAAAGCTGGGGCAGCTCGTCCAGGCGGAATTTCCTGATATATTTCCCGATGGGCGTAATCCTGGAGTCGTCCGCACTGGCAAGGCGGGCTCCGCTCTCCTTTTCCGCATCCACTCTCATACTGCGGAATTTCAGAATATAAAACACCCTGTTGTCCAGAGTACAGCGCTTCTGCCGGTACAGCACCGGGCCGCCGTCGCTGCATTTGATCATCACGGCCAGTATAAGCATCACCAGGCTGGCAGGAATCAGGAGAAGGAACGACAGCACGATGTCCATTCCCCGCTTCATTACCCGCTCCTCCAGTGACATGGGATTCCCGCTGATCCAGAAAACCGGGCTGTCCATGAAATGGACGGGCTGGGCTCCCTTCATCAGCACGTCCGTGATGGTGGGCGCCACATAGACGGGAATACTGCGGGCATAGCAGTCGCGGAGAACCGCATTCCGCATTCCTTCCTCACTGCAGTCCAGCACCACCGCCTGCCAGCCCCGTCCCAGCTCCTCCCGAACGGAGGCAAGCCCTTCCTCCTCCCTCTGCCTCGATATGCACAGGGAGCCTTCCACACAGAATTCCCCCTTCCCGTCCGACAGGCTCAGCCTCTCCTCCCCGGCTGTCCCGTCCGTATAGATCAGCAGTGCCCGCAGGGGAGAAAACAGCCTGGCATAGAGCCGCCTGCCCACCCGGAAGCAGATACCGGCTGCCACCAGCTGGGCCAGGGTGATCCACACCATGGGAGCAATCCTCACAGGCCAGTTTTTCATCAGGGAAATCAGAAAATATCCAAACATATTGACGATCAAAAGGGGAAGAAGCTGGGAAACAGCGGCCTCCGCCCCCTTCATGTGCCCCACCTCGCTGCTTCCGTAGGTTCTTGTAAAGAACAGCAGAAGCAGGAAGTAGACGGCAATAAAGAGCACATGCCCTTTGAAATAGAATTTAATCCCCAGCCCATGTACCATAATCACCATGGAATAGTAATCCAGCCACAGCCAGGCAAACAGGCCCGTCTGGATCAGCAGGCTGACCAGGCCCAAGGTAAGGGTGAAGGTTCGTTTTCCGGACAGATTGGGATTCATGGCATTGCGTCCTCCTTCTGTGCTTTCCCGAGGAGAGACGACCCCGGAAGGCCTGCTCCCCTCGAGGAACGATGATTTTGCCTTTTTCTGTCCAGTATAGCACTGATTTCTTAAGATAATATGAATAAGTTTTTAATTTTCCTTTCCGCCCTTTTCCGTTCAGGCAAGAAGCAGCCGTCCGGCCCTGTACCACACA
>CAUWLJ010000028.1:0-35392 GCA_963559585.1 uncultured Eisenbergiella sp. | reverse complement strand
ACCATGCGAGCATGGTTTTGACCGAACAAACCGATATGGCTGAACTGTTACAAAAAAGTAATGCCGGTGCGGCTGAGAATACCCAGCCCTCCGGCATTTCCTTTTCAGACATCTTCTCTGTCTATGCTGTTACACGATTCCCTGAGCCGTCATGGCCTCTGCAACCTTCTCAAAGCCTGCAATATTGGCGCCTGCCACATAATTGCCTTCCATTCCGTAGCGCTTTGCAGCCTCATCCAGATTGTGGAAGATGTTAACCATGATGCCCTGAAGCTTCTCATCCACTTCCTCAAAGCTCCAGCTTAAGCGCTCGCTGTTCTGGCTCATTTCCAGAGCGGAGGTGGCTACGCCGCCTGCGTTTGCCGCCTTGCCGGGAACGAAGAATACGCCGTTCTTCTGCAGATACTCGGTGGCCTCCAGGGTAGTCGGCATATTGGCTCCCTCACAGACCGCCAGCACTCCATTGGCAGCCAGCCCTTCCGCATCCGAGAGAAGCAGCTCATTCTGGGTGGCGCAGGGAAGGGCAATGTCAGCCTTCACGCTCCATACGCCCCTGCCGGAGTGGTACTCTGCACCGGGCCTGTAGTTCAGGTACTCGGACACTCTGCCTCTCTTTACCTCCTTGATCTCCTTCAGCGCTGCCAGATCGATTCCCTCCGGATCGTAAATCCAACCGGTGGAATCGGAGCAGGTCACAACCTTCGCCCCCATCTCCTGCGCTTTCTGGATGGCATAGATGGCCACATTTCCGGAACCGGAAACGCTCACCGTCTTACCGGCGATGTCAATGCCGTTGCTCTTTAACATTTCTCTGGTCATGTACAGAAGTCCGAATCCGGTCGCTTCCTTCCTGGCCAGGGAACCGCCGTAGCTTAAGCCCTTGCCCGTCAGCACACCCTCGTACACGTTGCGGATCTTCTTGTACTGTCCGAACATATATCCGATCTCCCTCGCTCCTGTTCCGATGTCTCCGGCGGGAACGTCGGTATCCGCTCCAATATGTCTGTAGAGTTCCGTCATAAAGCTCTGGCAGAATGCCATCACTTCTCTGTCCGACTTTCCCTTAGGGTCGAAATCGGAGCCGCCCTTGCCGCCTCCGATAGGCAGGCCTGTGAGGGAGTTCTTAAACACCTGCTCGAAGCCAAGGAACTTGATGATGCCCAGATTCACGGAAGGATGAAGGCGGATCCCCCCCTTATAGGGGCCGATGGCACTGTTGAACTGCACCCGGTATCCGGTATTCACCTGAACCTGTCCCTTATCATCCACCCAGGGCACCCGGAAGAGGATCTGTCTTTCCGGATTTACCAGTCTTTCCAGCAAAGCATCTTTTCTGTATGCTTCTTCGTTTGCCTCCACCACCACTCTCAGAGACTCCAGCACTTCCTTCACAGCCTGATGGAACTCGGGCTGGGCAGGATTCTTCTCCACTACCTGGGCAATGACCTCATCTACATAAGACATATGTATTTCCTCCTTTAACCTGAATTGTGGGTTTTCACCTGTTGCTTATTATATAATGAGAAAAGCATACGCGCAAGCACTTTATTACGTTAACTTGACGAAATTTTCTAAAAAACAAAATTTTATAGATATTTTTTCAAATCCCGGATATTTTTTTGTTCAAAATCCATAAGCTCTGATGCCAGATCCGTGGAGACGCTTCCTGCATTCCCGTAATGATTCAGCGTTTTCCAGATTTGGGACAGCCCTTTTGTACTTCCCTGGATCATCAGTCCGGCCACATGGCTTTGGCTTGTATTGAGCAGGGTGCCGGCGTGTATGCCGCCCTTCAAAAACAGCTCCGCCAGGGCAGTGGAACGGTACGGTTCCTCCTTCCCCCTGAGCAGCTCCTGTCTGGCCTGATCCCTCAGAGAGGAATAAGCCAGCTCCTGCCTGGAAAGCCGGCGGGAAAACTCGTTTTCCTCCAGCTTGGGCAGAATGGTTTCAATCGCCCTGATTCCCATTTCTGTTGTTCTCTGTATCTGTCTGAAAACGGCTGCATCGTCTTCCCTCATATTCTCTGTCTCCTTGTTAAATCTATTCTGTCCCTGCCCGGACTGCCCGTATCGTTTTCTTCTGCCTGTATCTCTCATCCCGGGATAAGCAAAAAAGTGTGCGTCTTGACGCACGCCCGCGCCGAGCACGATTGCCGCCAGGCAATATCCGCCTCCCGCGCGGGTGCGCATCCACAGCGGAGCGTCCTTTTGTACAAAAAAAGGAATGCCTGTTGATACAAGCATTCCCCTTTTTTCTTTCTTTATTCCTGCATTTATTCCTGCTCAGGAAGCTCCGGTTATTTTAAAACCTCTGTTTTAATATAGCCCGTCTCTCCCTTGAACTTCACCTTCGTCCAGCCGTCAGCCTGTTTCATAAGGATTTCCACCTCATCGCCGGAGTATCCCACGCCCAGTCTGTCCGCATTTTCACTGGCAGATTTTCTGATATTCACCGTAGTAGTCAGTCTGTACGTTCCGCTGTTAGGCACAGCGGCACTTCCGGAGGAAGCGTTTTCCCCGGTCTGTGCGCCGGCGCCGGACGCTTCATTTTCCGTAGTGTTCCCGTCCTCAGAGGTATCCTCATCGCCTGCAGCGTCCTCATTTCCTTCTGCCTGAGGCTCCACAGACTCTCCCTGGGCATCGCCGTTCTCTGCCGAAGCCCCGGCCTGCTCCACCGGAGTAAGGAATTCGGACTTGATATAGGCCTCTCCGCCTTCATACTCCACACGCGACCAGCCGTTCCCTCTGCTCTCAAGCAGAGTAAACTCCTGCCCTACCTGGGCCTTGCCCAGTGACTCAGCCGTCTCGCTGTCCGATTTTCTGATGTTTACCACATCATTGGCCGCCACCTTCGTCACGGCAGGCACAGCATTCTCTCCGCCGCTCTCTTCCTCCGCAGGAACGCTCTCCTCCTCTGTCTCTGTCTGGGCGGCTGCCGCCTGGGTTTCCTCGATCGCCTCTCCCACAGAAGCCTTCAGTTCGTCAGACAGCTCCGTCAAAAATACGGCCAGCTCTTCATTTTCCGTCACAGCCTCGTTGTATTCCACCTGTACTTTATTGAAAAGCTCCACCACATCGTCCTGCTTGGTCACGCTGATCCGGTATTCTCTCATGGCCTCGTCCTGGCTGCAGTCATGGATATAATATTCCCCGCCTTCATTCTGGCAGACCACATAGGTATTCAGTCCTACCACCGGCTGATCGATCTCCTTGAATCTGGCATAGTAGCTCACATACACCACATAGGAGTTCTCAATAGGGCCTGGCTTTGTGTAACAGTTGATGTCCTCATAGCCCTCCAGATATTTGCTTTTCTCCTGAATCTGGATCAGCTCACTGGGTTCCGAATAATCCTTCAGCGTATTAATGGTATCCACATCCCCTGAGGCAGCCGCCTGGTAATACTTTCTGATCAGCTCATTGATCTCTGGATGAGCGTTGAGCTCCAGAGGGGTATCGGGCACTGCCGCGCTGCTCTCTCCCTCCGCAGTCTGCGTCTGCGGAACTGCCGCCGTATCCTGTCCGCCGTTCTTTTTTCCAATCATGGCGCCCAGAAGGATGCCAATGCCCAGAAGCGCCGCACCAGCCACTGCTATCAGCGCGATCCTTCCCCGGTTTCCTTTCAGCATATGCTCCTCTTCCCGTTTCCAGGAACCTATTTTGACTTCCTCTCCGGAACGCTTCTTCTGTTCTTCGTTCAAAACCACACCTTCTTTTCTTTTGAAATAACAAATTCTGAAAAAGGATATAAAAAATGCACTCGACAGGAATCGAACCTGCATTAAAGGCGTCGGAGGCCTCCGTTCTATCCATTAGACTACGAGTGCAATTTGTTCTTGTGATGAATACAAAAAAATATTACATTTTTATTACACGCATCACACTTTTGATATAATAGCACAACTTTCTCTCTGTGTCCAGTAGTGTTTTTAAAAAAATACGAAACCTCCCATCCCTATGGGTACTGACAGGGACGGGAGGCGGCGTAGAGCGTGTTTGAAAATTCATTCCCGCTATATGTATACGATCTGCGAAATAGATATGATCCGTCAGGAGCCCGGAATTATAAAATCCTTATCCTTCCTTCCCTGCGGTCATAGTAGTAGACATTGTCAGAAAGGAATTCTTCCTCCAAAACCTGGCAGCGGTTTACTTCCTCTACGATGCCCCGCAGATCGCGGGCGGTCTCGTATCCGGTGTCCGGTATGAGGATGATTTCGTGGACGGAGGACGGGAGAATATAAAGGCTGGCCTGCTGCCTTCGGGCCTGATTTTCCAGAAGTCCGGGAGTGAGTATGGCTCCGGCTCCGTAGAAATGCCAATGATTGGTGCAGATCATCATGCGGCATTCCTCCCGGTCTGTCCCGTTCTCCTCAGCGGGCAGGAAAAGGTTCTGTTCCTCCTGGACGCCGCACAGGTTCTGGCGCATAAAAGCGTCCATGGAGGTGACGATTGCCGGAAATCTTTTTCTCATGTTTTCCAGCGAGTCCCTCATCAGATCTTCTTCCTTTATCCCCCACAGCTTCAAATGTTCGTTTTTGATCAGGATACAGGCACAGCCCGCATCATCTCCCTGCAGCATACAGCAGGGTACCAGGGCCAGGTCCAGCAGGAGAAGGTGGGGAGCAGTCTCCAGATGGGCACGGTTCCTTTCCCGGTTGATCAGCCTGCAGGACAGACGGGTCTTTACCTGTTCATATTCCGTGAAAAAACGCAGATCCATCCTTCTCCTGCCCTGTCCTGCTTCGTAGGTCTGAAGGATCCTGCGGACCACCTCCGCCAGGGTTGCCCCTTTTTCATAGCTTTCGTAGAGGGAATCCAGATAAACGGCGGCCGCAGTCTGGCTCCCTTCATCCGCCAGGATCAGTCCGGCGAAGGAAACCCCGTTATTTTTGGCAATCCTCTGTACGGTAATGTTCAGCTCAGGAAGAAGCTCCTGAACCGCTTTTTCCACCTTCCTGCAGAAATATTCAAATGTCATATATCGTCCTTTCTCTTTCAATAAAGTATACAGAGTCTCCGCGTTACCGTTCACTGGCAAGCCTGTAAACGGCAGCGTCTCTGTCCCCCGCTTCTTACAGGAAGAAACGCAGGGAATCAGAAGGTTTTCTAAAAAGGCGGGCTCGGATCAATTCCGGCCAAGGTATTGGGAAAATCTGACGCTTGAAAAGCTTTTTTATAGATCTTTCATAAGAAAAACAGAAAAAAGAAATGAAATACTCCCTCCGCAGCCGAGGACGAAACGCTCCGGTATGGAGGCAAAAATACGGCCTGAGCCGGCCTTTCCCCCAGAGGGCTCCGGCTTTCGGCTGACATGCAGCCCTTTTCGGGAAAAGCAGGGAAAAGAAAAAGACAATAAATCCTTCCCATCCAAATCTGCCCATCTCCTAAGGGGAAGCCCCTCAGGAACAGGCCGAAAAAGCGGGAAGCGGATTTATTGTCCTACAGGCCAGTCAATTCATGCGAAGCGGCAATGCTGTCTATGCCGCCAGGCAGCCGGTAAAGCCAGCCGCCGCTTTACTGCTCAGAGACTTATGCTCTGGACAGATATTCTCCGGTTCTGGTGTCAATCTTGATCACATCGCCCTGGTTTACGAACAGAGGAACGTACACAACGGCTCCGGTCTCCACGGTAGCGGGCTTGGAGGCTCCGGTAGCGGTATCGCCCTTGAAGCCGGGCTCCGTTTCGGTGATCTCCAGCTCCACGAACAGAGGAGGCTCAACGGTGAATACATTTCCGTTGTGGGAGCACACCTTACAGATCTCGTTCTCCTTCACGAACTTCAGAGCGTCTCCAACGGTATCGCTGTTCAGAGATACCTGATCATAGGTCTCGGTATCCATGAAGGTATACAGATCGCCGTCAGCATACAGATACTGCATGTCCTTTCTGTCGATACGAGCCTGGGGGAACTTCTCGGTGGGACGGAAGGTCTTCTCCACCACTCCCCCGTTGATGATGTTCTTCAGCTTGGTTCTGACGAAAGCGGCGCCCTTGCCGGGTTTAACATGCTGAAACTCCACTATCTGAAAAATATTTCCTTCTACCTCAATGGTAACACCATTTCTAAAATCGCCTGCGGAAACCATACAAACCATTCCTCCTAAATTTTACGTTTATGTCTAATTCTTTACCAGTTTACCTGAAAAGCTTCCATATTTCAACTGTTTTTTTGAAGATTCCTGAAAATCACCTCGTCAATAGCCTCCAGGTAGCCCTCCAGGCCTTTCCCGTAGATCTGCCTGTCGCAGACCGGGGCAGTGACGGATACCCTGCGGAAGTCCTCTCTTTTCGTAATGTCCGAAATGTGGATCTCCACCTTGGGCACGGTGATGCTGGCCAGGGCGTCCCGGATGGCATAGCTGTAGTGGGTGAAAGCGCCGGGATTGATGACGATTCCCTCCGTCCCGTCAAAATAGGCCTCCTGAATACGGTCGATGATGGCTCCCTCGTGGTTGCTCTGAAAGATCTGCACCTCATTTCCCGTTTCTTTCCCCTTCCTTTCCAGCATGGAGAGAAGATGTTCATAGTCCTGGTTTCCGTACACGCTTCTTTCCCTTATCCCCAGGAAATTTAAGTTGGGGCCGTTGATCACCAGTATTTTCATTGCTGCCTTCCTTTCTTCACCCGTTCCACGATCTCGTCCAGAACGGCCTCATATGCTTTTCCGTCCACATCCACCACCGCATCGGCTCCTTCCAGATAAAAGGGTTCCCGAAGCTTCATCAATCGTCTGATCTCTCCCTCCGGATCCGGCCCGCACAGCAGGGGGCGGCTGGTGTCTCCACAAAGCCGCTCCCACACGGTCTCCGGGCTAAGGCGCAGGTAAACCACTGTTCCCAGCTTTTTCAGAAGAAGCCGGTTCTCCTCCCGCATGGGCAGGCCGCCTCCCGTGGCGATCACCTGGCGTCCCTCCTGAGCCAGAAGCTCCCTGAGAGCCTGTGTCTCCATCTGTCTGAAGGCTTCCTCGCCATCCTCAGCAAAAATCCGGCTGATGCTTCTGCCCTGCTCCTTCTCAATCCACTTATCCGTGTCCAGAAAAGGAACTCTCAGACGGTAGGACAGGCGGATCCCGATGGACGTCTTGCCGCAGCCCATGAATCCGGTGAGGATGATATTTTCTGTCGGTACTTTTCTCATTTTAACCCCCATTTTGGAGCGTTCCGCTCCGACCGCAGCTCACGCTTCCAGCTCCCTGCACAGGCGGTCATAGCAGACTGCCGCCGTTTCCTCCTCCACCCTGCAGCCGTTCCACAGCTCGTAAGCTTCCACGCCCTGGTAGAGAAGCATCTTCAGGCCGTTACAGGCCCTGCCTCCCGCCTGCCGCACCAGCCGCATGAATTTCGTCTCCGCCGGGCGGTACACCAGATCAAAACCGGTGTGGATCAATTCATAAAAAGCAGAATCCTCGATCACCGCCCGCTCCGTATCCGGCGCAAGGCCTACAGAAGTGCCCTGAATGGCCAGAAAACGCCCTCCGGCCAGCTCCCTCCAGCCCTCCAGCGCCATGGGCTGCACACACTCACGCCCGCAGGAGCGGTTCACCTCCTCCGCCACGGCCACGGCCTTTTCCAGGCTTCTGTTGAGCAGATACACCCGCTGCGCCCCCTTAAGAGCACACAGAAAGGCCGCCGCCCTGGCCGCTCCTCCCGCACCCAGAAGCAGGATCTGTTCTCCTTCTATCTGAATCCCTTCAGACAGGAGCGCACGATACAGGCCGGGAAGGTCTGTATTATAGCCCTTATATCCTCCCGGCACGCGCATCAGCGTATTCACCGCCCCGATCATGGCCGCTTCCGGATCCACCTCTTTCAGATAAGGAATCACCGCGCTCTTGTGAGGCACCGTCACGTTTACTCCCAGGAGATTCAGGGCATAGGCTCCCTTCACCGCGGCCTCCACATTTTCAGGCTCCACATGAAAAGGAACGTAAACCAGGTCGATCCCGGTTTCACGGGCAAGGGTATTGTGAATGGCCGGGGACAGAGTATGCTCCACCGGGCAGCCGAACACGCCGCAGACCCTTGTTTTTCCGTTTATCATACCTCGTTTCCTCCTTTCCGGCGTTCTTTCTCATAAAAATGGAGAACAATCCGCTCCAGATACCGCTTCAGCACGATCTGGATCTCCTCCCTGGGATCCATGGGCTTCACCAGGAAGCTTCTGATCCCCGCCCTTTTGGCTCCCCACACGTCCGTAAAAAGCTGATCGCCCACAAAAAAGGTATTCTTCTCGTCCGTCCCCATCATTTCCATGGCCCTGCGGTAATTGGCCGTTCCCGGCTTTCCCGCCTTGAAAATGTAGCGCACGTTCACCGAATCATTGAACATTTTTACCCGGGGCTCCTTATTGTTGGACAGGAGTACACAGTCGTAACCGATTTTTTTCAATCTCCGAAACAGGGCGATACTCCTTTCGTCCGCAGGCGCGCCGTGGGGCACCAGGGTATTGTCGATGTCAAAAATAATCCCCCGGCAGCCCTGACGGTACAGTCCCTCATAGTCGATCACGTACGCGCTGTCCATGTATTCGTCAGGATAAAAAGTATGCAGTATTCCCATCCGTCAGTCTCCTTCCGCCTCGATCCCCGCCGCCTCCAGCAGGGTTTTCGTATACTCGTGCCTGGGGTGGAAATAAACCTGATCCACGTCCCCGCTCTCCACGATCTGCCCGTCCTTCATGATCATGACCCGCTGGCTGAGCTGATAGACCACACGCATATCATGGGAGATGAAAAGGATGGCAAGCCCCATTTCCTTCTGGATCTGCTGGAGAAGCTCTATGATCTGAGCCTGCACCGTCACATCCAGGGCGGAGACCGGCTCGTCAGCCACCAGAAGTTTTGGCTCCAGCATCAGGCTCTGGGCAATGCACACCCTCTGGCGCTGTCCGCCGGAAAGCTGACGGGGGAATCTGTCCCCGATCCGGGGATCCAGCCCCACACGCACAAGCATCCGCTCTACCTTTTCCCTGCGCTCACCCGCCGGCAGCCTGGTATTCAGCCGCAGCGGCTCCTCCAGGAGCCAGCCCACTTTTTTGGCAGGATTCAAGGAGCTGTAGGGATCCTGAAAAACCATCTGAGGCCGCTGGGCCCTGTGGCTGATCACGCCCTCATAGCGGGGAGTCAGGCCCAGCACTGCCTTGCACAGCGTGGATTTGCCGCAGCCGCTCTCTCCCACCAGGCCCAGCACCTCCCCCTCCTTTATGGAAAAGGAAATCCCCTTCAGCACCGGCAGATCCTTTCCCTTTTTCAGCCAGGAGCCCGTCTCCTGGGAGTAGGAGACACACAGATCCTTTACCATCAAAACGTAATTATCCATTTTCGCTCCTTTTCACACATCTGGGAATGGCCGCGATCAGTTTTTTGGTGTATTCCTCCTTCGGGTGAAGGAAAATATCCTCTGCGCCCCCCTGCTCCACGATCCGCCCGTCCTTCATCACCACAATCCTTTCACAGAGCCTCTTCACCAGGCTCAGATCGTGGGAAATGAAAAGGATGGCCGTCTTTCTTTCCCGGTTGATCCGCTTCAGAAGGCGGACGATCTGGAGCTGCACCGTCACGTCCAGGGCTGTTGTCGGTTCGTCGGCAATCAGGAGCGAGGGGCCGCAGATCATGGCCGCCGCGATCATCACTCTCTGGCGCTGGCCCCCTGAAATCTGATGGGGGTAGGAGCGGTAAATCCTCTCCGGGTCGGAAAGCTCCACAGCGGAAAGCATGGACAACGCCAGCTGCTTCCTCTCCTCCCGGCTCATCCCGGGCCTGTGCAGGCGCAGGCTCTCCTCCACCTGCCAGCCCACCTGATAGACCGGATTCAGGCTGGTCATGGGCTCCTGGAATACGATGCCGATCTGATCACCCTGAAGGCGTCTCAGCTCCCTGCGCGGGCAGGAAAGCAGATCGGTTCCCCGAAAAAGGATCTGCCCTGTTTTCTCCATGTCATGCCGACGCAGCAGGCCTGCAATGGCCAGCGCGGTCATGGATTTGCCTGAGCCGGATTCTCCCACCAGCCCCATAATATCTCCTTCCTCCATATGAAGATTAAAATGATGCACCACCGTTTCGGGCGCCTGATGATCCTGGAAAACCAGGTTCAGATCCTTCACATCCAGCATATTCTCCGCTCCTTCCGCAGCTGCCGGCTGCCACACCGGGCTGTTCTGATCACACCTGCCCGCACAGCCTTCTCACCGGGCTGCTCCGATCACATCTGCCGCACAGCCGCCCGCAGGGCCGCTCCGATCCCGCCTGCCCGCACAGCCGCCTCTCACCGATTCCTCTGCTTCAGCCCATCGGCCAGCAGGCTGGCTCCCAGAACCATCAGCACCAGAAGCAGGCCGGGAAAAAGAGCCAGCCCCGGCGCGGAGAACAGATAGGTCTGCGCCTCCGAGAGCATTCTTCCCAGGCTGGGATCCGGCGGCTGTACGCCGATCCCCAGATAGCTCATGCCCGCCTCCGCCAGCACGGCATTGTTGAAGCCGATCATGCAGGCAGGCAGCAGCACCCCGATGGTGTTGGGCAGGATATGGACGAACATGATGCGCAGCTGCCCCGCCCCGGCCAGCCGGGCCAGGCGCACGTAGTCCATATTTTTACAGCGGATAAATTCGCTCCGCACGATCCTGGCAAAGCTGGGGATAAAGGCAATGCCCAGGGCGATCACCACATTCCCTCCGCCAGGCCCCAGCAGGCTGATAAACACCAGAGCCAGAAGGATGCTGGGAAAGGCAAAGAGCACATCGTTAATACGCATCAGCACCTCGTCCACCAGGCCGCCGGAATATCCGGTGAAGGCTCCCAGAAGGATGCCGAAAAAAGCCCCCACCACCACGGTTGCCAGTGCGATCAGAAGCGTAACGCCGCTTCCCTTCATCACCCGGCTTAAAATATCCCGGCCGAACTGGTCGCAGCCAAAGGGATGCGCCGCGCTCGCTCCGGCAAGCTTCAGAGAGGCGTCCATGGCCTCCGGATCGTAGGGGACGGCAAACAGCCCGATTAAGACGAACAGGCAGACCGTCCCTGTCAGAATACTGCCAAGGATCAGGTTCCAGTTTTTTCCGGAATGTTTTTTTGTCTGTACTCCTCCGGCTTGTGTTTGAATATCCGTTTTTTCAGTGGAATCCTTTTTTCTCATAGCATATCAATCCCCATGCGTCCAAAAAAGCGTGAAATGACCATCCCCGCCATCCGGGCCGTCCCGTCTCAGCTCTGCTTCACTCTCGGATCAATCCTTCTGTACACACAGTCCACCAGGAAATTGACCGCGATTACCAGAAAGGCCAGAAGCACGATCACCGCCTCCACTACCGGATAATCCCGGTTGGAGATGGAGGTAAGCAGGATCCTGCCCAGCCCCGGTATACCGAATACCTGCTCGATCACAATACTCCCCGCCACCATATCGGACAGGGTCATGCCAAGGAAGGTGATCACCGGTATCATTGCATTTTTCAGAAGGTGGCGGTACATCACGCCCTTCGTGCTGTTTCCTCTGCTGTAGGCCGTCCTGGCGTAGTCCTTCCCCATTTCCTCCGCAAGGCAGCTCTTTAAAAGCTTCACCGTCATAGCCGCCTTAGGCAGGGCGATGGCCAGAGCCGGAAAGAACAGATACCCAAGGAAGCCTCCCACATTCTGAGTGTAGGAAACGTATCCTCCCGGCGTAAACAGGCGCAGCACAAGCCCGAAAAGGAGGGTGATCAGGATACCGGAAAAGAAGGGCGGAACCGCCATAATCACCTGATTGGCCACAGTAATCACGTGATCCATCAGGCTCCCCTCATGCCGGGCCGCAAGCAGCCCCAGCGGGATGGAGATGATCAGCATCAGCAGAAAGGCCATCAGGGTAAGCGTGAGCGTCACAGGAATCTTCTCCGCCACCAGCTCCTCCACCGGCATGGCATAGCTGTAGGATTCCCCAAAGTCCCCCCGCAGCATCCCTGATACCCACTCTCCGTAGCGCACCAGGAAGGGGCGGTTCAGCCCCATTTCCTCCCGCAGCGCTTCCACCCGCTCCGGCGTGGCCTCCGTCCCAAGCCGGGCCGTGGCCGGATCGCCGGGAATAAAGGTGAAGGCCAGAAACACCAGAAAGGAAACGGCCAGTATGGTAATACACATGGAAAAAAATTTCTTTGCAGCCAGCCTCATTTTCACCTCCATGCCGGAGCGTTTCAGCTTCGGCCACGGCGCCTCTATTCCGGCTCCACGATAGAAAGCCTGGAAACGTCCATCACATACAACGGGTAAAACTCAAAGCCTGTATATCGCTTATTCAGCGCCACCAGCTCCGGCAGATCCTGAATGTAGACGTTGGCGGCAGTGTCTGCCAGGATCGTCTCGCATTCCTTAACCGCTTCCGTGCGCTGTGCGTCGTCGGTGGTCGCCATCGCCCTTGCATAGGCTGCGTCGTAGTCCGGATTGCTGTAGTTGATAAAATTGTTGGAAGCGTCCGATACGAACCGGGACAGCAGGGAGCTGGGAGTGAGGGCCGAGGCATCCACACCCACCACGGTGGCCTGGTAGTTCCTGCCCGCATATACATCGGACAGCCAGCTCTCCCATTCCACCAGATTGATCTGGGCATCCACCCCGATCTCCTTCAGCTGCTGTGCAAGCACCTGGGCAGTGTCCACATGGGGCTGGTAATTGGAGGGGACGGTCAGGGTAAAGGAGAAGCCGTCCGGATACCCGGCCTGGGCAAGGAGCTCCTTTGCCTTCTCCACATCCCGGTTGTACCGGTCGTTCAGCTCAGGCATATAATACTTTTCAAAAGCGGGGAACATGCTGCTGCCGATCTCCGTCCCCTTGCCGTCCGAGATCATGTCCATCACTTCCTGGGGATCCACCGCGTAGCAGAGCGCCTGACGCACCAGCTCGTTGTCAAAGGGCTCTGCCGCATGGTTTAAGTACATGGCCTGCACCAGGTTCATGGTTCCCTCCAGGATCTGGTACTGATCTCCCAGCTGGGCCGCCTGGGTGGTGGTCAGCCGTGCAAACATGTCGATGGAGCCGCCCTGCAGATCCATCACGATGGAATCCGTGTTGGCGCAGACCTTGAAGGTCACATGCCGGATATTGGCAGGCTCTCCCCAGTAATCGTCAAACTTCTCCATCACAAAATTCTGCTGGGGCGTCCTGGATACGAATTTGTAAGGGCCTGTCCCGATGGGATTACCCGCCGGATCCTGGTTGGAGGCAGGAATGATGGCCTCGGTCATGTAAGGCAGGAAATCCGTGTCCGGGCTGTCCAGCACCACCTCCACCGTCCTTTCATCCAGGATATTCACTTCCTTAATATGCGAATACGCCGCTGCCAGCGGTTCCCCGTTGGTGGTATCGGCGCATCTGTCTATGGAATACTTCACGTCCTGTGCCGTAACGAAGGAACCGTCATGGAACTGTACGCCCTCTCTCAGTGTGAACGTATAGGTCAGCGCATCCTCCGATATGGAATAGCCGCTGGCAACGGCCGGCTGCAGCTCTCCGCTGGCATCCGGCTTCACAAGGCCTTCGTACAGATTGAACAATACCTCCTCAGTTCCTGCCGCCACTGCCTTGTGGGGGTCAAGACTGTCCTCAATGTCCTGAGGTATCCCAATCGTGATCTGAGAAGAGTCCTCACCTGCCTTATCACCTGAGCATGCGCCCAGTGCAATAGTTAGTGCTGCACACACTAAAGTCAGCAGAAGCTTTCTTACTGTCTTTGTTTTCATGTGTCATCCTTTCTCTCTCAGCACTTTTACGTGGGTAACGTGAAAGTACCTGAAACTGTATTTAATTGTTTTACTGGCTTATTGTATACGCAATCTTTCCAAAATGCAAGCACAAACCGGCGGAATCGTTAAAAAATTCACACATCAAAAGTAACCGTTCAGCCATATCGGCGGGCGCGGCTGTGTCCCTAATCCTCCTTCAGGATCCGGTTGTACCTGTAGGTCAGCCGGAGCTGCACCAGCGTGGCAATCAGCACAGCGATCAGATCCCAGCCTGTAATCCAGTAAATCACGCGCTTTGCCTCCTCAAACCATGCAGCGCCCTCCGCCGCCTTTCCCGCAAAATAAAGGAACAGCAGGAAAAGCAGGGCAATCATCAGAAAAGCCATTCTCCACCTGTTGGCTCTTTCCACCTTTTTCCCTGCCTGGGCAAGCCGCTCCTTCTTATCCGTATTTCCACTCTGCTTCGGCATCTAGCTCTGTCCTCCCATCACCTTCTTCAATTCGTCCATGAAGGTGTTGATATCCTTAAACTCCCGGTAGACGGAGGCAAAGCGCACATAGGCCACGGCATCCAGATCCTTCAGCCTGTCCATGACCAGCTCCCCGATCACCCGGCTTTCGATCTCCTTTTCTTCCTTGTTGAAAATCTCCGTCTCCACATCATCCACCAGACGGGTGATCTGGCCGGCGCTGACAGGCCTCTTGTGGCAGGCCCGGAGGATTCCGGCCTCAATCTTGGATCTGTCATAGGTTTCCCTGTTATCATCCTTCTTAATGACGATCAGGGGAATGGTTTCTATTTTCTCATAGGTGGTAAAGCGCTTGCTGCATTCATCGCAGACACGGCGGCGGCGGATCGAGTTGTTCTCGTCAGCCGGTCTGGAATCGATCACCCGTGTATTATCATGGCCGCAAAATGGACATTTCATCAAAATCCTCCCGCCTGCTTTCCAGGTTCTTTCTATGTTCAGGTTCTTCCTATGTTCAGCTTCTTGGCTCATTATATCGAAGGGATTTTGGAGTGTCAACTTTTTTTGCCGCCAGGCGGAACGCCTGAGCAGACAGGGCGTTACCGTTCACTGGCAGGCCAGTAAACAGCAGCACCCGCTGTCCGGGGATTTCAGTATTGCTTCAGCATTCAGGCAGGTCTACGATAATAATATCCGGCCCGATCTGTTTAATATCCTTGAAGCAGATCTGCGTCACCTCATCACAGCCAAAAAGGCATTTCCATTTGGAGCAGCCGGGAACGATAAACTTGCAGATACAGCCTGTACAGGGATCGAATTCAAAATCGGTGATGTTTCCCAGTTTTCTACAGTCTCTCAGATTGATCACTTCTTTACATTTTAATTCAGAGAATAGCATGGCGGCTCTCCGTCCGCGGCAAAAAACAATGAGCCTTCTCCGCCGCAGGGTCTTTTTATCAGGATATGCAGGAGCCTGCAGAAAGGTGCAGCAACACTTGCGGGCACAGCAAAACAGACGGGTCATCCCTTCTGCCCGTCTGCTTTGCCAAGCCGTTTTCTGTTATTCCTTCTCTGCCAGAGCCTGTTTCAAATTTTATTCCCTCCATCTGCGCGCTCTGAGCCGCTCACGCCGTCAGGTAGCTTTTCATCACCTTCAGCGCATTTTTTTCCAGGCGGGAAACCTGGGCCTGGGAGATGCCGATGATCCGGGCCACCTCCATCTGGGTTTTTCCCTCGAAGAAACGGAGGGCTATGATCTCGTGCTCCCTTTCGTTCAGGCGTTTCATGGCCTCGCTCAGGGAAAGGTGCTCCACCCAGGTTTCCTCCCTGTTTTTCTTGTCGCTGATCTGATCCATCACATAGAGGGTATCCCCGCCGTCTGTGTAAACGGGCTCATAAAGGCTCATGGGATTCTGGATGGCGTCCAGGGCATAAACCACGTCCTCCTTGGGAATACCGATCTCCTCAGCCACCTCGGCGATGGTGGGCTCCTTCTGATTCTGCTTCATCAGATTTTCCTTGGCGTAGATGGCCTTGTAGGCGGTGTCCTTCAGGGAGCGGCTCACCCGGATGGCGTTGTTGTCCCGCAGAAACCTGCGGATCTCACCGATGATCATGGGCACCGCATAGGTACTGAATTTCACATTCAGCGTGGAATCAAAATTGTCGATGGCCTTGATCAGACCGATGCAGCCGATCTGAAACAGGTCGTCCACATTTTCATTGCTGCTTGAAAAACGCTTGATCACGCTTAAAACCAGGCGCAGATTGCCCTTGATATATTTCTGCCTGGCCTCCTCATCCCCCTGTCTGATCCGTTCAAAAAGCTGTTCCTTTTCCTCATTGGTAAGCACCGTCAGCTTCGAGGTATTCACCCCGCAGATTTCCACCTTGTTCAGTGCCATTGCCGAATCCTCCATCCCGCCTCCCGATGCGGCCCCCGGAGCATACCGCAGATCCGGGACGCATGGCGGCGTTGTTTTCTAATACAGAGAATTCACAGCCTTGCAGAAAAATATACCTGTCCGGGCTCTTTTCAGGAAAATTATTCTTTCACCATCTCCCTTTTCAGACGCTTCATGATCTTCTTTTCCAGGCGGGAAATATAAGACTGGGAGATCCCCAGAAGCGCCGCCACCTCCTTCTGGGTCATTTCCTGCCCGTCCGGTGTGTTCAGGCCGAATCTCAGGTTGACGATCGTTCTCTCCCGCTCGCTCAGCCTGGAAATGGCTTTCATCAGAAGGCTTCTTTCCACCTCATTCTCAATATCCCGGTAGATCACGTCCTCATCCGTACCCAGTATGTCGGAGAGGAGCAGCTCGTTTCCATCCCAGTCCACGTTCAGAGGCTCGTCGATAGACACCTCCATGCGGGTCTTGTTGTTCCTGCGCAGATACATCAGAATCTCATTTTCAATACACCGGGACGCATAGGTGGCAAGCTTGATGTTTTTATCCGGTTTAAAAGTGTTGATGGATTTGATCAGGCCGATGGTTCCAATGGAAATCAGATCCTCCACACCCACTCCCGTATTGTCAAATTTCTTGGCTATGTACACCACCAGGCGGAGGTTGTGCTCGATCAGTATGCTTTTGGCCTCCTGATCGCAGGAGGTTCCCAGATCCCCTATGATTTCACTCTCCTTATCCGCCTCCAGAGGCGGCGGAAGCACCTCTGCGCCGCCGATATAATGGATGTCGCCCTGCCCTCCCAGCAGGAAGCCAGGCTCCCTGCGGATCATCTTAAACTGTATTTTTCCCGGTACCGCTACTTTTAATATCATTTTTTCCTCCCTGTTTCCGGCTCTCAAAAAAGCCGTTTTCGTTTTCCTCGTTTTGCTTTCAAGATCCCAGGATGCAGAATCATCCGACAGGCTCCGTTTCCCGCCAGCTCTCCTTCGTAAAGGCCCAGAAGCGCCTTCTCCACAGTGATCTGTGCCCCGTCTCTCTTTACCTTCAGCGCATCGATCTCCAAAGCCTGCATCAGCCCGCGCTTTCCAATGGTGTGATAGGGAACCAGGCGGAATTGTTCTGCCCGGTTAAGCGGCATTCTCCCCTCCAGCACACTTCGCTCCACCACACTCACAGGCTTTGAGCTGACAGGGTCGTACAGGCTGTTGCCGCTGTCGATCAGGGCGGTGGTCACAACGCGCACGTTTCCCTGGATCAGCTCTGCGGTCACCAGCACCTTCTCCCGCCGCCTCATCTCCCACTGCCACATACAGGCGGTCAGTCCGGCCATTGCTGCCGCACAGGCTGCGGCAGGCAGTGTGTGGGCTGCGCTGCTCCTTCCCGTAACTCCCAGAAGGGCATAGAGCAGGCCGCCCAGAAAAAAAGCCGCTCCGTGATACAGGATCACCGCCCTTACAAACAGACCCGGTGTGTTAAGCCCAAACACCGCCGCCAGTACAAAGAGCTGGAAGAGGGCAAACAGCAGGTTTTTCATGAGTCCGCCAAGCCCCGGGAACAGGAGCACAATACAGAAAAAAACGGTTTCCGCCGCTGTTCCCGCAAGAACCCGCCAGATCCCCGTCCTTCGGTGTCCCTGACGCTCCAGCACCATTCCCGTCAGAAGGAAAAGCGCCAGGGTCTGTACCCCGTGAAGCAGAAACAAACGGTCTATGTAAACAATATACCTCACCTCGCACCTCCTGTAGGTATGGAACCATTATAGCGGTGCAGGCGTGCGGTTTTTGTCTAAAGGAAGCGGGTTATTCCTCTTTTCGGTCGAGGTTTTTCGACAAAAGGCGTAGAGGGATCGGGGGCGGGATTTCCAGGGGGAGGTTGTGGGCCGCCGGTTCTTCCGCGCCGGGCGCAATTGCCGTCAGGCAATATCTGCCTCTCGCGCGAGTGCGCATCCACAGCGGAGCGTCCTTTTTTATACAACAGGAAAGGAACTTTCCTGTTGTATAAAAAAGGAAGGCTTAGAAGAAATCTGATTTCCTCTAAGCCTTCCTTTATGATTTTGTCTGTATTTTCTATTTTGAGTTCTTCCAGGGAAAAACCATAAGCAGCGTAGCCGCTTGTGTATGTATTTATTTCTTCTGGAGGAAATCCGGGATCTTCAGGGATCTTTCTTCCACGCTGCTCTTCAGCTTGCCCGGCTTCTGGATGCCTGTGAGGGTGGGCTGGGGGTAAACAGGGCGTACCGGAGTTCCCTGTGCCGTTGAAGCGCCGGGGACATAGGGTCTGGGGCTTACGGCAGACTGTCCCTGCGTTCTCATGGCGTTCGCAGTGTTCTTCACGCCGAAAGCAGAACCAAGCCGTCCATTCTGCTGGGCAGCCTTCTCCTCCAGGCCGGTAGCTATCACGGTGATCTGGCAGCTGTCAGGGGTGGAATCGTCATACATGGCTCCGAAGATGATGTTCACGTCATCGCCGGTCAGCTGCTGTACGAAGCTGGCCGCATCGTCCGCATCGTACATGGAAATGTCTCCGCTCACGTTGATGATCACATCTGTGGCTCCTGCAATGGTAGTCTCCAAAAGCGGGCTCTCCACTGCCATCTTCACCGCCTCGCTGGCCTTATCGTCGCCCTTGCCGTAGCCGATGCCGATGTGGGCAATTCCCTTGTCCTTCATTACGGTCTGTACATCCGCAAAGTCCAGATTGATGACTGCCGGTACATTGATCAGGTCGGTAATGCCCTGAACCGCCTGCTGAAGCACCTCGTCCGCCTTCTTCAGGGCCTCCGGCATGGTGGTCCTGCGGTCTACGATCTCAAGAATCTTATCGTTGGGAATCACAATAAGGGTATCTACGCTGGATTTCAGACGTTCAATGCCGCCCAGGGCGTTGGTCATACGGGTTCTGGCCTCGAAGCGGAAGGGCTTGGTCACAACGCCCACGGTAAGAATCCCCATCTCCTTGGCAATCCCTGCAATAACGGGAGCCGCTCCGGTTCCGGTTCCGCCACCCATACCGCAGGTGACAAAAACCATGTCAGCCCCGGTCAGGGCTTCCGTAATCTCATCGGTGTTCTCCTCCGCCGCCTTCTGTCCCACCTCAGGCTTGGCTCCTGCGCCCAGGCCCTTGGTCAGCTTCTCTCCGATCTGTAAGAGTCTGGGGGCCTTGCAGAGCTGAAGCGCCTGCTTGTCCGTGTTCACCCCGATAAACTCTACGCCGTCTATTCTCTCATCGATCATTCTATTCACAGCATTGTTGCCTGCACCGCCCACGCCGATCACTATGATTCTGGCGGCCGACTCAGCGTCGTTCGTCTTAATTTCCAGCAAAGGTATTTCCTCCTTTAGTCTACATAAACTTCACAATTCTTATCATATAATTATTTTCAACAGAACGCAATATGTTTTTTGATTTTCTTCTACTTATTTATCCTGCTCAAACGACACATTATCCCCGCTTCCGGTATAATTTTCCAGCCGGAATACCCCCTTCTTCCCCTGTGCCGCCGGAAGGATCTGGGACAGGCGCGCGATCTTCTCCTCCATGTTAGAGTCGTCCCCAAGCCGCGCCCTCACGTCTCCGAAATACAGTGTCATCTCATACGTATCATCAAAATAGATCTTGTCCGCCGCGATCCCGTATTTGCCAAGCACCTGGGTCATGTAAAGAATATCCTGAAACACGTCCTGATTATCCACAGGGAGGGGCTCGTAAAGCACCACCTGATCAAAATGGATTCCCGTGATCTCCGGGATTCCCTCCGTCCTGGTCTCCGCCGCCTCCACAATGATCCCATCCTTGTCAAAATACATGAAGCCGTCCAGATACTGCACGTATCCCGCCACCGCCTTCTCGTAAACGATGATCTTGATGGTATCCGGAGCCAGCACCTGTACGTTCATCTTCTGAATAAAAGGAATGTTTTCAATTCCCTTGTCCTTGTATTTTAATGATAAATACAGGGAGTTGTCTCCGAAACGCTCCGACGTGACGAACCCGATGATTTCCTCGTCGGTATAATGCAGGTTGCCCTCCACGTAGATATTCTTCACATGAAAATACTGAAGCGCCCATGCAGCCGCTCCCGCAAGAAGGAGCAGGATGCCCAGGATGACGGAAAGTGTGATCAGCCTCCCATGGCCTCTGCCTGTCTCCAGAGAGGCCAGCCCGCCGGAGGCGCGCAGGGAACGGGCACCATCCCGTCCGCCGCGCTTTGCTCCCCTTCCTCCGGGCACCACCCGAAGGCGGTTCCCGGAGGAGGTGACCCCTTTTTTTCCTTTCTCCCTCACACTGCTTCTCTTTCTATCCATCATTCTCCTGTTTCCGTATCCCGGCGGCGCATTGTGCGCCCAGATCTCTCAGATCCCTGCAGATGTCCTCATAGCCCCTGTCGATAAAATGCCGGTTCTCCACCACGGTGATCCCATCCGCGGCAAGTCCGGCCACCACCAGGGCGGCGCCTCCCCGAAGCTCCTGTGCCAGTACGCCGGCCCCCTTCAGTCTCCTGCCGCCGGGAACGTATGCTGTATTTCCCTCCACCCGTATCCCCGCTCCCATCCGGTTCAGCTCCTCTGCCACGCGGAAGCGGTCGCTGAAAATGGTTTCCTCCACGCTTCCTGCCCCCGCGGCCTCCGCCATCACCGCCAGAAGGGGGGACTGGAGATCGGTGGGAAAACCGGGATAAGCGGCCGTCTCCACTGCTCCGGGAGAGCGCAGCCCTTCCTTCCGCCAGATCAATAGCCCCGCTCCCGTCTGCCGGAAGGAAGCGCCCATTCGTCCGGCAGCCTCCAGCAGGGCACCAAGCTCCTGAGTGGGAGCTTCTTTTAAATGTATGCTTCCGCCTGCGGCCAGACAGGCGCACACATAGGTTCCCGCCACGATCCGGTCGGAGGGAATGCGGAAGCGGCAGGGCTGCAGCGGCCTGCCTCCACGAATCCGGATAACGCCTCCCGTCTCCTCCCGGATGTCCGCCCCCGCATGGCGCAGAAACTCACACAGCCAGTGAATCTCCGGCTCTCTGGCACAGCCTGCAAGCATCGTCGCCCCTTCTGCGGCCACGGCTACCATCACCGCATTTTCCGTGGCCCCCACACTGGGAAAGGAAAGCCTGAGCCTCCCTCCCTGCATCCGCTCTGCCCGTGCGTCCAGCCCCTCCGGGCCATCCCGGCATACCACGCCCAGGCCTCTGAGCATGCTCAGATGCAGGTCAATGGGCCTCTCGCCAATCACACAGCCGCCGGGATAGCTTAGGGATACCTCCTTAAGCCGTCCCAGAACAGGCCCCATCAGCATCACCGAGGAGCGCATCCTGGTCACATATTCCTTCGGCAGCCGGGAATCACTAAGATCCTCCGCATCGATCACAAGCTCCTCCCCCTGCCAGGATACCCGGCAGCCGATCCTCTGAAGCAGGGCACACATACACTCCACATCCGCAATGTGCGGCACATTTTCCAGCACGCTGACCCCCGGCACAAGAAGTGCCGCCGCCATAATGGGAAGCGCAGCGTTCTTGGAGCCCTGTATATGAGTCTCACCCTCCAGCTCCACGCCGCCGCTGACCATAATCTTATTCATATCTTCACCTTCCCGGAACCTATCACACAAAAATCCTCTGCATTATGATATGCGTTCCGGGAAAAAAGGTGTATACGGGCAGAGCATCAGACATTTTTCAGCCGGATGCCCTTCGCCACACTCAAAACCAGGCCCACCTCGATGAGCAGAAACATCACGGAGGAGCCTCCGTAGCTGATGAAGGGAAGGGAAATTCCCGTATTTGGAATGGTGTTGGTCACAACCGCAATATTCAGTACCGCCTGAATGGCGATATGCCCCATCACCCCCACCACCAGAAGTGCGCCAAACAGATCCGGCGCGTTGTTGGCAATCACCATAAAGCGCCAGACCAGAAGCACAAACAGCAGGATTACAGATATTCCCCCGAACAGCCCCAGCTCCTCACAGATAATGGAAAAAATCATATCGTTCTGTGACTCGGGCAGGAAGCCCAGCTTCTGCATGCTCTGCCCAAGGCCTTTGCCGAAGATTCCTCCGGAGCCGATGGCATAGAGAGCCTGCAGGGTCTGGAAGCCGGTTCCGGTGGCAAAGGCCTCCGGATTCAGCCAGGCCAGAATACGGTTGCCTCTGAAGCTCAGCTCCGATCCCTGCATCTGAAAGATCAGGAACACAACCGCGGCGGCGCCGGACACTCCCAGCACCCCCATGACAATGAAACGCTTGTAGTCCGGGCTGGCCACAAACAGCATCAGAAAAGCGATCCCGAAAATAATAATGGCGGAGCTCATATTGTTGGTGATCTGCCACACCATCAGACAGATGGGCACAGGAATTGCCAGCACGATCCAGAACCCCTTCCGGCTCCGTATGCTCTTTCCCATTTTGCAGATAAAGCTGGCCAGGAACAGGATCATACACAGCTTGGCGATCTCCGCAGGCTGAACGGTCAGGCCCAGGTTCAGCCATCTTCTGGCGCCGTTTGCCTCCACTCCCAGAGGCGTGAGCACCAGGGCAATCAAAACTACGGAGACAAAATAGCCCAGCACCGCAAACCGTTCCCAGAAATGGTAGGGAATATTGGCTGTCACGGCCATGGCAGCCAGCCCCATCCCTGTAGCAAAGGCCTGCTTTTTCAGGTAATAGGCCGCATCATAATTGAATTTGGCCGATATGGACGCTTCATAGGAGCTGGTGGAATACACCATCACCAGGCCAAACCCCAGCAGAAACAGAACGATGAACAACAGGGTATAGTCAAAAAAATATTCCGTTTGCTTCTTTCTTCTTCTTGACGCCACCAGATCACTCCTTCAGATTTTTCACATACGCTTTGAACTGATCCCCCCGCGCCTCATAATTGGGAAACATCCCCCAGCTTGCGCAGGCCGGAGAGAGCAGCACCGCATCGCCTGGGCAGGCATTTTTCACACAAAGCTCCATGCACTCCTCAAAGGTGTCTGCCAGGATGATGTTTTCCACACCGTGCCTGCGGGCGCATTCCGCTATTTTTTCTCTGGTCTGGCCAATGAGTACAAGAAGCTTCACCTTTCCGTCAAAGGCCTCAATCCATTCATCGTACTCGTTCCCCTTATCGTAACCGCCGCCGATCAGGATTGTGGGACGGTTCATGGCCCGGATCCCCTTAATGGCCGCATCCGGGTTGGTTCCCTTGGAATCGTTGTAGTAGAGCACCCCGTTTACCGTGTCCACATACTCGATCCTGTGCTCCACCGCGTGGAAATGCTTTACCGTATCCAGTATATGCTCCATGGGCACGCCAAATGCCTCCGTCATGGCAATGGCCGCCATCACATTCTCCACATTGTGAACGCCCAGAAGCTCCATCTCATGAATTCCCATCAGACGCTCCTGCCTTCCCCCCCGGCTTCGCCAGATGGCCTCCGCCTCCAGATAGTACCCCTCCTTTGGCTTCTCCCCGGAGGAAAACCAGATGACCCGCGCAGGACACTGCCTCCCAAACGCTCTGGTATAGGGATCCATATAATTCAGAACACAGGCATCCTCCTTCGTCTGGTTCTTTGCAATGGAAAACTTCACTGCCGCATAGTTCTCCATGGTATGATGCCGGTTCAGATGGTCGGGGGTCACATTGAGCACCGCCGATACCCGGGGATGAAGGCTCACACAGGTCTCCAGCTGAAAGGAGCTGACCTCTGCCACGGTCACGCTGTCCGGCTTCGTTTTCACAGCCTCCAGGGTGATGGGATTGCCGATATTGCCCACTACGAACACGCTTGAGGACGCCCCCGGCTCCCTTCCCGTCTCAAAATAATCTCTCAGGATCTGCCCGGTAAGCGCTGTAGTGGTGGTCTTGCCGTTGGTTCCGGTAATGGCAAGCAGCCTTCCCTGCAGGAAGGCATAGCCCAGCTCCAGCTCCCCCCATACAGGGATCCGCCGCTCCCGGAACCGCTCCACAAAAGGCGTGTCCACAGGGACGCCGGGGCTCATCACCACCAGGTCGAACTCCCCCGTCCGCTCCCGGGGAAAGGCTCCCACGATCACCTCAGCGTCCGGGCAGCCTGGCAGCCGCTCCCGCACCTTTGCCGGGTCCGTGTTCTCATTTTCATCAAAAAGAACCGGAATGCCGCCCTTTTCTGCCAGCAGCCCCGCGGCCGCAATTCCGCTCTTTCCCGTCCCCACAATTAAAATCTTCCTGCCTTCTGCGTTCATTCTTTTTCCTTCTTTCTTTTTGCCGCCGGCAGCCTTTTCATGACGGGTTCCTCTGCCCGGATGGTTCTGCCGCCAAAGCGCCTGTCTATATTGCCAGCAGCGCAGCCAGGCACAGGAGGGCGGTGACGATGGTGAAAGCCGCCACAATCCTGGTTTCCGGCCAGCCGCACAGTTCAAAATGGTGATGCAGGGGGGCCATACGCAGAAGCCTTCTGCCTCCGGTCAGCCTGAAAAAGGCCACCTGCGCGATCACCGATAACACTTCTATCAGATAGATAAAGCCGATCATGGGAAGGAAAAGCTGCAGTCCCATCAGATAGGCTGACGCTGCCACAAAGCCGCCCAGGGCAAGGGAGCCCGTGTCCCCCATAAACACACTGGCAGGATGCACGTTAAACAGAAGGAAGCCCAGAAGCGCCCCCGCCACGGCGCAGGCCACAGGCTCGATGCCGGCTCCCAGGCCAATGGCCGCGGCCGCCAGAAAGGTGGCAGTCATCACCGTCACACTGGCGGCCAGCCCATCCAGCCCGTCCGTAAAATTGGCTCCATTTACCGTTCCCAGTATAATAAAAAAAGCCAGCGGCACATTCAGCCACCCAAGATCCAGACGCACTCCCGGAAGAAAGGGAATTCTGGCCGAAAGCCCTGTCTGGGTCATATGGAGCAGGTAATAGACGAACAGCCCGGTCAGAATCAGCTGTCCCGCCAGCTTCTGTCCGGGTGTCAGCCCCTCGGAGCGCCTCAGGAGCACCTTAATGCAGTCGTCCAGAAAACCGATCAGCCCAAACCCCAGCGTGAGCAGGAGTACCGGAAGGATCTGAGGAGCCTCCTTCACATAAAAAAGGGAGGCAGCCACCACCGCAGAAAGGATCAGGATTCCTCCCATGGTAGGTGTTCCGTTCTTTTTCAAATGGCTTCTGGGCCCCTCCTCCCGGACGGTCTGCCCAGCCTTCAGCTTCTTCAGAAAAGGGATCACCACCGGCCCCAGCGCCACACTTACCAGAAATGCAGTGAATACCGGCACGTACATGGATATACTCATTTCGCCTTTTCTCCCATTTTGCCGTCAAGGACGGCGGAAAGCCTGAAAATCCCAAATTTTCAGGCTTCTCCTGAATCATTATAATCCAACTCCTCCAAATAAGGAAGGATATTTTCAAAAAGCTGGCGCACCACAGGAGCAGATACCTGGCCCCCGTAATATACGCCCTTCGGGTTGGTCACAATCGCCAGCGCAAGGACTTTGGGATCGTCCGCCGGGGCAAACCCCAGGAAAGAAGCGATATACCTTCCCGTCCCTCTTGGAAGCGTCTGGCTGGTGGCAGTTTTGCCGCCCACCCGGTACCCTTCCACGTAACCGTTCTTACCGCCCCCGTTCTCCACCACCTGCTCCAGCATGTAACGCATTTTCTCACTGGTTTCTTCCGATACAATGCCCTCCTTCACCGGATAGTCGAACACATTGGTCACATTTCCATCCTTATCCACCGTCTTTACCCCAAAATGAGGCGTGACCCTCTTCCCTCCGTTGATCAGGGAGGAGACGGTAGTGGCAAGCTGGATGGGCGTCACCTGGAAGGACTGACCGAAGGAAATGGTGGCAAGCTCCACCAGTCCGATGTTTTCCTCCTTGTGCATGATCGTCCCCGCCTCTCCCGGCAGATCCACATTCGTTTTTTCCATAAGGCCGAACTGCCTGAAATATTCGTAATAGTCCTGTGCGCCCAGCCTCAGCCCCACGGTGACGAACACCGGATTGCAGGAATTCATGGTAGCCTGAACAAAATTTTCCGCCCCGTGGCCGGTGGTTTTGTGGCAGCGGATCCGGCGGTCCTCCACCATAATGTAGCCGGGGCAGCTGAACTGATCCTCCATGGCTACCACCCCTTCCTCCAGTCCCGCAGAGGCTGTGATGATCTTAAAGATGGATCCCGGCTCATAGGTGTCGTTAATACACCCGTTTCTCCACATCCGGTTCAACAGCTCCTGCTTTTCCTGATCCGACAGCCCCTCCGTCACTGTACCTTCGGGAAGGGTGAAGGGATCGTTCAAATCAAACTCCGGCACGTTCACCATGGCAAGAATCTCACCGTTGTCCGGCTTCATCACCAGAATGGACACGCTCTCCGCTTCCTTGGCGGCCATCACCTGATTGGCCAGCTGGGTGGCGTACTGTTCAATGTTCACATCCAGGCTGATATGCAGATCATCCCCGTCCACAGGCTCCACCCGGTCCTCTCCCTCCCTGGTGACCTCCACTCCTCTGGCGTCCGTCACCGTCAGGATCGTCCCCGGCTCTCCCTGCAGGTATTCGTCATACTTCACCTCAAGCCCCACAATTCCCTGGTTATCGCCCCCGGTAAAGCCAAGCACCTTGGAGGCCAGGGAATCGAAAGGGTAGAAGCGTTTGTAATCCTCATCCACCTTCACCCCGTCCAGCTGACAGGCACGGATGGCATCCCCCACCTCTTTGTCCACATTGCTTTTGATCTTTTCAATGGAGGTCACCTTCTCCACCCGCTCCCTTACGTAGGCTTCCTCCAGCCCCAGCTCCCGGGAGAGCACCTCCACCACTCTGTCAGGATCCGTGATCTGATTGTGGATCACGGAAATATTGCAGACCGTCCGGTTATCCGCCAGGACTGTCCCTGTGGAGTCGATGATGCGCCCTCTTTTGGCTTTGATGCTCCGCTCCCTCTGATGCAGCTCCTCAGCGGCCTGTTCATAGTAGGAGGAATCAAAGATCATCAGCCACACCAGACGGCCGGTCAGGCCTGCAAACAGAAGCAGCACGATCAGGAAAGCCAGAACTGTTTTCTTCCGGTGGAAGGTTTTGTGTTTTTCTTCCATTGGGAAACCTCATAAACCGGTAGTTACTATAATCTATTACCGGATTTATCAGGTTATTCGTGCCTGTGGCGCGAAGCAGGGCGTGCATATGGCGGGAATAAATTTTCAAACACGCTCTAAAAGGGGGAATCCTCCTCTGCGTCAGACTGAGGAAAGGAAGGCTCCGGAAGACCCAGCTCTTCTTCTCCTATAGGCGCCCCGGTGTCGGGATCCACACGGGTTCCGTCCGGCAGGACGCCCTCTCCGGTCTCAGGATCAATAGTAACGTCCTCCCGGCTGTAGCCATTGGTTTCAGAGCCTTGGTTCTCAGAAGAATTTTGGTTCTCCGTCCCGCCCTGAGTGTTGTTCTCTCCGTCCCCGGTGTCACCCGGATTCTCTCCTGCGCCATCAGCCCCGTCTCCCGTCCCTGAAGCCGCGCCGCCTGTGCCTGTTTCACCGGAAGCGTCTCCATTCTGAGCGCCGGGCAGGCCATTCAGATCGTTTCCGCTGATGCCGTTGCCGCTCACGGAATTGCCGCTCACCTGGCTCATCAGCGCCTCTTTGTAGGCGATCTGCTGCTGCTCCAGCTCCTCCCGCTCCTTATCGGAAAGAGGCTCGGTCATAAAAATATCCAGATAAGGAAGCACCTCTGTCAGAACGCTCTTCACGATCCTGGTGGCAAACTTGGCATCGTCCTGCATCTGGGTATTCGGCCGGTCCACCACCACATAGATTGCGATCTGGGGGTCGTCTGCCGGAGCGTAGCCAATGAAGGAAACCACATACTCCCTGTTTCCTCTGGGCTGTGTCTCTGCCGTTCCCGTCTTTCCTCCGATCAGATAGCCTGCCGGGCGGGCCGTATGGCCGGTTCCATCCTCTCCGATCACCACCTGGAGACAGTAATCCCTGATCTTGGCGGAGGTTTCCTCTGAGATCACCTGTTTTAAAACCCGGGGCTCAATGTTTCTTACCACGGAGCCGTCGGAGGCCGTGATCTGGCTCACCATGTGAGGTTCATAATAGTAGCCCCCGTTGATGAGTGCACTAAAGCCTGTAATCATCTGGATCATGGTAACATTAAAGCCCTGGCCGAAGGTGGTGGTGGCAAGCTCCACAGGCCCCATGGAAGCCTCGTTGTACACCAGGGAAGCAGTTCTGGATTCCCCGGCCAGATCGATGTTGGTCTTTAATCCGAAATTAAAGTCCTCCCAGTATTTCAGCATCAGATCCTTACCGATGGCCTGACCCATTCTCATCAGGGCAACGTTGCAGGATTTCTCGATGGCCTGGGAGACGCTTGTTGGGCCGTCCCCGAACCGGTTGTGGCATTTGATGGGCTTCTGCCCCTGCACGATGGTCAGGCTTCCCCCGCAGTCGTATACCTCATTTCCGGTGAGCTTCCCGCTCTCCAGTCCCGCCGCTGCCGTAAACGGCTTGATGGTGGATCCGGGCTCATAGGTATTGGCAATACAGAAATTCTTCCACAGCGCATTCAGCTGGCGGTAGAGCGTATCGTTGTCCATGGAGGCCAGGTTGGCCTCATTGATCACCTCAGGCAGAATGGTTCCGTCCTCCGCCACAATGTTCTGGCCGATCAGATAGCTGGTATCCTTCGTATTGTTCAGATCAAAATTGGGATAGCTTGCCATAGCCAGAACGTTTCCGTTGTTCACGTCCATCACCACACAGCCCACGTTTCTGGCGCCGTTGCCCTCCCGGACTGCATTCTTGTAGGTATCGTTAAACTCCTTCAGCTTACGCTCCACAATTCCCTGGATATTGGCGTCCAGGGTAGTGACCAGGCTGTAGCCGTCCACTGCCGCCTTGGTGGTGCGCTCCAGGTTGGCATTATCGTTCATGTAGCCGTACTCCCTGCCGTTGACCCCGCTGAGCATGTCGTTGTAATACTCCTCCAGGCCAAACTTTCCCACATTGTCCTTGGTGGTAAAGCCAATCACATCGCTTGCCATGGTTCCATTGGGATATACCCTGCGGTATTCCTCCTCGAACCACACGCCCTGGATGTATTTTCCCGTCTCCTCATCCGCCTGCAGCTCCTGGAAGGGCGCGATCTGATCATAGGTAAGCTGCCTTGCCAGCACATAATACTGGGAAGTGGGATTGTCCGCATTGTACTGGCGGATCTCTCCCTCGTCCACGTCAAAGCACTGGGTGAGGGCGGAAATGGTGGCCTCCACATATTCCTCTTTTTCGTTCATCAGCTTACAGTCCAGCACCAGGTTGTACACCTTCTCACTCACCGCCAGCTTTGTCCCCTTGCAGTCCAGGATTTCCCCTCTTTTAAAAGGGATCGTCCGGCTGGAATACTGCTGCTGGGAGAGCACCTGCTTCTTGTACTGCTCCCCATTGTCACGGTTAATAATCATCAGCCGGGCGCTTAATCCGGCAAAAGCCAGCAGTACAAAAAGATACAGTACCACCAGCTTCTTTTGCATTTTGGTTGTGAATTTGTCTGTTCTGCGTTTCTTTCCGTTTCCTTCGCTCACACTGCTCCTCCAGGCCTACTCTCCGATGTCCGTCAGCTGTCTCACATAATCGCTCCCCTCATCCGGAACCGTTACGATCTGACTCTCATCAGGATAGGTCATTCCAAGCTCGGTAATGGCGATCCTCCTGATCTCATCCAGGTCGATGCTGCTCTCAATTCTGCTGATCTCCTCATCGTTTGCCACCTTCAGGTTATTCAGCTCGCTCTCCATGGACGCAACCCGCTTCACGCTGGTGGTAATCTGGGACTGAAGCTGGATGTAGTTGATCAGCACCACCCCCGCCACCAGAAGGGAGGCAGTGAGGAAAAGTACGTATCCAAAATTCATGTAGACCGCTTTATCCCTGTTCTTCTTTACCGCATTGGAAAGCTCCTTCGGCCTGCGGGGTCTTTGAAGCTCCTCCACCACATCCAGACGCCTTGCGGTGCTTCCCGCCACATATACGCTTCGCCTTCCGCCCTCTCCTCTGTAAGCCGGGGTATCGCGCCTTCCGCCCTCTCCTCTGTAAGCCATGGCGCCGCGCTCTGCGGCCGAACCATAGTGTGCCCTGCTTTGTCCGGCACTTCCCATCTGTCCCCTTCCTGCTGTCTGAGCCATGCTGATTCTCCTTACTTTATTTTACAATTTTGGTTGCGCCTGCAGACGCACCCTGCCCCCTGCTTCTCTAGTGCGTGTTTGAAAATTCATTCCCGCCGTCCTGCCTTCTCAAAAATCCGAAGCTTTGCGCTCTTGGAACGGGAATTGGCCTCCAGCTCTTCCCGCGAAGGAAGAATGGGTTTTCTCGTAACCACCCGCCCCTGAGACACCTTCCCGCACACACATACCGGGAAATCCGGCGGACAGGTGCAGGGAGCTTCATTCTTGCGGAAAGCCGATTTCACGATCCGGTCCTCCAGAGAATGGAAGGTGATGATACACAGCCTTCCTCCCGGATTCAACAGACCGATCAGGTCGTCCAGCGAATTTTTTAACACGTCCAATTCATGATTGCATTCAATACGAACCGCCTGGAACGTGCGCTTGGAGGGGTGGCCTCCCCTCTCCCGCAGCTTCGCCGGGATCGCCGCTCTTATCAGTTCATTCAGTTCGCCTGTGGTCTCGATTGGTTTTTCCCTTCTCGCCGCCACAATATGCCTGGCGATGTTCCTGGCAAACCGGTCCTCTCCATAGTCCCTTATAATCCGGTACAGCTCCATTTCAGGATATTCATTCACGATCTCCCTGGCCGACAACGTCTGTCTGGTATCCATCCGCATATCCAGGGCCGTATCATACCGGTAGGAAAAACCTCTCTCCGCATTGTCCAGCTGATAGGAGGATACTCCCAGATCCAGGACAATGCCGTCCACGCCGCCAATGCCAAGCTCCGCCAGCACTTTTCCGGCATTACAGTAATTCTCCCGCACCAGGGTAACTTTGCCGCCCAATTCTGCCAGCCTGTCCGACGCCGCGGCGATGGCCTCCCCATCCTGATCGATCCCCACAAGCCTCCCCGTGGTCAGGCGCTTCAGGATCTGACTGCTGTGTCCGCCGCCACCCAAAGTACCGTCCAGATAAACCCCGTCAGGCCTGATGGCAAGTCCTTCTATTGTCTCATCCAGCAACACTGATCTGTGCTTAAATTCCATTCGGCATCACCTCTACGCTCCTGTCAGATCCCAAGTCCCAGCTCCGACATGCGCTCCGCGATGTCTTCCACAGATTCCTCCTGCTCCTCCAGCAGAGCGTCCCATTTCTCCCTGTTCCAGATCTCGATCCGGCTGGCTACGCCCACCAGAACCACATCCTTCACAAGCCCTGCATATTCTCTCAGATTGGAGGGGATCAGGATCCTTCCCTGCTTGTCCACCTCCACCTCTGCCGCGCCTGCCAGAAAAAATCTGGCAAACTGCCGGTTATCCTTACTGCTCAAGGGCAGCGCCTTCAGCTTCTGTTCAAAGGCCGTCCATTCCTGATTGTCATACGCAAATAAGCAGCCGTCCATCCCCTTTGTAATCACGAAGGTCTCACCCAGACTCTCGCGGAATTTGGAGGGAATGATCAGTCTGCCTTTGGGGTCTACTGTATGGCTGTATTCACCCATGAACATGACAATCACCGCCTTGAAAGGGACATCGTGGGAAAACGGAACCACTTCACTCCCTTTTCCTCCACTTTGCACCACTTTTATATTGATTCTAGTATAGAATGAAAGATTTTGCAAGGGAAAATACTGGAAGATGGGAAAAAGAGTGCTGATGTTCACTGGCAGGCCAGTGAACATCAGCAAAAGAGCTGCCGCGCCAGTGCAAAAAACAACTGGTGCGGCAGCTCTTTTGTATTGTCCTCTTTATAAATCCTGTGGCTTTCTTCGCATACTGCCTCGGTTCTTCATCGCTGCTGCAGTATACGCAGACATGTACTGCGGTCAGCGTCCGGTACGCTGATGGCATCCATTGCCTGCTCTATGCTCATATTATACTTCTCTGCCAATGAGCGGATGGAACTGATGAATGTTTCAATCCGGCCTTCCCTGTGCCCTTCCGCAAGCCCTTCTGCATGGCCTTCCGCAAGTCCTTCTGCATGGCCCTCCGCAAGTCCTTCCTTTTTCTGACTGTTTCCATATTCTTCCCATGCTTTACACATATCTACACTGCCTCCCTTCGGAATCGCTGCTTTCAGGTTCGCCACTGCTTTTAGTAATACTGCGCTTTCATGATCCAGCGACTGGTATACGGTGTCCGTATCCAGCAGTTCTTCCATACGCTTCCTGTCGCCGGACGCCTGGATAAATTTCAGCACCGGGCCAAATTCTGTGTGAAATCGGTCAAAATCCCTGATCTCATTCGGCGCGATCAGAGTAGTTAAACAGGTCTGCAAACCTGCGGTTGTCGGAAACATACGCTTTTGTCACTGTGTCCTTTTTCCCCATCTGCCACCTCCTCGTTTCTGGCAATATTAATCTTCATTCCGGAGCATAAATGACGGGGCGAAGAAAAATTGCGGATGCAATTTTTCTTCTGCCATCAGGGCTGTTTATGGTGCTCCGGCACAAATAGCCCTGTGGAAAATAAGCCATCAGGCTTATTTTTCACACTATTATACTATAGAAATAACGGGGCATTCAAGTATCAGCCAGAGGAAGCATCGAGAGACAGCATATGAATAGCTGCTGTTTACCGGCTTGCCAGTAAGCAGCAACTATGAACCCGGCCAGGCAGATCCGGTGCTTCTCCCCATAGGAACATCTTCCAAACCCGCCCGGCCTTTTTCTATTGCAGATTACAGCGCCTCAAAGGAAATCTCCTTTTCCTCAATCCCGGTGATACAGATCCCTGGTATAAACCTTCTCTGCCACGGAAGCCAGTTTTTCCGAATAACGGTTCGCCACGATGCAGTCGCTTCTGCGGGCAAACACATCAAAATCATTCACCACCTCTGAGCCGAAAAACTCCTTTTCCTTCAGCGACGGTTCGTATACGATCACTTCCGCTCCCTTCGCCTTCAGGCGCTTCATCACACCCTGAATAGAGCTTTGGCGGAAATTGTCGGAATTTGTTTTCATGGTCAGACGGTAAATGCCGATGGTGACCCGGTTGCCTCCAAGGCCCTGGGCGCTCCCCTCTTTTCCCTCATAAAAGCCGGCCTTCTCCAGAATCCTCTCCGCGATGAAATCCTTTCTGGTGCGGTTGGACTCCACAATCGCTTCTATGATGTTCTCCGGCACATCCTTGTAGTTGGCCAGAAGCTGCTTGGTATCCTTGGGCAGGCAGTAGCCGCCATAGCCGAAGGAAGGATTGTTGTAATGGCTGCCGATGCGGGGATCCAGTCCCACTCCCAGGATGATCTGGTTGGTGTTCAGCCCATGGATCTCCGCATATGTGTCCAGCTCGTTAAAAAAGCAGACCCGGAGGGCCAGATAGGTATTGGCAAACAGCTTTACGGCCTCGGCCTCTGTGGGATTGATCAGCAGAGTGGGAATCTCCTTTTTCACCGCCCCCTGCTCCAGAAGGGAAATAAATTTTCCTGCCTTTTCCAGCATTTCTTCATTATCCTTAGGGGCCCCCACAATGATCCGGGAAGGGTACAGATTGTCATACAGGGCATGTCCTTCCCGCAGAAATTCAGGACTGAACAGGATCCGGTCCGTGTTGTATTTTTTTCTCAGGGATTCCGTATAGCCCACAGGGACGGTGGACTTGATGATGACCGCCGCCTTCTGATTCACTTTCAATACCTGCTCCAGAACGTTTTCCACTGTGGAGGTATCGAAATAATTCTTTACAGGATCGTAGTTGGTGGGCGTGGAAATGATCACAAAATCCGCCTCCCGATACGCCTCCGCCCCATCCGTCACGGCGGTAAGATCCAGTTCTTTTTCCGAAAGGTATTCCTGGATCTCCCTGTCAATGATGGGAGAGATCCTGTTGTTCACAGCCTCCACACGGTCAGGCTGTATGTCAACGGCATAAACCTTGTTGTGCTGGGCAAGGAGTATGGCGTTGCTTAATCCTACGTAGCCGATGCCGGAGACGGTGATTGTTAACTTCTCTTTTGAAATATGATTCATATGTTTCCTTCCTCTATAAAATAATCTTTCCGTATCTCATCCCCTGCGGTCTGCTCCTCCGTCCTGTCCGCGCATAATGCAAAGGTCAGAAAAATGACATATACAGGGGCCGTCTCCGGCTGCACCTGATACACAAATGACTGAATCCAGAACAATATCCCGATCATGCACATAAGCTTTACGGAGCAATCCGTTTTTTGCCACTGCCTGATCAGACGTTTTATCACAAGGATTCCCAGCAGTATCCATAGGATACAGCCAATTATACCATATTCCGCCAGGAGATAGTGAATAAAACTTTCATTTTCTGCCACGCTTCGGCACAGCTCATTTCCAAACAGCTTAAGACCTGCTGTTCCCCACTTATCCGGCAGTGCATTCAGGCGTTCTCCCAGCAGCAGACAGGACAGCAAAACAGAACCGGATAATGCCAGGGCCTGTACATACCATTTTTGAAATTTTTTCATAACCACTTTATCCGGGTCTATGTTCTGTGGTATTTTTGACCAGTACTGGCAGACCGCCGTCCCAATCACGGCCAGGAACAGTTCAATATATACGCTGTAACGCAGATCATATGGATGCTCTATTTTGACCCATTCCATTATCTGCAGGAGGGGAATGTTGCTTCCGACAAACAAAAACAGAAAGCATAATATCAGGTTTTTCTTTACCAGCTTCACCGTGGGACTGAATACAATGGGTATCGTCAGCAGGAAAAGCCCCATCAGGCAGACCGTCACCATATCCCGATATAAGAAAATGGACGCAAAGCCAACTCCGGACAGAATCAGATAGAAAGTCTTCCATCCATCCTCATCATACAGGCAGTACATCAAAGAGCTGCATCCGCAGGCCAACAGCAAAAAGGAAGGAACTGCCCCTGGCTGGCGGAACATGATTTCTATGCCAAGCCACGAATCTGTACCTGTCAGCAGGTATCCTAGAATGCCTATATAGAGAAAAATGCTGGCGTACAGGAATAGTCTGACGTAGTATTGGTACTCTGTTCTAAGGCTTCTCAAGATGAAATAAATTCCAATCAGGCATCCCAGAAATATTTCATTTTCCAAACTCATATCTTTATAATGCATTTCGGAAAATGACTTGACGATTAAAAGCAACGCTATTATCATAAAAGTCAGGTCAACTTTATTTATTATTTTTTTATAACTCACCATATCTTTTAAAACAGAAAATAAAAGCAAA
>CAUWLJ010000027.1:0-36774 GCA_963559585.1 uncultured Eisenbergiella sp. | reverse complement strand
AGTTACTGTTTACGGGCCTGCCGTGAACAGTAACTAACAGTTCAGCCCGCGCCCATTCGCAAAACGCCCCTACGGGGCTTTCCGTTGCTACGCAGCTCTTTTTGCTCATAGACGGGCGCTCATCTCATATCGGCATGAACGGTCAAAATCATGCAAGCATGTTTTGACCGTTCAAACCGATATGGCTGAACCGTTACGAGGAAACTTTTGCTCTGACGGCGGCAGCCGCATCTTTCCTGCGCGGATGTGCAGGAACAGCGACCGCAAGGCGTGGCCGCCAGACCTGCGAAAGCAGGATGGCCTGGGTTTGGGGTGCCCCCAACGAACGTTTCGGAATAGCTAAAAGGATATTCCGAAACATTGCCCGCCTACGTTATCGGAAATTTCTGATTACCTACGTTATTAGAGAATTACCTGTTATTGTTTGGAGGCAAAACCTTAATCCGGGAATTTCTGGTGCTGTGCAGATACAAAGAAAAAGACCGCGGGACTGCCGGCTTTATGATGATCATCAGCCATTTCTTCCATTCCTTCCGGGAATGGATCCAGCAGATGGAGGCTCCCAGACATCAAAGCTATATCACATACACCCAGGCAGACCTGGTTGGCATGGGAATCCTGAAAAACATATACGGCCAGCACTCCATGCGCCAGATGGAGGAAAATTTCAATAAGCAGACCTGCATTGACACGCAGCGTATCCTGTCCGGGAACCACCGTCTGCAGGAAATGACCCATTACGACACCCTGAATGATTATCTGGAAAAACTCCCGCCGGAATGCCTTCCCAGTGTGAGAAAGAATATGCCATCATGCAGCTGTGCAGGGAGAAATACCACTGGGAATATCTGCACAGCCACAAGGAAACAAGACGGAAGACGGTGGATGAAAGCTATGAATGGATCAAGCGCGGGGAAGACGCTGAAAAGAAAGAAGGGCTGTGCCTGGGAAAGGGGACAGGTTGGTTCAGCAGCAGATAGCTTGAATATTTTGACGCTCTGTGTTATAAGAAGAACAGGAACTACTGAAAAGGAAAGGCGGCTTATAACATGGATCAGAGAGAATGGAGAAGAAAAAGAAGGCGCAGAAACCAGATGATCTCCTATATACTGACTGCGGTTGTCCTTGTGGGAGCCGGGGCAGGAGCCTTTGCGGGAATCCGGCACTTCATGGGAAGCTGGGAGGAGCGCGGGCTGGTGGCACAGGCCACGGAGTCGGGGCAGGCTGAGGCGCTGCCTTCCGCCACCTCGGAGAAGCCTGCGGAATCTCCTGAGATGTCTGAGGGAGCGGAAGGCACTGAGCCTGCGGGAAACCAGGGGGAGGCGGCGGAGACGGAGAACGTGCCTGACCGGGAGGAGCTTCTGGAGGAGCTGGTGGAGGGCTGCGTGGCCAATATGAGCCTGGAGGATAAGGTGGCGGGGCTGTTCATCGTGACCCCGGAGCAGCTGACGGGAGTAGGCACAGCCATACAGGCCGGAGACGGAACCAGGGAAGCCCTGGCCCAATATCCGGTTGGCGGTCTGGTATATTTTGCCAAAAATATTAAGTCCGGGGAACAGCTGAAGGAAATGCTTGCCAATACGGTCAGCAGCAGCAAGTATCCTCTTTTCCTTGGAGTGGACGAGGAAGGGGGAAGGGTGGCCCGCCTGGCGGACGGACTGGACCTGGAAAACGTGGGCCCCATGGCGGATATTGGAGCGTCAGGAGATCCTCAGGCGGCTTATGAGACGGGAGCCTTTATTGCCTCTTATCTGAAGGAGTACGGCTTTAACCTGGATTTTGCCCCGGTGGCGGATGTGCTTACCAACCCGGACAATACGGTGATCGGCGACAGGGCCTTTGGCAGTGATCCGTCCCTGACGGCCCAGATGGTGGCCGGCGCAGTGAAGGGCTTCCAGGAAAACGGCGTCAGCGCTTGTGTGAAGCATTTTCCCGGCCACGGAGATACAGCGGGGGATTCCCACAGCGGTGCCGTGACTACGGAGAGGACGCTGGAGGAGATGCAGGCTGCGGAGTTTCTTCCTTTCACTGCGGGGATCGAGGCCGGAGTGGACATGGTGATGGTGGGCCATATTTCGGCCCCCGGCCTGACCGGAGGGGACAATCTGCCCGCCTGCATGAATGAAAAAATCATTACGGACATTCTCAGAAAGCAGCTGGGTTATAACGGAGTTGTGATCACGGACGCCATGAACATGGCCGCTGTCTCGGAATACTACGCCGCCGACGAGGCCGCGGTGAAGGCCCTCAAGGCCGGGGCGGACATGATTCTCATGCCGGAGGATTTTGTGGCCGCTTATGAAGGCGTGGTTGCCGCCGTTAAGGACGGAACCATTGATGAAAGGCGGATTGACGATTCCCTGAAAAGGGTGTACCGGGTAAAATATGCAGATACGCTGACACAGTAAATGGAGGAGAAGGATGCTGGAATACAAATATGACACACAGCTTTTGATCGAGGGGGAAAATCTGGACGAGGACGAGATCAGCCGGTATTTTACGGAAAATTTCCAGGGGGACTGCCTGCTGGCGGTGGGGGACGATGAACTGATTAAGATTCATTTCCACACCAATGAGCCGTGGAAGGTTCTGGAATACTGCGCCGGCATCGGAGAAATCTACGATATTGTCATTGAGGATATGGACAGACAGGCCAGGGGGCTGCAGGGGTAGCGGCAGGCTGTCCGCGGAAAACGCCCCTGCGGGGCTTTCCGCTGCTGCGCAGCTCTTTTTGCTCAAGTTACTCGCAGCAACGAGTAACTTGGGGGCGCATCAGTTCATATCGGCAGGAACGGTCAAAATCATGCAGGCATGTTTTGACCGTTCAAACCGATGTGGCTGAACCGTTATGAACTGTGAATAAAAAATAAAAAACCTGTTGACAATCATGCAGATCTGGTGTATAGTACTACTTGTCCGCGGGACATGAGCGGATCACATAACAGATGCGATAGTGGCGTAGTTGGTAACGCGCGACCTTGCCAAGGTCGAGACCGCGGGTTCGAGCCCCGTCTATCGCTCTCATAATTATCATAATGGCGGCTTTCCGGGATGCGGATAGCCGCTGTTTTTGTTCCTGCCGGCAGCGGGCCGGGAGTGGGTTTGGAAAAGGGCGGCTGCTCACGGGCAGGCCGGTAAGCAGCAGGGAAAAAAGGAGCCATGGCATGAGAGAGAACGAAAACGAGATGGAACAGATCCGGAAAGGTCTGGAAAATTTTCTGGAGCATGAAGTAAACGGTCGTGAAGATGGCCGTAACGATGGCTGGGCTGGCCGGGAGGAGCCGGAGGGAGAAGGCTGGCAGGAGGAGCCGGACTGGGAAGGGCCGGAGGACGCAGAGTGGGAAGAGGACGGCCGCTGGGAGGAGGATGAGGCCCGGGACGGGCGGGATGGATACAGAGAGGCCTCCGGCTGGGAGGAGGGAGAACCGGAATACGGCTGGCAGGAGGATGAGGAATCCTTTCAGGAGGAGACTGAGAGGAGAGGCAGGCCGGCGCGGAGAATACGGGAATACGGAGGGGACGGCCGCCGGGAAAAGAAACGGAGCTCATCAAGACGCCGGGAGGCAGTGCCTGAACCGAAGCCGGACAGAAAAGAAAAAAAATCCCGCCGCCGGGAGGCTTCAAAGGAGGAACCGGTGAAAAACGAAGGAAAAACGAAGAAAAAGAAATCCTTTTTCAGGAGGCTGATAACGTTTCTGCTGGTTTTGGCGGTGGCTGGTTTCGGAATCTTATATGGAGCGGTGAGTGTCTGCTACGCAAAGATGGATTATCGGGATACGGCGGCGCTGGCGGACAAGCCGCTGAAGTCGGACGGGGTGTATTCGGTTCTTCTGATTGGCAGCGATTCCAGGGATGGAAGCAATGAGGGAAGATCGGATGCTATGATCCTGCTGACGATGAGCAGCAGGACGAAGACGATCCGAATGACCTCTCTGTTAAGAGATATGTATGTGGAAATCCCCGGTCATGAGGGAAACCGTCTGAACGCGGCCTATGCCTACGGAGGGCCGGAGCTTCTGCTGGCGACGGTGAACCAGAATTTCTGCACGGACGTGAATCGGTACGTGGTGGTGAATTTTGAGGCCTTTGCCGGACTGGTGGATGCAGTGGGAGGCGTGGAGCTGGAGCTGACAAATGAGGAAGTGGGCTGGGTGAACGCCTATCTGAACGAGTACAATCTGCTCAGGGGAATGCCCATAGAAACGGACTATCTGGATCCTTCTCTTTCAGGCAGGCTTCATCTGAACGGGCCGCAGGCGCTGGCCTACTGCCGGAACCGCTATATCGGAACCGATTTCGGACGGACGGAGAGGCAGAGAAAGGTGCTGGCAGAGGTGATCAGGAAGCTTCCGCTGGCGGCTCTGACCAATCCGGGGGAGCTGATTAACGGTCTGTTCCCCAATCTGACCACGAATTTAACCCAGGGGGAATGTCTGAGACTGGGACTGAACGGGGGGCGGATCCTTACTTATGAAATCGTGCAGGACAGCCTTCCTCTGGAGGGAACCTACAGCAATGCCACCATCCGCGGCATGTCGGTGCTTCAGGTGGATCTGGAAAAGAACCGGGCTTACATCAGACAGGAGGTTTATGGAGAATGAGTATGACAACAATATGCGGGGCTGACTGCAGCCAGTGTGATTTTCAGGGTAAATGCCGGGGCTGTGTCCGGACGGACGGACGCCCCTTCGGCGGGGACTGCGTGGCCGCCGAATGTTACCGGAAAGGGGGAGAAGCCTGCTTTCGCAGGTTCAAGGAACAGACGATTGCCGAGTTTAACGCCCTGGGCATCCCGGATATGCCTGTGATCACGGAGCTGTGCCTGCTGAACGGCGCTTTTGTGAACCTGGAATACGAGCTGCCAGGCGGGCAGAAGGTGAAGCTTCTGGATGATACCAGAGTATATCTGGGCTGGCAGGTGGAAAGGCCGGGAAACGAAAGATGCTATGGCCTGGCGGCGGACGAGAAGCTTCTGCTGGTCTGTGAATACGGCTGCGGCGGTTCGGAGCCGGAAATCGTGGTGTACAAAAGACGGCAGAACGGCTAGAACCATAAAAAGAAGCGCGGGAAACGCATTCAGGCTGAAAATGCTTTGCGAGGGAGGAAGGAATGGAAGCAAGACAATACAAAACGAAGGAACTGTTTACACGTTTTTTGCCTTATTTTAAGAAATACAGGGCTACGCTGGCGCTGGATCTGCTGTGCGCGGGCCTGACCACACTGTGCGAGCTGGTGCTGCCCATGATCATGCGTTATATTACTAACGAGGGGCTTCGGGATCTGGCAAGCCTGTCCATGAAAACCATTGGGATCCTGGTGGGAATCTACCTGCTTCTGCGGGTGGTGGACTGCGTTGCCACCTATTACATGGCAGGAGTGGGCCATATCATGGGAGCCAGGATCGAGACGGATATGCGCAGGGACGCCTACCAGCATCTGCAGCAGCTGTCCAACACCTATTACAACAATACCAAGGTGGGCCAGATCATGGGGCGGATCACCAACGATCTGTTCGACGTGACGGAGTTTTCCCACCACTGCCCGGAGGAATTTTTTATCGCCGGGGTGAAAATGATCATTTCCTTTCTCATACTGGCAAGGATCAACCTGCTTCTGACACTGCTGATTTTCCTGATCATGCCCATTATGATCGGGGTGTGTATGAAGCTGAATTTTAAGATGAGGGCGGTGTTCCGTTCCCAGCGCCACCAGATCGGGGAGCTGAACGCCCGGATCGAGGACAGCCTGCTGGGGCAGAAGGTGGTGAAGGCCTTTACCAACGAGGACATGGAGAACGCCAAGTTTGAGAGGGACAACGGGAAATTCCTGGATATCAAAAAGGAATCCTACGACCTGATGGCGGTGTTCAACGCCACCACCCACGCCTTTGACGGCATCATGTATGTGGCGGTGCTCCTGTTCGGCAGCCTTTTTATGATCAAAGGCTGGGTGGCTCCCGGAGATCTGGTGGCCTTCCTTTTGTATGTGACCACGCTGATCACCACCATCCGCAGGATTATTGAATTTGCGGAGCAGTTCCAGAGGGGCATGACGGGCATCGAGCGTTTCCTGCAGATCATGGATGCGGACATTGAGATTTTCGACGAGCCAGGGTGCGTGGAGATGGGAACGCCGGAGGGGGATATTACCTTTGAAAATGTGAGCTTTGAATATCCTGACGATCATAATATCGTGTTCACGGATCTGAACCTGTCCATACACAAGGGTGAAAAGCTGGCCATCGTGGGCCCCTCCGGAGGCGGAAAGACTACGCTGTGCAACCTGATCCCCCGTTTTTATGACGTGACGAAGGGAAGGATCACCATTGACGGAAAGGATATCAAGAGCTTTACCCTGAAAAGCCTGCGTCAGAACATCGGTATCGTACAGCAGGATGTGTACCTGTTCTCCGGCACGGTATATGAGAACATTGCCTACGGCCGTCCCGGTGCTGCCAGGGAAGAGGTGGAGGAGGCGGCGAAGAAGGCGGGTGCCCATGAGTTTATCATGGGCCTGAAGGACGGATACGACACCTATGTGGGAGAGCGGGGCGTGAAGCTGTCCGGCGGGCAGAAGCAAAGGATCAGCATTGCCCGTGTGTTCATCAAGGATCCTCAGATCCTGATTTTGGACGAGGCTACCTCCGCACTGGACAATGAAAGTGAATTTGCAGTGGCCCAGTCCTTATCCAGGCTGTCGGAGGGAAGAACCACGCTGACCATCGCCCACAGGCTGTCCAGTATCAAGAATTCCGACCGTATCCTGGTGCTCACCGACGAGGGGATCGTGGAGGAAGGAAACCATGAAACGCTGATGGCGCAGAAGGGGATTTATTACAAATTTTATACTACGGCGGATCTGCTGAAATAAAATTGCCCACACCCGCATAGCATGTTATACTGGAATCAGGAACAGAATAATGTGTCAAACGGACGATTGGTCAGGCAGGAGGTATGGGTATGAAGCTGGTATTTGTGGGAGCGGATCATGAGGTAACTGGAAGCTGTCATTACCTGGAGGCGGCCGGTGTGCGTATGCTGGTGGACTGCGGGATGGAGCAGGGGGTGAACGCGCTGGAGAATGCGCCCCTGCCTGTGGCGGAGGCGCAGCTGGACTACGTGTTTCTGACACACGCCCATGTGGATCATTCGGGGATGCTGCCCAGGCTTTACGCAAGAGGCTTCCGGGGACAGATTTTTGCCACCAGAGCCACGGCACAGCTGTGCGACATTATGCTGCGGGACTGCGCGCATATTCAGCAGCAGGAGGCGGAGTGGAAGAACCGGAAGGCCAGGCGTCACGCAGGGCTGGAGGTCTACGAGCCTCCCTATACCATGGAGGATGCGGAAGGGACGATCCGGCTGCTGGTTCCCTGTGATTACAGGCAGGAGATCCAGGTGTGCGACGGGGTAAAGATCCGTTTTACGGACATCGGGCATCTCTTAGGCTCCTCCAGCATAGAGGTGTGGCTTGAGGAAAACGGGGTAGAAAAGAAGCTGTGCTTCTCAGGGGACATCGGAAATGTGCGCCAGCCTCTGATCAAGGATCCCCAGCCCACGGCGGAGGCGGACTATGTGATCATGGAGTCCACCTACGGCGACCGGATCCACGATGCGGGCAGGCCGGACTATGTGGCAAACCTGGCGGAATTGATCCAGAGCACCTTCGATAAGGGGGGCAACGTGGTGATCCCCTCCTTTGCGGTGGGCAGAACCCAGGAGGTTCTTTATTTCCTGAGAAAAATCAAAGCGGACGGCCTGGTGAAGGGGCACGGCAATTTCCCTGTCTATGTGGACAGTCCCCTGGCCGTGGACGCAACGGAGATTTTTCAGAAGAATATTTACGAATGCTTCGATGAGGAGGCTATGGAGCTGGTGCGGGCGGGAAAAAACCCCATTTCCTTCCCGGGCCTGCATCTGGCTATTACCACGGAGGAATCCAGGGCCATCAATTTTGACGAGACGCCCAAGGTGATCGTATCGGCCTCCGGCATGTGTGAGGCGGGCAGGATCCGGCACCATCTGAAGCATAACCTGTGGCGGGAGGAGTGCACCATCCTGTTCGTGGGGTACCAGTCTGTGGGCACGCTGGGGCGTAAGATCCTGGAGGGCGCGCAGGAGGTGCGGCTGTTTGGAGAGACCGTGGACGTGCGGGCGCAGATTGTGGCCTTCAAGGGCCTGTCCGGCCATGCGGATAAGAACGGCCTGATCGGCTGGCTGCAGGAGTTTGGGAAAAAGCCGGAACGGGTTTTCATCGTGCATGGGGAGGATCAGGTGTGCACCTCCTTCGCCCGCTGCCTGCAGGAGGAATTCGGCTACCGGACTTATGCCCCCTACAGCGGGACGCAGTTTGACCTGGCCGTCAACGCCTTCCTCCATGAGGCCGGCCCTGTCTATGCGGAAAAGAGGGTGAAGGCAGCGGCGGCGAACAGCGTTTACGCCAGACTGGAGGCGGCGGGAGCAAGGCTCTTGGCCGTGATCAAAAAGGCAAAAGGGATGGCCAACAAGGATCTGGCCAGATTCGCGGATCAGATCAACGCGCTGTGCGACAAGTGGGATTAAAGACGGAAGGAGAAACAGGCGGAATGAGCTTGGCAGATACTACTTTTATTAATATGTGCAGGGATATTCTGGAGAACGGTACCAGCACGGAGGGGGAGAGGGTGAGGCCGGTGTGGCCGGACGGAACCCCGGCCTATACCATCAAGAAATTCGGCGTGGTGAACCGCTACGACCTGACGAAGGAGTTTCCCCTTCTGACCCTGCGCCGGACGGCGTTAAAGAGCGCCACGGACGAGATCCTGTGGATCTGGCAGAAAAAATCCAACAACATCCACGATCTGCACAGCCATATCTGGGACGAGTGGGCGGATGAGGACGGTTCCATCGGAAAAGCCTACGGCTACCAGATGGGGGTAAAGCATCAGTACAAAGAAGGGATGATGGATCAGGTAGACCGGGTGCTTTACGATCTGAAGCACAACCCCTTCAGCAGACGGATCATGACGAACATTTACGTGCATCAGGATCTGCATGAAATGAATCTGTACCCCTGCGCCTACAGTATGACCTTCAATGTGACCCAGAGGAAGGGGGAGGAGAAGCTGACCCTGAACGCGGTTTTGAATCAGCGCTCCCAGGATGTGCTGGCGGCCAATAACTGGAATGTGGCCCAGTATGCGGTGCTGCTGCACATGATCGCCCAGGTGAGCGGGATGCAGGCGGGCGAGCTGGTGCATGTGATCGCGGACGCCCATATCTATGACCGCCATATTCCCATCATTGAGGAGCTGATTTCCAGGAAGCCCTATCCGGCTCCCAGGTTCTGGCTGAACCCGGAGGTGAGGGATTTTTATCAGTTTACCAGGGATGATGTGAAGGTGGAGAATTACGTGACAGGAGAACAGATCAGGGATATTCCCATTGCGATATAGGAGAACATGGAGGCAGGATTGAAAATAGGCCTGATGGCTTATTTTCAATCTGCATTTTTGCGCCGGAGCGCCGCAAAAATGTGAGAATCGCAGATGAGAAAGCCCATGCGTGCTTTCTCATCGCGGCCGAAGCAAAAGCGTTCCGGCATGGAGGTAAAGATGAACATTATTGTGGCGGTGGATGAAAACTGGGCGATCGGCTGCCGGGGTGACCTTCTGGTGCGGATCCCGGCGGATCATAAGATGTTTAGGCAGGAGACGCTGGGCAAGGTGGTGGTGCTGGGCAGAAAAACCATGGATACCTTTCCCGGCGGCCTTCCTCTGGCAGGAAGGACGAATATTGTGCTGTCTTCCAACCCGGATTACAGGGTGAAGGACGCCATTGTGGTGCACAGCGTGGAGGAGCTTCTTGAGGAACTGAAAAAGTATGACAGCCATCAGGTCTATGTGATCGGCGGGGACAGCGTATACAGACAGCTTCTTCCTTACTGCGATACGGCCCATGTGACGAAGATCGACAGAGCATACGAGGCGGACGCCTTTTTCCCTGATCTGGATGCGGACGGGGAGTGGGAGATTACGGCGGACAGCGAGGAACAGAGCTATTTTGACACAACCTATCATTTTCTGAAATATGAGAGAAAAGCAAAGCCGGCTGACAGGTGAATGCGCAGAGTGTGCAGGGATCGTATAGCGGACTGTTGCCTGCCGGTCTGCCTGCGGGCAGCTATGACGGCCCTTCCGGCATGGACGGGTGTGGGTGGAAACAGCAGGGAAATATGACAGAAAGCGGGGAAAACCAAGATGCTGAAAAGGTACAGGACAGAACATGGAGTGATCCGGGAGACGGATGAATTCGGCCCGGGAGTGTGGGTGAACCTGACGGCTCCCACCTTTGAGGAATGCAGTCTGACAGCCGATGCCCTTGAAGTGGATCTGGCGGACATACGGGCGGCGCTGGATGATGAGGAAACCTCCCGTGTGGACGTGAACGATGGCTACACACTGATCCTGTTCGACATTCCTTCCATCGAGTTCCGTCACAACCGCGAGGCCTACACCACCATCCCCCTGGGCGTGATCCTGTTTCCGGACACCCTGGTCACCATATGCTCCCAGGAAACCCCGGTGCTCAAGCCCTTTGAGCAGAATGCGGTGCGGGATTTCAGTACCAAGAAACAGGTTCGCTTCATCTATCAGATCTTCTGGAAAACCTGTATGCTCTACCAGTCCTATCTGCGCATCATTGACCGGAAGAGGAGGGAGATCGAGGAGCATATCGAGGACGAGACGGAGGATGTGGAGCTGATCGACCTGCATGAGCTGGAATCCAACCTGGTTTATTTTGATACCTCCCTGCGCGCAGACAAGGTGGTGCTGGAGAAGCTGACCCGCTACAGCCGGATCAAAAAATACCCGGAGGATCAGGAATTCCTGGAGGATGTGATGATCGAGAACCAGCAGGCTATCGACATGACCCACATTTACCGGGACATCATCAAGGGAACCAGGGAGCTTTTGAGCTCCATCCTGGACAACCGCCTGAACACCACCATGAAATATCTGGCCTCCATTACCATCGTCATGACGATTCCCACCATCATTTCCGGGATCTACGGCATGAATGTGGCGGAGGAATGGATGCCCCTTGCCAGCATTCCCTTCGGCTTCGGCGTGATCTGTCTGCTGATCCTGATCGTCTGCCTGGTGGCGGTGCGGATTCTGAGGAAGAAAAAAATGCTGTAAAAAATATTTGACGGCAGGAAAAGTAGTGCTATAATAGGGGCAATGAAGAATTTAATGATTTAATTGAATAAAGTACGAGGAGTGAATACCATGGAGAAGAAAAATATTGACTGGGCCAATCTGGGATTTGCATACCACATTACGGACAAGCGTTATGTGTCAAACTTTAAGGACGGAGCCTGGGACGAGGGCTGCCTGACGGAGGATTCCCAGGTGGTTCTCAATGAATGCGCGGGCATTCTGCAGTACTGCCAGGAGATTTTTGAGGGATTGAAGGCCTATACCACCGAGGAAGGGCACATCGTAACCTTCCGGCCTGACCTGAATGCGGAACGCATGATCGACAGTGCGAAGCGTCTGGAGATGCCTCCTTTTCCCAAGGAGAGGTTCCTGGACGCCATCGACCAGGTGGTGGCGGCCAATGCGGCCTGGGTTCCTCCTTACGGAAGCGGAGCCACTCTTTATATCCGCCCCTACATGTTCGCCAGCTCCCCGGTGATCGGAGTAAAGCCTGCCCAGGAGTATCAGTTCCGCGTGTTTGTCACCCCGGTGGGCCCTTATTTCAAGGGAGGGGCCAAGCCTCTGACCCTGTGCGTCAGCGATTTTGACCGGGCGGCTCCCCGCGGAACCGGACACATCAAGGCCGGTCTGAACTACGCCATGAGCATCCATGCGGGTGTGACCGCCCATGCCAACGGCTTTGACGAGAACCTGTTCCTGGATCCTGCCACCAGAACCTATGTGGAGGAGACGGGCGGAGCCAACTTCCTGTTCGTGGACAAGGAGGGCAGAGTGGTGGTTCCCAAGTCCGACAGCATCCTTCCTTCCATCACCCGCCGTTCCCTGGTGGTGGTGGCCAGAGACATTCTGGGCCTGCAGGTGGAGGAACGCCCTGTGAAGCTGGAGGAGCTGAAGGATTTTGCCGAGGCAGGTCTGTGCGGCACGGCGGCGGTGATCAGCCCTGTGGGCAAGGTGGTGGATCACGGCAAAGAGATCTGCTTCCCCAGCGGCATGAACGAGATGGGGCCTGTGATCAGGAAGCTGTACGAGACGCTCACCGGAATCCAGATGGGCAGGATCGAAGGGCCGGAGGGCTGGATCAGAAGGATCCTGTAGAGGCTGTACAAATAATTTTATATCAATCTGAAATGGCATAAGACAAAACAAACAGGGCGGAACATCCCTGACAGGGCATTCCGCCTTATTGTTAAAGTTTAAAAATGTCAGAATGTGTTCCGGTGTCAATGAGGGTAAGCGTTAGAATGTCGTTTTCAATCAGATAGACCAGAAGCCAGTCCGGTTTGACATGACATTCACGGAAACCTTTAAATTTTCCGCTTAATTCGTGATCCCGGTATTTCGCATCGAGTTGTTTACCCTGACGAAGTGTATCGACAATAGTGTCAAGAAGCGAAAGATCCAGACCGCGTTTTCTCATGAGATTATAGCTTTTTTTATAAGCGGTAGTGAATTTTACGGAATACACTTATTCCTCCAGTGCCTTTCGCAATTCGTCCATGCTGGTATATCCCATGACGTCAGGATCACGGGAAATGCGTCTGGCCTCATCCATAGCATCAAGCGTGCGCTGGCTGTAGCGCGGCATCTCAACACTAAAAGGAAGGCCGCCTCTGAGAACACACTGATGGAGAAAAAGGTTGACTGCACCGGACATATCCAAGCCAAGGTCATTAAATAAATCCGTGGCTTGCTTTTTAATGTCGGCATCGATTCTGATTTGAGTAGGTGCTGTAGCCATAAGATCACCGCCTTTCGGCTATATTATATGCAATTTGGTTTACAATGTCAATTAAAACGAACTGCCGCTTGGAATTTTGTCCGGGCTTCCAGGGTGAACGTCTGAATGGGCAGACTGTTATTTTCTGCAGGCAGGGGAGGCCGCAATCTCTGGGGCTCTGCCTCATGGGAACGGGAGAAAGGTACAGAATACGATAAAAAGAATGAAAAATTATGGTTCAGGGAACTTGTCGTCGCGCAGGTTCCCTGAATGATTTATGCTGATTTTGCAGGGAGATTTTAGGATCCGGAAGAATCGGCCGATAAACAAAGTAAAGAGATAAGAAGGTGATTTGGAGGGGTACGCCTATGTTTGAAGAAATCGAAAGAAGCGGCTGTTGGAAAAGGATTGAAAAAATATGCAAAGGCTGGTCAAAAGACGAAAAATATTTCATTGAAACGAATGAGGGCGTCCGTCAGCTGCTCAGAGTATCCGATATTGACCGGTATGAGGAGAAGAAGAAGGAGTTTGAGATACTGGCCAGATTTGCAGGCCTGGGATTTTCCATGTCCCTCCCTGTCGAGTTCGGAACCTGCGGCGGGGGCAGCCGGGTGTACATGCTGCTCACCTGGCTGGATGGAGTGGATCTGGAAAGCGCGCTTCCGGCTTTGCCCGAACAGCAGCAGTACAGGCTGGGACAGGAAGCTGGGAGCATCCTGAAAAAGCTCCATACCCTGAAGGTGGATCCGGAAGATCTTCCTGCGGAAACGAAAAAAGCCAAAAAGCTGTCCCAGCTTCTGCGTTACGAAGCCTCCCAGGTGCGGATGGAAGGGGACGAGACTGCCCTTCGTTTTGTAAAAGAAAATCTGGATCAGATCTGGCAGGAGGCTCCGGTGTATCTGCATGGGGAGGTTCACAGCAGCCTCAGACGCCTGCCGTTTGAGGCGTAAGAACGTGATTCAGGAGGCTGCGTGGCGGGCATCCCGCTTCGGCCTTTGCATCGTGAAGGGGAGGAAAAAATGGAGATCAGAGAAATCACAGACGGGAAAAAGAGGTATCTGTCCCTTCTTCTCCTGGCCGATGAGCAGGAGGATATGATAGACCGTTATCTGGAAAAGGGCACAATGTACGTTCTGGATGACGGGGGCGTGAAAAGCGAATGTGTGGTTACGGACGAGGGAGAGGGAATCCTGGAGATCAAGAATCTGGCCACGGAGCCCGCTTTTCAGGGAATGGGGTATGGGAAGGCCCTCATCGACTTTATTGCAGGGAAATACAGGGATCGGTATTGTATTCTCCAGGTGGGCACGGGCGACAGCCCGCTGACCGTTCCCTTCTATGAACGATGCGGCTTTGCGCGCTCCCACAGGGTGAGGAATTTTTTTATTGACCATTATGATCACCCCATTTATGAGGGAGGAGTGCGGCTGGTGGACATGGTTTATCTGAGACGGGAGCTGTGAGAGGAGGATATTTGCGGCCGTTATTCACGGCAGCCTCAAACGCCTGCCGTTTGAGACTGCTGTGAACAGGAACAAAAGCTTTCAACAGGCCTGCGGGTCCGGAATAAATAGCTGTCGTTCTTTTTCTCCGTATGGTATAATTGACAGGAATACGGAGCACTGTAGTCTGGAAGGCTCCGGCAAGGAGGAACGATTGAAAATAAACCTGATGGCTTATTTTCAATCAACAGTTTTGTGCCGGAGCGTCACAAAACTGTGTGGATCGCAGGCAAGAAAACACATACGTGTTTTCTTGCCGCGGCCGAAGCTGAAACGCTCCGGCAAGGAGGAAAGCATGGAAAAAAGTTTTGACGTGATTATAATCGGCGCAGGCCCGGGGGGGATTTTCTGCGCATATGAGCTGATGGAGAAAAAGCCCGGCCTGAAGGTGCTGATGGTGGAGAAGGGGCGTCCCATAGAGAAGCGCGTGTGTCCCAAGCGTAAGACCAGGGTGTGCGTGGGCTGTCAGCCCTGCTCCATCACCACAGGCTTTGCCGGGGCGGGGGCTTTTTCGGACGGCAAGCTGTCCCTGTCTCCGGATGTGGGAGGCAGCCTGCCTCAGATCCTGGGCTATGAGGAGACGAAGAGGCTGATCGGGGAGTCCGATGGGATCTATCTGAAGTTTGGGGCGGACACCAATGTGTACGGCGTGGACAAGGAGAAGGAGATCCGGGAGATCCGGCGCAAGGCCATCAACGCCAACTTAAAGCTGGTGGAGTGCCCTATCCGCCATCTGGGAACGGAGGAGGGCTACAAGATTTATGCCAGGCTTCAGGAGCATCTGGAAAAAGAAGGCGTGAGCATGCTGTTCAATACCATGGTGGAGGAGATTCTGGTGGAGGACGGCAGGGCTGTGGGGATCGTTACCGATGCAGGCGAGACGTTCCGGGCTTCCCAGATCGTGTCCGCTGTAGGCAGAGAGGGAGCGGACTGGTTTAAGGATAAATGTGAGCAGATCGGCGTGGAAACCACACCCGGCACGGTGGACATCGGCGTGCGGGTGGAGGTGCGTGACGAGGTGATGCAGTTTTTGAATGAAAATCTGTACGAGGCCAAGCTGATCTACCACACCCCCACCTTTGACGATAAGGTACGTACCTTCTGCACCAACCCTTCCGGCGAGGTGGCGACGGAGTATTACGAGGGCGGCCTGGCGGTGGTGAACGGACATGCCTACAAGTCCAGCGAGTACAAGACCAGCAACACCAACTTTGCCCTTCTGGTGAGCAAGAATTTCACCAAGCCCTTCCGCACCCCCATTGAATATGGGCGCAAGATCGCGGAGCTGTCCAACATGCTCTGCGGCGGCAGGATCCTGGTGCAGACCTTCGGCGACTTCAAGCGGGGAAGGAGAACCACGGAGGAGAGGCTGTGCCGCAACAATCTGATCCCTACGCTGAAGGATGCGGTGCCCGGAGATCTGTCCCTGGTATTCCCGCACCGTATCATGGTGGACATTGAGGAGATGATTCTGGCGCTTGACAAGGTGACGCCCGGACTGGCCAGCGATGAGACGCTTCTGTACGGTGTGGAAGTGAAGTTCTATTCCAACCGTGTGATCGTGGACAAGGATTTTGAGACGAGTATCAGGGGGCTTCGGGCCATTGGAGACGGCGCCGGTGTGACCAGGGGGCTTCAGCAGGCTTCCGCCAACGGCATCAGCGTGGCCAGAAGCATCCTGAGGCAGATGGAAGAGAAGGCATGAGGAGACAGATGGGAAGCTTTGGCGATTGGGCGGCGGTTTTTCTGGGGGCTGTCCTCCTTGGCGCGCCCCTGGCGCTTACCGGCTGCAGCCGGGAGAATCCGGTGAAAATTGTGCTCACCACAGGCTTTGCCGGGGATGAGCTGTTCCGGCTGGAGGATACGGCCTGCACCAGGCAGGAGTTTATGGTCTATCTCACCAACGAGCAGAACCGGTATGAGGCGGTCTACGGCCCGGACCTCTGGGAGCATGAAGCAGAAGGGGAAAGCCTGGAGGAACGGCTGAAGGATAAGGCGCTGGCGGAGATTTCCCAGGTGAAGGCCATGACCCTTCTGGCGGAGCTGAGGGGGATCACGCTGTCCGAGCAGGAGGAGAAAAAGGTACAGGAGGCTGCTGCCCGGTACTATGAGTCCATGGAAGATGCGGAGCGGACAGCCCTGGATGTGGACGCCGCCTGCCTGGAGGGGATGTACCGGGATTATGCGCTGGCGGACAAGGTATACCGGGAGATCATCCGGGACATCAACCCGGAGATCAGCGACGACGAGGCGCGCACCATCACCGTCCAGCATGTGACGATCAGCACGGTGAGGGAGAACGGGGACGGGACGGTCACCTCCCTCTCTGAGGCGGAAAAGGAGAAATGCTATCAGACCGCCAGGCAGGTGCAGGCGGAGGCTGCCGCCGGAGCGTCCTTTGAGTCGCTGATGGAGAAGTACAGCGACGAACCTCAGGGAACCCTTTCCTTTGGGAAGGGGGAGATGGAACCGTCCTTTGAGGAGGCCGCCTTTAACCTGGGGAACGGGGAGATCAGCGGCGTGGTGGAGACCTCCAGGGGGTATGAGATCATCAAATGTATCAGTACCTTCAACCGGGAGGAGACCGACAGGAATAAGGAAAAAATCGTGGAACAGCGCAAGGCGGAGGTATTCGGTCAGGAATATGACGCCTTCGTGGATTCCCTGGCCAGAAACCTGAACGAGCCCATGTGGGAGAGCATTACCCTGATCCGGGAGGAGGGCGTGGATACCGATGATTTTTTCCGGATATACCGGGAATATTTCCCATCCTGCGAGGATTCTGTGGGATAGAGACAGAAAGGAGAGACTATGCTTTCATTTGAATACGTGGTGGAGAGCCTGGACGGGGACTATGCCAACCTGAGACGGACGGATGAGGAGGGCGGGGAGACGAAGCTGGTGGCCCGTGCGCTGCTTCCCGACGGGATCCGGGAAGGAACCCGCCTGAAATACGAATTTCTTCAATATTCCATCATGGAGGAATAGGAATGGATACCTACGCTTTTTACACGGGAAAAAGCTTTGATGCCTATGAGTTTCTGGGCTGTCATATGACGGAGACGGGAGCGGTTTTTCGCACCTTTGCCCCGGCGGCGGAGAGAATCTGTGTGATCTGTGAAAGCTGCGGCTGGGAGGAGACGCCCATGAACCGGATCCTGGACGGGAATTTCTGGGAGTGTACGCTTCCCAAGGCAGGCCCGGGGGATATGTACAAGTACAGGATTTATCTGCAAGACGGCAGATGTCTGGATCACTGCGACCCGTATGGATACGGAATGGAGCTGCGCCCTCACAATGCCAGCATCATCCGGGAGCTGTCAGGATACACATTTCAGGATGAGGAATGGATGCGGGAGCGCGCCGGCGGCCGGAACGGAGAGGGCAGCAGCTGTCAGGGCGCAGAGAGCCCCGGCCGCCGGAGCGGAGCGCTGAACATTTACGAGCTTCATGCAGGCTCCTGGAAGAAAAAAGGGGAGGAGGTACAGGACTGGTACTCCTATGAGGAGCTGGCTGAGGAGCTGATTCCCTATTTAAAGGAAATGGGCTATAACTGTGTGGAGCTGTTGCCCCTGGGAGAGCACCCCTGCGACGAGTCCTGGGGCTATCAGCAGACCGGGTTTTTCTCTCCTACTTCCCGTTACGGCACAGCGGAGCAGCTGATGCGTATGGTGGACCGGCTGCACCAGGAGGGGATCGGCGTGATCCTGGACTTTGTGCCGGTGCATTTTGCGGTGGACGATTATGCTCTGGCGGATTATGACGGAACCAGCCTTTACGAATACCCTAATTCAGATGTGGGACAGAGCGAATGGGGCAGCAAAAACTTCATGCACTCCCGCGGCGAGGTGCGCTCTTTTCTCCAATCCTGCGCGGACTACTGGCTTGGCGTGTACCACATGGACGGCCTGCGGATGGACGCCATCAGCAACATGATCTACTGGCAGGGGGATCCCGCACGGGGCGTAAACGGCAATGCAGTGGATTTTCTGAAAGGGATCAATGCAGGACTGAAGCGGCGCCACCCCGGCATCCTGCTGGCGGCGGAGGACTCCACCTCCTTCCCGGGGGTGACCAGGGCGGTGGAGGAAGGAGGACTGGGCTTCGACTATAAGTGGAACATGGGCTGGATGAACGACACCCTGGATTTTTTCAGGACTGCGCCGGAATACCGCAGCAGAGACTACCATAAGCTCACTTTTTCGATGATGTACTATTACGATGAGACCTATCTGCTTCCCCTGTCCCACGACGAGGTGGTGCACGGCAAGGCCACTATCATCCAGAAGATGAACGGGGACTATGCGGCCAAGTTCCCCCAGGCCAGGGCGCTGTACATGTATATGTACGCCCATCCCGGCAAGAAGCTGAATTTCATGGGCAATGAGCTGGCCCATTTCCGGGAATGGGATGAGAAGAGAGAGCTGGACTGGGAGCTTCTGCAGTATCCGCTTCATGATGCGTTCCGGCATTTTGCGGCTGAATTGAACCGGTTTTACCTGGAGCATCCGGCCCTGTGGGCGCAGGACTACGACAGAGAGGGCTTTGAATGGCTGGAATGCCATGACGAGGCGCACTGCGTCTATGCCTTCAGCCGGAAAGGGGATGGGGAGGAGATCACGGCGGTGTTCAACCTTTCCGACCGGCGCTGGAAGGAGTATGCGCTTGCCGTGCCGGGCGCCTGCTATGAGCTGACGCTCTCCAGCGACTGGGACGTGTTCGGGGGAGAGGGAGCGACGGAGAGGGGAAAGTGCCTGAAAACGAAAAAGGGGAAGCTTTTCCTGGGACTGCCGCCGTTTTCTGGTTTGTATCTGCGGCGCAGGGAGGAGCTGCCTGCCATAGAGTAATGCCTTCCTTTATTCCTTATCTTATTTTAAGGGCAAAAACAGTGAATTATAATTATCTTCTTTCAACACTCATTTAGAATGAGCGGGGAAGGGTTTTGGGCGTACACTTTTTAATCCCGTAACGGAGCAGAGAGGCTGTCGTTACGGGGGTGTGCAGATTGCGGAATTAAGTTTATCCTCTTTTTTTGTATTTCTGCTTCCTGCTGTTTGGCTTGTCAGGAATCGTGCGTTCAATCAGATTCTGTTCCAGCGCCGGATTCAGATAATTCTTTCGGAAGGTAGGTCTGTGAGAAAGCCCGAGACGCTCCATAAGTTCCGTAGCTGAGAGAATCTCGTCACTAAGAGCCAGGAGAAGCCGCTCGGCCGGTGTTTTATCTTGGTCGGTTACTTGGTCGCTATCTTGGTCGGTGCTGCGACCAACAACCGTAATGTATATCTGCCGATTCGCAGGCGGCTCCGGCATTACTGCTTCGGAGTAGGGAACGCTGCAGTTTTACATAGCCGTCCTGTGCCATTATAACACATTCATCTTGATGTTGGCGAATATATGCAGAGGTTTCACGAGAGAAATTTGTCTGCCGGGAAATGGATAGAGCGCGCGGTAGTGTTAAATGCGGCTGCAGGGCTGCAGATGAATCTGAAAAACGGGAAAGGAATCCCGTATGAGGATGCCAGGGGCATTTTTGAGAGGATTTCTGATGAAGAGCTGAGATAGATGTACGAGAAAGCGGAAAGGGAGATGGCGGTTCTGTAAAACGGGTTTTTACAAAACGGATAGATCAGGATGGAAGCCGGAGCAGCAGTATCGTGTGGAAAAGCCGCTCCGTCTCCTCGTAGTACAGATTCATACTGCCATGGTGACGGTTGACGATCCGCTGGATACTCTTGACTCCGACCCCGTGCTGTGACGAATCCTTTTTGGTGGAATGCAATTCTCCTGTTGTGAGAGAAAAGGGATCAGAGGAACAGGAATTGATCATGGTGATGACAATATAAGGCGTATGTTTCCTTGGGCGGACGTTTAGCTCGATGGAGGAATCCGGTACTTTTTCAGCGGCTTCCACAGCATTGTCCAAAAGGTTGCAGAACAGGGCTGTGACCTCTGTGTCTGTGAGACCGCGCAGGCAGTTGCTGCGAATATCGGTGTACAGACGGATGTGCTTTTCCCCACACTGATATTGATAGCGGGAAAGGATCACGTTCAGCATATGGTGGCCGCAGATACGGAGGCTGCCGGACAACTCGGAGGACTGTAAAAGCGAACGAATATAAGCGTCCATTTTTTCATACTCCCTGGAGCTGTTTAAAAGCTTGATGGACTGCAGATGATTTTTCATATCGTGAATCAGGATCCGCTGGTTTTCGTGCTGGGATAAGAGCATTTCATAATAGGCTGCGCTGTCGGCTTCTTTTTGAACCTGTAACTGCAGCTCGGTATACTGCACTCCTTTTTTCTGGGTGTATTGATTCACGGCGAACACGAAGATGTTGCCCAGCAGGAGAAAGATCGAGCTTACAGAGATCAGGGTATACAAGGCAGGGGAGAGGGAAACGGATTCTCCGATATGGAATTGTGCCATCAGGGTAAATATTGTGGCGGCGGGCAGAAAAAGGAGGGGCAGGGTATGCCAATCCCTCTGCGTGCCGCCGCATTCCTTTTTCAGGAAAAAAACGAGAAGGCAGACGGCAAGTAAAAAGAATCCTTTGCTGAAAAAGGCAAACAGAAGTAAGTAAGGAAATTGATTGCATTGCTGCAAAAATGTGGGCGCAGCGATGCTGAGCAGACCGCCAAAAAGGAGTTCTGAAGCGCCCATAAGGGCAGAGAGCATGATGGTATGAAAGAAAGCTGTGTACCATTTTAATCGATACATGGTATACAGGAGGATGAAATTCACGAGAGAATAGGCGATAAGGTTCCATTCCCGCAGGTCGATGGAGGAGAGTAAAAAGAGTCCGGCATATGCACCGCTGACCCAGGCAATCCGCTTTGCGGCTGCATATCTGGATGCAAAGAAGCCATCCGCATAAGTGTAAAATGCGGCTGCTTCTATAAAATAGGCGATAAAAAAAGAAAAAAAGCTGCTCATTGATTATTCCTGGCTTTCTAAATACAATAAATAAGCGTTTTTAAATTCGGTATATTTTCTCTTTGTCAGATAAGCGGTCAGGCGTCCGTCTGCCAGACTGATGGTATCGTGATTAAAATGGCAGACATGCTGTAGATTGACGATAAAGCTGCGGTGAGACTGCATGAAGCAGTTTTGCGGCAGCTTTGAGATTATGCGGCTTGGAGAGATAGCGGAACACATGAAAACGCATGGCCTCATCCAGGTACTCGGAATAGGAGGTTACTACAAAGATGATCGTTTTGTCATTGCGCTGTTTCAAAGTGTTTCCGATATAAATGCCGTTCATTCCGGGCATTTCGATGTCCAGAAAGAGGATGTCGATTGCCCCGGAGTAGGACAGCAAATCCTCTCCGCTTGTAAAGGAAAGGATATCAGGGCAGGATAAACGGTGCTGTTTAAAAAAGAGAGTGATATAACTCTGTAGCTGCTGTATCAGTAATTCGTCATCGTCACAAATCAGAATCTGCATTTGTCCTGTATCCCCCGCATGAGTAAATTCATTCTCATTATAACTTGAGAGTAAAAAGTTTTTCCAAAAAAATAACCCTTTCGCATGGATTTATGGTATCTTTAAGTTTCCACACTTTAGAAAGATACGAACCCCGCCAGAAGGATTGTTCTATATATGAGTTTACCATACTTCCCGGTGGTTTACCATATGGTTATGATGAATTTATTGATAAAGTTTTGTGCCATTTTGAACCCTGTTTTTCACGCATAGCATCCTTACGGTGGTTTGTAACAATTACCATCGGTTTCATACTGCGTTCCGATAAACTCGGGGTTACTTCGGTTATCCGTGACCCTGCACTCAGCCCGGACTGTTATGCTTCCATGATCCACTTTTTCCGGGCAGATTCCTGGTCCCTGGATAATGTGTGCCTGCACTGGTTTTCTGCCCTTAAAAAATACGCCCCTCTTTACAAAGAAGGCTCTTTCTTTGTTCTTACGGGCAACGGGGTAAAACAGTCCAAAGAGGGCCTTCGGATGCCGAGACTGAAGCATTACCGGAAAAAGGGGGAACTGTGCCCTCTGGAGCAGGCGGTAAAAGAGACGGCATATACTGATAGTATGTGTTAAAGGGGGGCAACAGCGACAAAACTAACTGAAAATGAGAAGCTGGCCTTGGAGTATATCTGTTTTTCTTCCTCCCATTGACTGCAACAAGAAAAATTGTTATTATGAATACATAAAACAAAGAAAAAATGAGTATTATAATAACAAGCGCAACAGGAAGGAGATCTGTATGGAAAAGATAAAGTACCGGGATTTGATCATGCAGTATCTGACTGCTCTGGAGCCAGATCAAACAATTACAACCGAACAAGTCGCAGAGTATGTGGCGGAACGGCTTTTACTTGATACAGCGATGGTAAAAAAGACAGTCAATGTAAATATGGCTAGGCTGGAAAAAGAGGGGCAGATTATGCGCCTAACCAAAGGAATTTACTGCAGGAGAGTAAAAACAGCATTTGGATATTATACTCCAGATAAAGAAACACTTTTTTGTAAGCAGTTACTTCGGAAAGAAAACGAGATAATTGGATATGAAACAGGGTTGTCTGCATTAAATCGTATTGGTCTTGTTTCTCAAATGCCAAAAAGGAGATGTATTGCAACCAACCTGCATACAAAACGAATTCCTGAAGGAATACAGATTGAGATTCGGAAACCGCCTATTGTAGTTAATTCTGGAAATTTTCGATATCTGCAAATTTTGGATGCAATCAGAGAACTGGATATGGCGCCAGTAGATACTGCAAAGCCGATAGATGTGGTAAGAGCTACTGTTGAGGAATTTACATTGAAAACTGAGACGTTGATTCTGATGGCCAGAAAATATTATGGGCAAAAAACTTTGCTTCGGACCATAGACATTTTGTTGGAGGGTAGTTATGAAACTGCACGAGGATAAATTTGCTTTTTTGAATATTATCAATTTAATCCATGAGGATAGCAGCATTCGGGCTGATATTTTGGAGAAGGACTATTATGTTACGCTGCTGTTGAGGGAGCTGGCAGGGAAACAGGTAACATTACCAGCCTATTTTAAAGGTGGAACAGCCCTGTATAAAGCACAGAAGAGTATCCGCCGGTTTTCAGAGGATATTGACTTGACGGTTTGCATCGATAATTGCAGTAACAGCCAGGCTAAGAAACGGCTGGAGATGGCAACAAAGAAATATCAGGCCTTGCCACGCACATCCAGAAAGGATCTCGAAGATGATCGGAAAGGTAGTATCACAACTGTCTATGATTACACTCCACTTGTAGGCATTGACACGGATGATCCGCTCCAACGGTTTGGATATGTCAAAGTAGAAGGTACATCTTTTACTGTCAGCGAGCCTTTTACACCACTTGAAATTGAACCAATACTTTACACCTATGCCACCGAAGAACAGCGAAATATTCTTCGGTCACAATATGATGTTGTCCCTTTTATGATTAACACGATTCGGTTAGAGAGGATTTTTGCCGACAAGATTTTTGCTGCTGAATTCTATTATGAGCGTAAGATGTATTTTGATGTGGCAAAACATCTTTACGATGTCAGTGTCATGTTCGACTTAAAGCAGATTCAGGAAATGATTCAAAATCAGCAGATATTCCTTGAGATGCTGGGATATAAAAGACTGGAAGAGACCCGAAGAACAGGCAGTGATCTGGCGGAAAAGAAGTTTTCTGATTTTCAGCTGCTCAGAGGGTTTTCTGATAATGAAGCATTTCGTAAGGACTATCAGAATATGCAACGTAACTATGTTTTTGCGGAAGAAGATACACTGTCTTTTGATTTTGTGGTAGAGCAGTGGAAGAAACTCGGAGAGGTATTGCCTGCGCTTGAGTAAGTGCAATATGAAACAAAACTGTGGACAAAAATCAGCCAGGGGAGCAGTGGTTTATCTGCTCCCCTGGCATTGTTATGGGCTTTAGTCTGTTGAGTGGAGCGGAATTTTTCGTATTCCGGGAAATGGAGATCCGCTCAACAAAAAACCACCCGCTGTGCAGGTGTGAGCCATTCGTTATACAAGAAATCACCTTTCCGTTATAATAGGAGAATGAAAAAATGCAAGCCGTGTGAAAGACAAGCCTGATGGTTTATTTTTTACAGGGCTGTTTGTGATACCTTGGAATGAAGATTAAAATGCCCAAAACAGGCTGTTTTATGTCGTTTGGTGCAGATGACATGGAGCATTCTCCGAATTTGTGATAACATGACGCTTGAATATACCTGTAAGGGAGTGAGGAAGATGAATAAAAAGGTTATATCCGTGCGGAACCTGACCAAGACATATAAAGGCAGGCAGTATATAAAGACTGCAAATGAGGATCTTTCTTTTGAACTGTATGAAAATGAAATACTAGGAATATTAGGCCCTAATGGCGCGGGAAAGAGTACATTAGTGAAGCAGTTGATTGGATATACCTCGCCTGATGCCGGAGAAATAGAGATATTAGGGGAAAAGCTGCAAGGGAAAAAGAACACATCCTTAAAAGAAATCGGCTATATGATGCAGAGCAGATATGAACACTGGGATCATTTAACCACAAAAGAGGCCATCTTATATACCGCATTATTAAAAGGGATACCGTATAAAGCCGCATTGGAGGATGTAAAGAATATTATCAACATGTTTGAACTGGAAAATGAGGAAAACACTGTTATAAGTAAGCTGAGCGGTGGGAAAAAGCAGACTATGGCTTTGGCAGGAGCTGCAATGGGAAGGCCCAAAGTGTTGATTTTAGATGAGCCGACAAATGGGCTTGATCCGGAAAAGCGTATCCTTTTCTGGAAGTTTTTAAAAAACTTAAAAGAGTCTCAAAATATATCTATTTTATTAATTACACACAATGTGAAAGAGATAGATGACATCATCGACAGAGCGATGATCATGAATAAGGGGAAAATCATAAAGATCGGGACACTATCTGATATTCAGCGGGAGGTGGAAAAAGATTCCCGTCTTGATATTACCTTTGTGAAATCCATGAATCTGAGTGAATACGATTTGGGAAGGGACTATCGCTGGGATGAAGAACGTAAAACACTGTTTTATTATGGTAAAAAAAATGAAATAACAGCATTTCTGGGGGATGTTTTTGAGGACTCTGATCTGAGTAAATATGTAGGGAATATTCAGATTGTTGAACCTTCTTTGGAAGAGCTCTATCTCCAGGTAATGGAGAACAATAAGAGTGTATGACGAATCAGCAGAGGAAATGGTTATATGAAAAAGTACATGAAGGAAAGCTTGATCTATTTTATTATTGGCGCAAAGCAGCAGAGGTCTATCTGGATCATTACACTTATGTTTTCAATGGTAATTCCCATGGGAATTCTATGTATGGTAGCTTTAATGCCGGTAGAAATAAACAGAGAAACAGCAATCATTTATATTTCCGCAATCTCAAATTTATGTATCATGACATTAGCCCAGCTGTTGATTCAAACCCGGCAAAAGAATGGATTTGAGCATATGGCAACGCTGCCCATTAACCGGTTTTCTCCCCTGACAGGCATTTTCCTGAGTTCAGCAATAAGTACAATCCCTTCCCTTTTGCTCATGCCTGTAGTTGGGATGCTGCTTTTTGACATCAGCCTGCATGTGAATCTATGGCTCTTTGTTTTTGTGATTATTTCGGGCATAATTATGGTATCGATTGGGGCGGTCGTTGGAACCTTCAGCGATAATTACAATTTAAGCTATACTCTGGCAGAGATTTTAATGTTTGTGGTTATGTTTGCAACACCTGTATATTATTCGATAGAGGAACTGCCGGCCTGGTTTCATATTTTGCAGAGATTCCTTCCGTTTATCTATATGTTAGAGGGAATTCGCCAGATTCTCTATGATGGTACCGTAAATAGAATGGTCTATATTGATTTGCTCGTTTTGATCATATATATGGCTGTTTTGTTATCTTTTACATTTAAATTTTTCTCGTGGAAGCAGAGAGACTGAGGATTGATGACTGTGAATCTACACGCTATTAGCACTCATTCAAATTGAGTGCTGATTTTCTATTGACTTTTTCCTCATCAGGAAGTACACTGATAACCAGAGCGGGGCAGAACCGTCCCGCAGCGCACATTTTTTATAAAAAAGGAAAAAGAAAGGAACGTGATTCAAATGGCAGACAAGCATGGAAGCCTCTCGATCAACAGCGAAAACATATTTCCCATTATTAAGAAGTGGTTATACTCTGACCACGATATTTTCTACAGAGAACTGATCTCCAACGGCTGCGATGCCATCACCAAGCTGAAGAAGCTGGACGTGATGGGAGAATATTCCCTTCCCGAGAATTATCAGCCCAAAATCCAGGTGATCGTGAACCCGGAGGAGAAGACCCTCAAATTTATTGATAACGGTATCGGTATGACCGCCGACGAGGTGGAGGAGTACATCAACCAGATCGCCTTCTCCGGCGCCACCGATTTCATTGAGAAGTACAAGGATAAATCCGACGACAACCAGATCATCGGCCATTTCGGACTGGGCTTCTATTCCGCGTTTATGGTGGCGGATGAGGTGCATATCGACACCCTTTCCTTTAAGGAGGGCGCGGCTCCGGTGCACTGGGAATGTGACGGCGGCACGGAATTTGACATGACCGACGGAACCTGGGACCAGGTGGGAACCCAGATTACCCTGTTCTTAAACGAGGACTGCCTGCAGTTCTGTAACGAGTACAAGGCCCAGGAGGTTGTGAAGAAGTACTGCTCCTTCATGCCTGTGGAGATCTGGCTGTCCAGAGAAAATACGCCTGAAACGGAAACCATCGACGAGGCCGACAAGCTGCCCACAGACGAGGTGCTTGAGACCATCCAGCCGGAGAAGAAGGAGGACGACAAGGAGGGAGAGGAGAAGCCTGTCCGCCTGAAAATCAAGAAGCGTCCTGCGCTGATGAACGATATTCACCCGCTCTGGACGAAGAACCCCAGCGAGTGTAAGAAGGAGGATTACCTTGATTTTTACCGCAGGGTGTTCATGGACTATAAGGAGCCGCTGTTCTGGATCCATCTGAACATGGACTATCCCTTCAACCTGAAGGGTATTCTGTACTTCCCCAAGATCAACATGGAGTACGAGTCCATTGAGGGAACCATCAAGCTGTACAACAATCAGGTATTCATTGCAGACAACATCAAAGAGGTGATTCCTGAGTTCCTGATGCTCTTAAAGGGTGTGATCGACTGTCCCGATCTGCCGCTGAACGTATCCAGAAGCGCGCTGCAGAACGACGGCTTCGTGAAGAAGATCTCCGATTACATCACCAAGAAGGTGGCGGATAAGCTGTCCGGCCTGTGCAAGACCGACAGGGAGGAGTACGAGAAATACTGGGATGACATCAGCCCCTTCGTGAAGTACGGCTGCTTAAAGGACGATAAGTTCTGTGAAAAGATGACCGACTATATCCTGTTCAAGAACCTGGACGGCAAGTATATGACCCTTCCCGACTGCCTGGAGGTCAACAGGATCGATCCTGATGAAAAGGATGAGAAGGCGGTAGACGAGAACGGCGAGAAGGTGGAGGCCGAAGTGGTGGAGGAGCCTGCCGGAGAAGACGGCAAGGAAGAAGAAAAGAAGGAAAAGACTATTTACTACGCCACCGACTTAAAGCTTCAGAGCCAGTATGTGAACCTGTTCAAGCAGGCCAAGATGGACGCCGTGGTACTGCCCGACCAGATCGACCAGCCCTTCATCAATCAGCTTGAAATGAAGAACGAGGGCATTAAGTTCGCAAGGATCGACGCGGATCTGACGGAAGCCTTCAAGTCCAAAACCTCCAAGAAGGCTCAGGAGGAGCTGGATGCCCAGGCTGAGGATGTACAGAAGATCGTGCGGGAGGCCCTGAAAAACGATAAGCTGACCGTGAAGATCGAGAAGCTGAAGAATAAGAAGGTATCCTCCGTGCTCACCATCTCCGAGGAGAGCAGGAGAATGCAGGATATGATGAAGATGTACGCCATGAACGGAATGGATATGGGAATGTTCGGCGCAGAGGGAGAGACTCTGGTGCTGAACGCAAACCATCCCCTGGTGGAATATGTGGTTGCCCATAAGGACGAGACGGACAATGAAAACGAGAAGCTGATCTGTGAACAGCTTTACGATCTGGCAAAGCTGCAGAACGGGCCGCTGGACGCGGAGGCCATGACCAGATTCGTGAACCGTTCCAACGAGATCATGGTGGCTCTGACGAAATAGGACTGACTTATGGCTGAACTTGGCAATAGGAAGAACAAATTGCTGGCGGAACAGGTGCAGGAGCTGCTCCTTACCTATATTCTGGAGACACCCTGCCGGATCGGAGAAAAGCTCCCCAACGAGTTTGAACTGGCGGAGCGCTTCGGAGTGGGGCGCAGCACCATCCGGGAGGCGGTGAAGAACCTGGCCTCCCGGGGGGTGCTGGAGGTGCGCCGGGGATCAGGAACCTATGTGGTGAGCACCACGCCCGCAGACCAGGATCCTTTGGGGCTGCAGGGGGTGGAGGATAAGCTGGCGCTTGCCCTGGATCTGGCAGAGGTGCGCCTGCTCCTGGAGCCGGGGATCGCCGAGATGGCGGCCCGGAATGCGGGGAGGGAACAGATCCTGAAGCTGGAGCAGATCTGTGACCAGGTGGAAAGACGGATCCTTGACGGGGAGAACTACGTGGAGACCGACATTGCTTTTCACACCTGCATTGCAGAATGCTCCGGCAATCTGGTGGTGGGCCAGCTGATTCCCATCATAGATACGGCGGTGATGATGTTCGTGAATGTGACCCACAGGAAGCTGACACAGGAAACCATCATGACCCACCGCGCAGTGACGGAGGCTATTGCGGAGCATGATCCCATCGGAGCCAAAACAGCTATGATGATGCACCTGACCTTCAACAGAAACGCCATAAAAGAACTGGAAAAAGAACAGAGACTGCCGTACCTGGAAGGACGGCGGAAGAAAAAGCCGGACATGCGGTGAAGCGTGCCCGGTTTTTTTACCGCCAGGCCTGAAATACCCTTTGGTTTAAGAAAAACTTAAATTTGGAAATATCTCAAAATCCAGTGTTTATGCCGCAAAACCCGCATAAACACTGGATTTTCTCTGATTTGGAAGGTCTGTTAAAAACTCAAAAAACATCAAAAAAACTGAACGGATCGTAGCAAAATCGTAGCACGGTTATGGGAACTGGATCTTGCATATCTCAGTGCGCAGATCATCCAGAGCAGGGTTGATATACTTGTCCTCCGTAATGTCGTTTGCCAGCGAGTGCCCCATCAGTCGTTTGAGATAGGTTTTATCTACCCGGTATTTGTCTGCAAGCGTGGCGAATGTGTCCCGCGTATCGTGTGGGGTATGCTTTGCTATGCCGATACGCTCCAGAGTGTCGTACATGCGGCCGCGGAATGCCTGGGGCGTTATGGGGAGCAGGCAGCCGTATTTTTCGATCCGGCGCCGCACATACGGCAGGATAATGGGGTGGATCGGAACGTATCTGTTTTTTCCGTTTTTGGTCTTGACGCCGCCGAAAAAATACTGCTCATCCAGGTTTACGGTCATTTTGCGATAGGCGCTGACACGGTAGCCTGAAAGACACATGATGATGATAAATTCCACAATTTCATCTTCCCGGTTATCCCACAAAATCATGCGTTCCTGCTCTGTGAAGGGTACGCCGGGTTCATCATCATCGGGAATTTTGATCTCCACGTACCGGGAATAATCCTGCTTGAGGATGTTGTATCTCCCGGCATGGTGGTACATCTGGGTGTATAAGTTGACGATCAGCTCCTGACTGGCGTGTTTGAGGCCGCAGTTATCCAAAACGGCCTGAAGATCGTCTTGGTCCAGTTCACGGAATATCCGGTCATGGAGAGCGGCACAGTTCCGGTAGGCGGCGCGGGTGCTGTTTTTACTGGATTTGGAGTATATCTTTCCGCCATTATACTTTGTCTCATAGTAATCCTCATAGACCTGGGAAAAGGTGTAATTCCAGTATTTGTTTTCACTTTCGCATATGCCCAGGGCTTTCCGCAGGGTGGCGATTTCCTCCCGCAGGAGGGCGATTTCAGAGGGCACAGCCTTATCATACCATCCGCGCTCCCGGTTGTACTGATCCAGGGCAGAAAAGGCTTCCAGATAGGTTGTGCACCACGTCAAAGGCTTGGGCTGTTTATATTCCCCGGTGCAGGTGCGCTCCGTGGCCGGAGGAAATGCGGCTACGGGCTTGCGCCGGTTGCCTCCGTATACTTTGATCTGCCCGAAACCGTTTGGCAGCTTAGGGTATTTTTTCTTCCTTGGCATGGTGTCCTCCTTGAAAAAAGGTATAAAAAATACACCTGTACAGGTGTAGGAGGATTGTGGTAAACTATTCCTGCGAGTGAATTGCTTACTGGCCCCCGTGGCCTGTACAGTAATCTATGGAATCCGCTCCGGCGTTGACCGCGTTGGGGCGGTTTTCCTATTCTTTTTTGTTTTGAGATTCTAAATTCTTTTTATGTTCTTTTTCAATTTGCTTTATGCTTTTGGCAGGCGTAGGTAGATCCTCAGGCATTGTACCGCCTAATTCTGCTATTGTTTGACGCACTTTCTTGCCAACTTCATAGTGCGTGTGATTAGCGGCATTTTTCCCCACAATTTTTTCTCTGCGCAGTTTTTCATCTGTTTGCGTAGCACGGAACAGATTGGCGGCCAATTCAGTGCTTCCCATGTGGTCAAGAATATCCTGGCTTTTTTTCAATCCTTTCCGGGAATGAATTTCTTTTTGACCGAGCCCGCCATAAAGTCCTTGATAACCTTTATTTTGGAAAATGGCGTAATCTATAGGTTTCGTTATGCCCGCCATTTGCGCAGCTTCGGCAAGAGATTTATTATGTGTTTTCATTTCATTGCGTATGGCAATGCGTTTAAGATCTTCGTCAAGGCTGTCATAATTCTCAATCAGTTCTTGTTGACGGGTTTTGACTGCAAAATAAGTCTGACCCAGTGCAATTACTTTTTTCCTGGGATCACCGTTCTGCACGATAAGATAACAGGCGTAGCGGGATAGCTGATAATCAGAGATTTCTTTTCTGGCTGTTTTGGGCATTTCTATCGTTTTGTTGACCTCAACAAAATGTTCTGCAACCTGATTTTTACTGTTTTCGCAAGCTGTGATAGCGCGGTCAATTACCTTGTGAAAATTTCTCCATTCAGTATATTCCAGCGCAAGCTGCAATTCTCTGGCATACCAGAATTCTTCATCGTATTCGTTTACATGGCGTATAGATTCAAAAAGTGTTTCAGTATATGTGGTTTCTTCTTCTGGTGTCAGGGCTTTGGAAAGAACACGTTGTGACATTTCACTTAATTTTTGCATAAATTCATTTTCATTCATAACAGATTCCTTTCTGGAGGATCATTTTGTGGGAAAATGTAACAATTCCATACAATTTATATGTATCCAGGATTCCGCTCTGGTGTTGGCGCACTGGGGCGGTTTTCTATTTTGACAAATTTGGAGACTAGGCATATAATGTTTTCCGTAAGGTAGATATTGCAATAAAGGTAATATATTATTATGAGACAAAAAATAATTACAGTTATTGATTTTTTTTTGATTCCAGTATGTTTTTTGTTTTTATTAAGCTCTTGCGTAAAAATCGTATCCTCTACTTTTTTGTGGAATATTATAATTAGTAATCAGAAATTGGAATTATGTATTTTGGTACTATTTTCATATATTTCTTTTACGCTTACTCCTCTTCTGCATCGTGAGATTCAAGCATTACGGCTTCCTCTGGCAGATTGGCTGCGGCTTCATCGCTTACGATAATGGGTTCTATGTTGAGTGATTTGCTTCCGTTTACGATTGCGTCAATTGATTGAGATAAAGCTTCTGGATTAATTCCTGAGGCTTTTATTTTTTCGTATAGCAAAACTTTTTTTTCGTATACTTCTAGCTCTTTTTGATTGGCTTCAGCTTTTTTGATCCGGTACTCGCTTGGAGAATTGACGATATTCTTTATGATATCGATTGCTCCAGGAATTTTAAAGGTAAGGATACTTCCACCGCCTAAAAAAACTAATATGCCAAAAAAATATTGCCAATTATTTTTCAAAAGATGAAGAACGTCTGTAAGATTGAATACAATTTCTCCAGGTGAATTTAAGGAGATTTGTGTGGAGAGACATTCTTCAGGGGCTATAGCCGCAAAAAATTCTGTTGTACCATAAAGAATTGCATTCAATTCACGCGGGGTTATGGGTTTGGTTTTCTTAACATTATATATCAGAGAAATATCATTGTTAAAAATGTAGTAATTATATAGCGAATTAAGAATTTGTCGTGCGTATGAGTCCAAATTACTTAACCCATGATAGTTAGATATAGCACGGCAAAGCGAATAATTTAACTCTTCGTTTTTAACAGTCCTTAATAAAGTGATATGTCTTCGTTTTTTATATGGGCATGAAACATCGTTAATATCTACATCATTATTTTTTATTCTGCAAATAACAGTATGCTCCAAATCAACTGTTTTTGACGTGTCTTCAAAATAGTCTCCTGCTATAGCAAATGTAATATATTTACTTCCGGCGCTGGGAATAACAAGTATGTCATCTTTTTTTATTTCATGAATAAAGGCAGAACATTTATTGATAACGGTAGAGGGACGGCTGATTTCGCTATACTCCATTAAGATGTCATCTTTTAAAGCCTCTCGCGCTTCTTCAGAAAAATCTGTGCAAGAATCAATATTGTTCCAAGCAAGAGCCACAAAGCGTTTAGTAATAAATTCGTTATAAAAATATCCTTTTTGTGTTCGAACCATCCAGAAGCGAGTGCCGGATGGAATAATTGGAAGTTGAAAGTCTAAAATAAAATTAAGAAAAGATAATGTTTTATCTTCAGTCATTTGATTTCTCCTTTATGCTTATAATATCTTTGTATAATATGATACTTATTTCAGCCTAAGTTCTAACAATTCCTTGGGGAATCCAGTAGCTTGGGTGAATTGTTCCTGCGTGTATCCGGTGAAATCTTGGAGCATGTCTTCAGTGATCAGAAGGTGAGCTGCAAATAAATTTGCACGCCTTTCAATTTTTGATACCAACAGCAACGTTTTATTGCGTATGAAATAACAGTTGGTTTTGCTGTCAAGGATTGCGTGACCAAGTTCGTGCGCCATGACAAGACGCATTTCATGATAGTCCAGATCCCGGTTCAGGAAGATGTATCGGTGCTTCTTCAGATACATATAGCATCCGGCATTTTTACAATTCCCGATCTGATACAGGATCCCTAACCTGTCTGCAATTTCAAAAGGATCTGACGTACCACACAGTCTGGTGTAATAGGACACAAGATGTTTGATTCTGTCAATCTCCATATAATCACCTACTTTTTGTATTTTTTAGGAGTGTACTTCTCCTTGTTGATGATTTTGAGGCGGCGGAGGGCAAGTTCCAATTCATCCCGGAACAGCTCTGCTGCCTCTGGGTCAAGTTCTTCACCATCGTAACTGGCCGGGCCAGCTTCGCCGGAAGAAAGTTTGTTCATTATATTTTCAAGATCTTTTGAAATATCTTTGTTATCTTTTTCGTTCAATCCATCTTTGTCAATACCGTTCAGCAGATAATCCATAGTCACACCGAAATATTTCGCAACAGCATTAAGCTTGTCGGCGTTTGGGGTAGATTTATCCCATTTAACTATGGTGCTATTGCCGAATCCTAATTCGGATTCCAAGGCAGGTAGGCTTATGCCACGTTCTTGTGCCAGATTTTTAATGCGTTCTTTTAATGACATAAAAAGCTCCTTTCAAGCAACGAGAAAAAAATCTCATAAAAGTATTGACAAAAAGAAAATATTCTCGTATAGTAAGGAGTGTAAAGAGAAAAAAATCTCGTGAACTTCATAAACAATCCATAAGCGCCAACTTGAAAGATTGTATTGCGAGAATATATTCTATTGTTTGCCTTTATAATAGAATATTTTCTCAGAAAAGTCAACACGATAGTGGAATATTTTCTCTTAATTTTACTAAAAGAAAGGAGGTGCAAAGTTGCTCTATGACAATGTAAAAAGCATATGTCAAAAAAGAGGTGTCAGCGTGTGGAAAATGGAGCATGATTTAGGATTTCCTAACAGTAGTGTCCGTAAGTGGAACGAGAACGAGCCCGGAATCCGAAAGGTAAAAAAAGTAGCTGATTATCTTGGAGTAACCATTGAGCAGCTGTTGACAGGAACATTATAGAACGAGCGTTCTTGTGCATCAACAGGGAAAAGCAGGGAAGTGAGAAGGGGATTAATCTATTCTTTTCCAGACAGAAGAAGGGAGGTGAGAGAATGAACGATTTAATCTGAATCAATTATGATTCAGAACAGCCAACTGTATCGGCAAGAGATTTGCATGAGGGGTTGGAAACTAAGAGTAACTTCACAACTTGGTTTGAGCGTATGGCTGAATACGGATTTACTGAGAACGACTATCAAAAGTGCTTTCCAAATTTGGAAAGCGGTTGTAATGGTGGGCAGAATATGATTGATTATCAGATTTCTGTTGATATGGCAAAACAGATCTGCATGATCCAGAGAACAGAAAAAGGAAAGATGTACCGACAGTATTTTCTGGATTTGGAAAAGGCATGGAATACACCGGAGCAGATTATGGCTCGGGCATTACAGCTTGCAAACAATGCAGTAGAGAGTCTGAAAGAACGGTGTAGCTTTTTAGGCGGACAAGTTGTGGAACAGCAGAAGGTGATCGAAGAACTCCAGCCAAAAGCATCCTATTACGACATGATCCTTCAGTGTAAAGACCTCATTGCCACTACCGTAATCGCAAAAGATTATGGAATGTCTGCCAAGAAATTCAATTCACTGCTGCATGATATGGGTCTTCAGTTCAAGCAGGGGAGCACGTGGGTGTTATATGCAGATTTTCAGGGAAAAGGATACCTGAAAACCAGAACTCACAACTATGCGGATGCAGACGGTGTACAGCATTCTCGTGAGCACTCTTATTGGACACAAAAAGGAAGGTTATTTTTGTATGACTTTTTGAAACAGAATGGCATTCTTCCTTTGGTTGAAGCGGCATAAGAGAAAAGATGATGCGAAATCAGTGCAAGTGAGTTGTGATTAATTACTTTTTTGTAATAGAGAAATGAAGGAGGACGAATGAACGATTTAACCAGAACAACAATCACTTCGATGGAAGTGGCAGAAATGGTGGAGAAAGCGCATAACGATTTGCTGAAGGACATCCGTAGATATTGGCAACAGTTAGGACAGGGGAATCTTTCCCAGTCCGATTTCTTTAGAGAAAGCACCTATATAAATAAGCAAAACAGAATAATGCCTTGTTATGAAGTAACGAAAAAGGGTTGTGAATTCATTGCCCACAAGATGACCGGGCAAAAAGGGACCGAATTTACCGCGCGGTACATTAATCGCTTCCATGAGATGGAAGATTCCATAAAGCAAATTGCTATCACAGAGCATCCGGGAGAGGTTGCCAAGCTGATAAAAGTTTTGGCGGGCCGAATGGACAAGCAGGGGAGTGCACCATATAAGGTCGCAGAGGTAGCGAAAAGGATCTGTGAGCAGTATGGCATTCAGTTGCCGGAAGATTTTGTGAGAAAGCCGGACTATGAACAAATGAAGCTGTCAGAATTATTTTAGATTATCCATACAACGGAGACGGGAGGTGAGAGGGATGCAGAGGGTGAAGATGAAAGACTTTATACATGAAGTACACCTGTCACCCAATAACATCCGGTATTACATAGATACTGGACAGCTCCCGGTGGGGATCAAGGTGATAGGGAGGAGCGGGAAGCCCCGATACCTCCTGTTCCGTGAAATGATAGAGGAATGCCGGGAGAACGGAAAAATACAGCAGATGGAGGAAAGGCGCAATGTATATTCCTGAGTTTTGGTGTGGCGTAATTGCCACGGTATTATCAGAGATTGCAGCACTCATTGTGGCGGCGGCAGCCGGAAGGAGGAAAAGAAAGTGAAATATAAAGTTGAGGCAAGAATCTTTATGGACGGAACCAAGGTTGTCAAGTGCAGCGAGGCCGGAGATCATGATGAGGATTTCAGGGACAGGACAGAGACGTGTGAGATCTTTGTGGATGTATTTGGCACAGAGCGGGAAGCGCTGGGATTTGCCAAGATGTATATGAGGTAGCAGGATGCGGGCGGAATATAAAAACCCCCGGCCTGTGGGAAGCAGAACCGGGGAAATAAATAATGACGCAACTGTATTATATCACAGAAAGGAACAAAAGGGAATGAGAATAGAAGAATTTATAGAGTTTTTGAAAGAGATTTATCCTCTGATCGAACCTGACTTTTACACTTTTATTCCTTCAAATATATGTTTTTCACACTTAAATCC